>NZ_SMKY01000032.1 GCF_004349235.1 Actinomadura darangshiensis | reverse complement strand
GCCACGGCTCGACCCATTCCCCGCCGACCCGGAAGCTCGACTTCGGCGAGGTGGAGGCCGAGTTGACGCCTCCCGCGATGACGAGTTCGTCCATGCCCGCGCGGACGCTCGCGGCGGCGTCCTGGACGGCGGCCTGGCCGGCGGCGCAGTGCCGGTTGCAGGCCTGCCCGGCGACCGAGGACAGACCGGCGGTGACCGCGGCGTGGCGCGCCACGACGCCCCCGCCGTAGAGGCCCTCGCCGAGGATCACGTCGTCGATCCGGTCGGGGTCGAGGCCGGACGCGGCCGCGGCGACCACGTGGTGCGCCAGGTCGTAGGCGTCGGTGTCGCGCAGGGTCCCCTTGAAGGCGGTGCCGACCGGGGTGCGCAGGGCGGAGGTGATGACGGCTTCAGGCACGGGTGTCCTCCAGCGTTGTGTCCATCTCGGCCACCAGGACGCGGCGCAGCAGCTTCCCGGTCTCGGTCTTCGGCAGTTCGGCGCGGAAGACGATCTCGTCGGGGGTCTGGGCGGAGCGCAGCCGCTGCCGAACCCAGCTCCTGATCTCCTGCGGGTCGCCCTCACCGACGACGACGGCGACAAGGCGCTGCCCCCACTCGGAGTCGGGCACGCCCAGCACCGCGGCCTCTTCGACTCCCGGATGGGCCAGCAGGACGTCCTCGATCTCGGCGGGGGCGATGTTCTCGCCGCCCCGGATGATGGTGTCGTCTGCGCGCCCCTCGATGAAGAGGTAACCGTCGGCGTCGAGGCGGCCACGGTCGCGGGTGGCGAACCAGCCGTCGGCGTCCAGGGCGCTCTTGTCCCCGTACTCGCCGGAGATCTGCTCGCCGCGCACGAACACGAGCCCGGTCCGTCCCGCCCCCAAAGGATCGCCGTCGTCGGAGCGGATCTGGAATTCGACGCCGGGCAGGGCGCGGCCCACCGACCCGAGCCGCGCCCGGACCTCGGGCTCGGTCGCGGCGAGAGCCTTGCGGTGGTCGCCCGGGCCGAGGACCGCGATGGAGGACGCCGTCTCCGTCAGCCCGTAGGCGTTGACGAATCCGGTACCGGGAAAGATCCGCAGCGCCCGCTCCAGGACGGGCATGGGGGTCCGCGCGCCGCCGTAGGCGAGGTTGCGCAGCGTCGGCGTCGCCGCGTCGGCCCCCTGCACCTCAGCGACGATCCGCGCCAGCATCGTCGGGACGACGAGGGCGTGCGTGATGCCCTCGTCCCGGACGGTCTCCAGCCACAGCCGCGCGTCGAACGCCGGCATGTAGACGACCCGCCGTCCGGTGTAGAGGTTCGTCAGCAGGTTCGCCAGGCCGGCGACGTGGTACGGCGGGACCGCGACGAGCGCGGCGTCCGCCGGGTCTGCGGAAGCGAACTCCAGGGTGTTCAGCACGTACGCGAGCAGGTGCCGGTGCCGCAGGACGGCCGCCTTGGGCGCGGCCGTCGTGCCGCTGGTGTACAGCAGGGCCGCGACGGCGTCGCGGTCCTGCCCGTCGACCTGGCCGGGCGGTTCCGCCGGCGCGGCCGCCCCGGTCTCATCGACGAAGGTGTCGAGGTCGTCGGGCCGGAGCAGCAGCGCGCCGGGGTGCCGGGAGCGCAGCTCGTCCAGCCGCTGCCCGCCGAGCCGGTAGTTGAGGGGGACGAAGGGCACGCCCGCGACGGCGGCGCCGAACAGCGCGACCGGGTAGGCGAGGTGGTTCGCCGCCAGGTAGAGGACGGCGGGGTGGCGCCGGAACCGCTCGGCGGCGGCGTGGGCGCTGCGCAGCAGGCCGGCGGCGGTCAGCGAGCGGCCCCCGGCCGTCACCGCCGGCCGGTCGCCGGCCGAGGCGGCCATCTCCAGGATCATGGTGATGTTCATGAGAATGCTATTCTCTCTTACAAAGATTCCTACTCGCAAGAGAGGGTAACGGGATGCAGATCGAGGGCAGCTCCGCGATCGTCACCGGCGGCGCCGGCGGGCTCGGCGAGGCCACCGTCCGCCGCCTCCACGCGGCAGGAGCGAAGGTGGTCGTCGCCGACCTCGCCGACGAGAAGGGCAAGGCGCTGGAGGACGAGCTCGGCGTCCGGTACGTGCGGACCGACGCCACCGACGAGGACGCCGTGCGCGCCGCGCTGGCCGAGGCGGAGGCCGCGGGGCCGCTGCGGATCTCCGTGGACGTGCACGGCGGCCCGGCGGCCGGCGGGCGGCTCGTCGGCAGGGACGGCTCGCCGATGGACCTCGCCGGATTCCGCACGACCATCGAGGTCTACCTGACCGGCGTCTTCAACGTGATGCGGCTGGCCGCGGCCGCGATCGGCAGGCAGGAGCCCGCCACGGGCGACGGGGCCCGGGGCGTCATCGTCAACACCGCCTCGATCGCCGCCTACGAGGGCCAGATCGGGCAGATCCCCTACGCCGCCGCCAAGGGCGGGGTCGCCAGCATGACGATCGTCGCCGCCCGCGACCTGTCCCCCCTCGGCGTCCGCGTCGTCACGATCGCGCCCGGCACGTTCCTCACCCCGGCCTACGGCAAGGCCGGCGACCAGCTTGAGGCGTACTGGAGCCCGCAGGTGCCGCACCCCAAGCGGATGGGGCGCTCCCCCGAGTACGCCGCGCTCGTCCAGCACATCTGCGAGAACGACTACCTCAACGGCGAGGTCATCCGCCTCGACGGCGCCCTGCGGTTCCCGCCGAAGTGACCCGTATGGCACACGACCATGGCTTCCACCGGGTCCGGATCACCCGGGTCGTCGACGAGACGCCCGACACCCGCACCTATGCGCTGGACGCGCCGTTCCCCTACCGGGCCGGGCAGTTCCTGACGTTCCGGCTCTGCGGCACCCTGCGCAGCTACTCGATGTCGAGCTCACCGGACACCGACGGCGAGCTGAGGACGACGGTGAAGCGGGTGCCGGGCGGCCTGGTCTCGAACTGGATGCTCGACAACCTCGCGACGGGCGACCTGGTGGAGGTCACCCGCCCGGCCGGCGCGTTCTGCCTGCGCGAGACCGCGGCGCCGCTGGTGGCCTTCTGCGGGGGCAGCGGGATCACGCCGATCGCGTCCCTGGTCAAGAGCGCGCTGGCCACCACGGACCGGCGGGTCCGGGTGCTGGCGGCCGACCGGGACGGCGGCTCGGTCATCTTCGATGCCGAACTCGCCGAGCTGACCGGCCGGCATCCCGGCCGTCTGGAGGTCGAGCGCCACCTGGACGCGGAGAGCGGATTCGTCACCGGCGGCCGGGTGCGGAGCTTCACCGGCACCGACCGGGACGCCGACTTCTACGTCTGCGGCCCGGCCCCGTTCATGGACCTGGTCGAGGAGGCCCTGCGGTCCCTCGGCGTCCAGGACGACCGGATCTTCATCGAGCGGTTCGCCCCCGCGAGCGAGGAGCCGGCGGGCCCGGCGAAGGAGGGCACGGTCACCATCGTCCTGGCGGGCAAGCGGCACACGGTCCCGCAGCACGCCGGCGAGACGCTCCTGCAGAGCGCGCGCAGGGCCGGGCTCGCGCCGCCGTTCTCCTGCGAGGCGGGCAACTGCGCCACGTGCATGGCCCAGGTGACCGACGGCGAGGCGAAGATGCGCGTCAACAACGCGCTGGAGGACGACGAGATCGCCGAAGGCTGGGTCCTCACCTGCCAGGGCGAGCCGGTGTCCGAGGACATCACCGTCGTCTACGAGGACTGACCGTCGGGACGGAGGTGGCGTTCCCGGAGGACGCGGCGCAGTACCTTGCCGGACGGCAGCCGGGGGATCTCCTCGACCAGCACGACCTCGCTCGGGCGCTTGTAGGAGGCCAGCCGGTCGCCGACGAGTGCGATCAGCTCGCCGGGGTCGACCGGGCCGCCGGCGGCGACCGCCGCGACGACCGCCTCCCCGCCCGCGCCGTCCGGGATCCCGTACACCGCGCAGTCGGCGACGTCCGGATGGCCGTGCAGGACGGCCTCGACCTCGGCGGGCGCGACCTGGAACCCGCGCACCTTGATCATTTCCTTGGTGCGGCCGGTGAGCGTCACCCATCCCCCGGCGTCGACGCGGCCGACGTCTCCGGTCCGGTACCAGCCGCCGTCGAACGCGCCCTCGGTCGCCTCGGCGGGCAGGTAGCCCGCCATCAGCGAGTCCGACCGCGCCTGGATCTCGCCGGTCTCCCCCGGCCCGGCCGGCTCGCCGGTCCGCGGCGACACCACCCGCAGCTCGACGCCGGGCGCGGGCCGTCCGACGCTGTCCAGGCGCGCGCCGCGGACCGGGTTGCAGGCGATGACGGGCAGCTCGCTGGCCCCGTAGGCGGGCACCCAGCCGACCCCGGTCCGCCGGGTGACGGTCTCGGCGACCTGCGGCGTCACCGGCGTCGCGCCCCACATGATGTAGCGCAGCGACGACAGGTCGAACGACTCCACATCCGGATGCGACGCGATCGCCAGCGCGATCGGCGCGACGGCCATCTCGACGGTGATCCGGTCGGTCTCGATGGTCCGCAGGACGAGGTCCAGGTCGAAGCGGCGGTGCAGCCGCATCCAGGCGCCGGACGCCAGCGCCGTCTCGATGTTGAGCAGGCCGAGGATGTGGGACGGCGGCGTCGCGATCTGGATCCGGTCGCGCGCGGTCAGCTCCAGCGTCGCCCGCCAGTTCCGGACGGCGGCGCGGAACGAGGCGTGCGTGTGCCGGACCGCCTTCGGCAGGCCGGTCGTCCCCGAGCTGAACACCAGCAGCGCGTCGGCGTCCGGGGCGGGCTCGGGGAAGGCCGCGCCGGGGAAGGGCGCCTCGGCGGGACGGATCGGCCCGTCGTCCAGGTGCAGCATCGGCATCAGCCCCGCGAGCAGCGGGTGGTCGCCCACCGCGTGCGCCGGCTCGGTGACCCGCAGCGCGTGCTCGACCTCGCCGCGCTTCCAGGAGGGGCTGAACAGCACGACCGCCGCGCCCAGCCGCCAGGCCGCCCGGACGGCGACGACGAACTCCGGCCGGTTCGAGGCCATCAGCGCGACGCGATCGCCCGCCCGCACCCCGCGGCGCGCCAGCACGCCGGCGAGCCCGCCGGAGAGCGCGTCCAGCCGCGCGGCCGTGTACTCGCGCTCCTCGAAGGCGAGCGCGGCCCGTTCGCTCACGTCAGGTCCCCGTGCTCTCCCAGGCGCGGCGGCGGCCCGTAGCGCGGCTCGTATCCCCCGACCCGGATCGGGCTCCCCACCAGCCGGTACCCTCCCGCCGTCACGATCGCGCCGGGCGCGGCCGTCAGCGCCTCCGGGAGCGTCCGCACGGCCGCCGCCGGGATGCCCAGCGGACGGAGCCTGGCCTCCCAGCCCGCAGCGGTGTCGGCGGCCAGTGCACGGGCCACCACGGCGAGGACCTCCGCGCGCCGCGCCGTGCGCTCGGCCATCGTCGGGAAGCCCGTGACGCCGGACTCTGCGCAGAACGCCTTCCAGAAGCCGTCGTGGGTGATGAACAGCGCGAGGTACCCGTCCGAGGTCGCGAAGAGCTGGGCCGGGACGTAGTGGGAGTGCGCGCCGGACGGCAGCCGGCGAGGCTCGGTGCCCTCGTTGAGGTAGGCGGACGCACGGTAGTTGAGCTGGGAGAGCATCACGTCCCGCAGCGACACCTCCACCTGGCCGCCGCGCCCGGACACGATCTGGGCGAGCAGGCCGAGGGCCGCGGTCAGGCCGGCCGAGTTGTCCGCCGAGGAGTAGCCGGGCAGCGTGGGCGGCCCGGCCGGGTCGCCGGTGAGGGCCGCGACCCCGGTGGCGGCCTGGACGACGTAGTCGAACGCGGGATGGTCGCCCGCGTCCAGCCCGAAGCCGGTGAGGGCGACGCAGACGATCCGCTCGTTGTGGCGCCGCAGCGCGTCGTGGGTGAGGCCGAACCGGCGGATCGCCGAGGGCTTCAGGTTGACCAGCAGGGCGTGCGCCCCGGCGGCCAGCTCGCCGAGCCGTTCCCGGCCCGCCCCGGACGCCAGGTCGATCCGGATGCTGCGCTTGCCGCGGTTGAGGCTGGCGAAGTAGGAGTCGCCCACCTGCCGCGACAGGTCGCCGCCCGGCGGTTCGATCTTGGTGACCTCGGCGCCGAGGTCGGCGAGCATCATCGTCGCGTACGGCCCGGCCAGGATGTGGCCGACCTCCAGCACGCGGATGCCCGCGAGCGGGCCGGCGCTCATCGCAGGTCCGCCGCGAGTCCCGCGAGCAGCTCCTTGGTCCGCTCCTTGGAGGCGACCAGTTCGTCCCTGCCCGCGCCGATCGGCAGCAGCCGCACCGACAGGTCGGTGACGCCCGCGTCCGCGAACCGGCGCAACCGCTCCGCGATGGCCGCCGCGTCGCCCGCCGCGCAGATGTCGCCGACGTCCCGGGCGTCGCCGTACGCCAGCAGCCGCTGGTAGTTCGGGGAGATCTCGGCCTCGCCGAGGATGCGGTTGGCGCGCTCGCGGGCCGCGTCCGCCTCCGACGGCCGGCACAGGCAGACCGGTACGCCCGCGACGACGCGCGGCGCGGGCCGCCCGGCCTCCTCGGCGGCCCTGGTGATGCGCGGGACGACGTGCTCGCCGACGGCCCTCTCGTCGGCCATCCACAGCACCGTGCCGTCGGCCCGCTCCCCCGTGAGCCTCAGCATCACCGGGCCGAGCGCGGCGACCAGGACCGGCAGCGGGGCCACCGGTCCCAGCCCGAGCGGATTGTGCACCGAGAACGTCTTGTTCTCCACCTCGACAGGGCCGGGCCCGGCGAACGCGGCGTCCAGCACGTCGAGGTAGTCGCGGGTGTACCCGGCGGGCCGCTCGTAGGGCAGCCCGAGCATGTCCCGCACGATCCAGTGGTGGGACGGCCCGACGCCGAGCGCGAGCCTCCCTCCGGTGGCCGCCTGCGCGGACAGGGCCTGCCGCGCCAGCGCGACCGGGTGCTGCGACTGCAGCGGGACCACCGCGGTCCCGAGCTCGACGCGGCTCGTCGCCGTCCCCATCAGGGCGACCGCCAGCAGGGCGTCGAAGTCGGTGGGGACCTGCGGCACCCAGACGGTGTCCAGCCCCGCCGACTCGGCCCACCGGGCGTCCTCGACCATCCGTTTCGCCTTGCGCGCGGAGTCCCCGCGCTCGGGCCCGCTCATCACACCGATCCGCACGGTTCCTCCAGTTCGCCGGTTCAGCCGTCGCCCACGGGGCCGGGCACGGCCGGCGGGACGGCCGTCAGGTCGCGCACCCCGGTGACCACGTCGTCGAGCGCCGTGCCGGTCGGGAACACCGCGGCGGCGCCCGCGTCGCGGAGCCGGGGGACGTCGGCGGCGGGAATGGTGCCGCCGACGATGACCGCGATGTCGCCGGCGTCGGCCGCGCGCAGGGCCTCGGCGGTGCGGGCGGTCAGCGCCACGTGCGCGCCGGACAGGATGCTGAGGCCGACGACGGCGACGTCCTCCTGGAGGGCGATCGCGACGATGTCCTCGACCCGCTGCCGGATGCCGGTGAACACCACCTCGAAGCCGACGTCGCGGAGCGCGCGGGCGACGACCTTCGCGCCGCGGTCGTGGCCGTCCAGGCCGGGCTTGGCGATGAGGATCCGGGCGGGCATCAGAACACCACCGGCTGCTGGAACTCGCCCCAGACCGCCTTGAGCGCGGCGACCATCTCACCGACCGTGCAGTAGGCGTTCGCGCAGTCGACCAGTGGGCCCATCAGGTTGGCGTCGCCTTCCGCGGCGCGGGAAAGGTCGGCGAGCCGGGCGCGCACGGCCGCGGGGTCCCGTTCGGCCTTCACCCGCGCCAGCCGCTTCAGCTGCCGGTCCCGTCCGGCGGCGTCCAGCTCGTAGCCGGCGACCTCGGGTGCCGGCTCGTCCGAGGCGAACCGGTTGACGCCGACGACCGGGCGTTCACCGGACTCCAGGTCGCGCTGCAGCCGGTACGCCTCGTCGGCGATGAGCCCCTGCAGGTAGCCGTCCTCGATCGCGCGGACCATGCCCCCGTGCCGGTCCAGGTCGTCCATGATCTCGACGATGCGCGCCTCGGTGGCGTCGGTGAGCGCCTCCACGAAGTAGGAGCCGCCGAGCGGGTCGGCGACGCGCGCGACGCCGGTCTCGTGGGCGAGGACCTGCTGGGTGCGCAGCGCCTGCGTCGCCGACTCCTCGCTCGGCAGCGCGAACGGCTCGTCCCACGCGGCGGTGAACATCGACTGCACGCCGCCGAGCACCGACGCCAGCGCCTCGTAGGCGACCCGGACGGCGTTGTTGCGCGCCTGCGGGGCGTACAGCGACGCGCCGCCCGCGACGCACCCGAACCGGAACATCGACGCCCTGTCCGAGGTGGCGCCGTACCGCTCCCGGACGATCGTCGCCCAGCGCCGCCGCCCCGCCCGGTACTTGGCGACCTCCTCGAAGAAGTCGCCGTGGGTGTAGAAGAAGAACGAGACCTGCGGCGCGAACTCCTCGATCGTCATCCGGCCGCGCTCGACGACGGTGTCGCAGTAGGTGACGCCGTCGGCGAGGGTGAAGGCCATCTCCTGGACGGCGTTGGCGCCGGCGTCGCGGAAGTGCGCGCCCGCGACCGAGATCGCGTTGAACCTCGGGACCTGCGCCGCGCAGAACTCGACGGTGTCGGCGATCAGCCGCAGGGACGGTCCGGGCGGCCAGATCCAGGTGCCGCGCGAGGCGTACTCCTTGAGGATGTCGTTCTGGATGGTGCCGGTCAGCTTCGCCCTCGGCACCCCGGCCTTCTCCGCCGCCGCGACGTAGAACGCCAGCAGGATCGCCGCCGTCCCGTTGATGGTGAAGCTCGTGCTGATCCGGTCGAGCGGGATGCCCGCGAACAGCACCTCGGCGTCGGCGAGGGTGTCGACGGCGACGCCCACCCGGCCGACCTCGTCGCCGACCTCCGGGTCGTCGGAGTCGTGGCCGCACTGGGTCGGCAGGTCGAGCGCGACCGAGAGCCCCGTCCCGCCCTGGTCCAGCAGGTACCGGTAGCGGCGGTTGGACTCCTCGGCGGTGCCGAACCCGGAGTACTGGCGGATCGTCCAGAGCCGGCCGCGGTAGCCGGAGGGGTAGTTGCCCCGGGTGAACGGGTAGCGCCCGGGAGGGGGCGGCTCCCCGCGGACGTCCTCCGGTCCGTAGACGGGCCGCAGGGGCAGGCCGGACGAGGTCCGGACGGAGTCGTCGTTCATGTCAGCCACATCCGGACCGGCCCGTCAGACCGACATCAGGCGGGCCAGGTTGCCGCCCATGATCTTGGCCTTCCCGTCCTCGTCCAGCCGGGTCAGCGCGTCCACGTAGCTGACCGGGTCCGCGAGGCCCTCGGGGTGCGGGTAGTCGGAGCCGAACAGCACGCGGTCCACGCCGATGAGGCCGGCCAGCTCGGCCATGTCCTCCTCCCAGAACGGGCTGACGTGGACGTTGCGCTTGACCGCCTCGACCGGGTCCTCGGTGAACGCCTCCGGGGCCTTCTTGTGGACGTCGGCGAGCTGGCCCAGCAGCGGCGCCACCCACGACGAGCCGTTCTCGATGACCGCGATCCTCAGCTCGGGGAAGCGGGACAGCAGTCCGTGGCAGGCCATCGAGCCCACCGCGTCGGTGACCGGGCGCCATTCGGCCAGCATCCGGAACGCGTTGGTCTTGAAGGGCAGCATCTCCGCGCCGTGGCCCTCCCAGTCGTTGGCGTACCGGCTGTAGCCGCTGTCGGAGGAGTGCATCCCGACGACGACGCCCTCGTCCGCGACCCGCTTCCAGAACGGGTCGAACTCCGGCAGCGCGAACGAGCGCGGGCCGCGGTGGCCGGGGACGGGCGCGGGGCGGATCAGGACGGTCTTGGCGCCGCGCTCCAGGCACCAGTCGAGCTCCGCGATCGCCTTCTCCACGACGGGCAGGCTGATCACGGGGGTCGTGAAGATGCGGTCCTTGTAGTTGAACGACCAGGTCTCGTGGAGCCACTGGTTGAGGGAGTGGACGACCACGTGGATCAGGTCCGGGTCGTCGCGCATCCGCTCCTCGATCAGGCTGGCGAGGGTGGGGAACATGAGCGTCCGCTGGATGCCGAGCTCGTCCATCAGCTCCAGGCGCGGCCCCGGCTCCCGGAACGCGGGGATCGAGCGCATCGGCTCCCCGAAGATCTCCCGCTTGCTCTTGCCCTCGGGGTTGCCGTTGCGGAAGTAGTCCTCCATCGCGCCCGGCCGGGCGACGACGTCGAAGGTCGGGTTCGGGATGTAGTCGCTGATCTGGCCCCGGATGGCGATCTTGGTGCGGCCGTTCACCTGCACGTACTGGATCGCGCTCGCGTACCGCTTCGGCAGGTGCCGGGTCAGCGCCTCCTGGGTCTCGTAGAGGTGGTTGTCGGCGTCGAACAGCGGATAGGGCAGCGCGCGCGACGGCATCGATATCCTCCTTTGTCGATATTGAGAATCATATTCTCACTCGTTGCGCGCCGCAATGTCTCGGCGGAGAAGGAACTTGCGGACCTTGCCGCTCGGGGTGCGCGGGAAGTCCTCGACGACGTGCAGTTCCTCGGGCCACTTCTGCCGGGCGAGGCCCGCCCCCTCCAGGTGCGCGCGCATCTCCCCGATCGCCGGCGCCGCATGGCCGGGCCGCAGGCGCAGCACCGCCGCCGCGTGCTCGCCGAGCCGCGCGTCCGGGGCCGACACCACGGCCGCCTCGGCGACGCCGGGCATGCCGAGCAGGGCCTCCTCGACTTCGAGGGCGCTGATGTTCTCGCCGCCGCGGATGATGACGTCGGACTTGCGCTCGGTGATCGTCAGGTAGCCGTCCGCGTCGAGGACGCCGATGTCGCCCGTCCGGTACCAGCCCTCGGAGTCGAACGCCCGCTCCGTCAGCTCCGGGTCGGTGTAGCCGAGGCACAGGTCGGGGCCCCGGCTGAAGATCTCGCCGTCCGCGGCGAGGCGGATCTCCACCCCGCGCAGCGCCTCGCCGTCGGTGTGCAGGCGTTTCGCCGCGGGCGCGGTGAAATGCGAGCCGGTGATGGACGGGTGCTCGGTGCTGCCGTACGAGCGGTACACCGTGATCCCGAGGCCGGCCAGCCGGGTGGTGACCGCCGCCGGGACGGCCGCTCCCCCGAGGCCGGCGAACCGCATGTGCCGGAGGTGGTCCGGGGTGAAGTCGGGATGGTCCAGCAGGCTCGTCATGTAGTACGGCACGCCGCCGCCCACGGTGAGGCCGTCCCTCTTCATCAGCGCGAGCGTCCGGCCCGGATCCCAGACGTCGGCGAGGTTGACCGGGGTGCCGCGCATCACCGGGATCAGGCAGGCGTTCAGCATGCCGATGAAGTGGCCCACCGGGGCGGAGATGATCTGCCGGGCGAGATCCGGCGGGTAGCGCTCGGCGAGCTGGCGCGTCTCGCAGCCGAGCGTCTGGTGCCCGTGCACGACGCCCTTGGGGTCGCGGGTCGTGCCGGAGGTGAACGCGATCAGGGTCTGCCCGGCGGGGTCCGCCGCGGCCACGCCCGGCAGCGGGACGGGGTCGAGCAGGTCGTCGAAGTCGCGTCCGACCACGCCGACGACCGGGACGTCCGCGCACAGGTCCGGCTGGAACTCCAGGCGGCCGAACCGCTCGGCGCTCACGAACACGCGGGGCCGCACGGCCTTCAGGATGAAGCCGACCTCCTTGCGGCCGTAGAAGTGGACGATCGGCACCACGACCGCGCCGAGGAACGCCGAGGCCCAGAAGACCGCCGCCGCCTCCATCCAGTTCGGCAACTGGAACGCCACCACGTCGCCGGCCCCCACGCCCCGGCGGCGCAGCCCCGCGGCCAGCCGGCGCGCGACGCGCTCCACGTCGCGGAACGTCCCCGACCACGGCCGCACCGCCGAGTGCACGCGGAACTGCGCGTCCGGCGCCTTGGCGAGCCCGCGCGCCAGCATCTCCCCGAGCGTCTCCCCGGTCCACCAGCCCTCCGCCTCGTACCGCTCGACCAGTGCCTCAGGGACCGTTCGCATGGTGCCGGCTCCACTTCCCGATGCGGGCGCAGATGCCATACGCTATTTGCAAAATTGAGAATGTCAATCTCACATGGGAGAAGCGTTCATGGTCGACCTCGAACTGGAGCGGGGGGTGGCGGTCGTCACCATCGACCGCCCGCGGGCCCGCAACGCCATCGCGCCCGCCACCATGGACCAGCTGGACGAGGCCCTCGACGCGGCCGAGGGGGCCGGGGCGCTGGTGGTCCGGGGCGCGGGCGACCGCGCGTTCGTCTCGGGCGGCGACCTGAAGGAGCTCGCCGCCCTCCGCACCGAGGAGCAGGCGACCGCGATGGCGCTGCGGATGCGCGGCGTCTGCGACCGGATCGCGGCCTTTCCCGCCCCGGTGATCGCCGCGCTGAACGGGCACGCGCTGGGCGGCGGCGCCGAGGTGGCGGTGGCCGCCGACATCCGGGTGGCGGCCGCCGACATCACGATCGGGTTCACCCAGTCGACGCTGGCGATCATGCCGGCCTGGGGCGGCGCCGAACGGCTCGCCGCGCTCGTCGGCCGGGGCCGGGCGCTGCTGCTCGCGGGCGCGGGCACGGTGCTCGGCGCGGCCGAGGCCGAGCGGCTCGGACTGGTCGACCGGGTGCTGCCGCGCGCCTCCTTCGAGGAGGGCTGGCGCTCGCTGGCCGCGGCGCTGGCCACCGGCGCGGCGCGCGAGATCAAGCGCGTCGCCGGCGGCGGCCTGACCGCGGACGAGGCCGCGGGCGCCTTCGCCCGGCTCTGGGTCGCCGACGAGCACTGGGACGCGGCGGCGAAGGCGGTGAACCGCGCACGATGACCGTCAGGTGACGGCGCCCGCGGTCTTGAGGGCGATGATGCGGTCCCAGTCGAGGCCGAGCTCGGTGAGGATCTCCTCGGTCTGGGCGGCGAACTCGGGGGCCGGGCCCAGGTCGGGCGCGGCCACGTCGAACTGCACCGGGCTGGCGACCAGTTCGAGGTCGCCGGCCTGGACGATGTACTCGTTCGCGCGGGCCTGCGGGTCGTTGCCGGCCTGCAGCGAGTCCTGCACCGGCGCCCACGGCCCGGCGAGGGTGGCGAAGCGCTCGGTCCACTCGGCCAGGCTCCGGGCGGCGATGGCCTCCCGGAGGATCTTGACCGCCTCGCCGGTGTTGGCGGCGATCCGCTCGGCGTCGGCGAAGCGGGGGTCGCCGGCCAGCTCCGGCCGGTCGATGTGGCGGCACACGTCCGCCCAGAACTTGCCGGGCTGCAGCATGACGAAGGCCAGGTACCGGCCGTCGGACGTGGCGTACAGGCCGGACAGCGGGTTGCTCGGCGAGCCGTGCGCACCCGCCGGGGGCGGGGCAAGCCGCTCGCCGACGCGAAGAGAGAGCGCGATGCCGTGCCCCATCGCCCACAGGCCGCTGCCGAACAGCGACACGTCCACGGTCGACGGCTCCCCGGTGCGCTCGCGCCGGAACAGCGCGGCCGCGATGCCGCCCGCGAGGTTGGTGCCGGAGATCGTGTCGCCGTAGGCGGGGCCCGGCGGGCTGATCATCCCCTCGGTGCCGGCGGGGGTGAGGCTGGCGGCCGTGCCGCCGCGCGCCCAGAACGCGGTCATGTCGTACCCGCCCTTGCCCGCCTCCGGCCCGCGCGGCCCGAGCGCGCTGCCCCGCGCGTAGACGATCTTCCGGTTGACGGCCCGGACGTCGTCGACGTCGATGCCGAACCTGGTGCGCGCACCGGGCAGGAAGCTCGTCAGGAACACGTCCGAGCGCCGGATCAGCGCGTCGAGCACCACCCTGCCCTCGGGCACGGTGAGGTCGAGCCCCAGGGAGCGCTTGCCGCGGTTCGCGTGCTCGATGTTGGGGTTCGGGTCGCCGTCGACGCGGATCGTGCCGATCTGCCGCAGGCCGCGCTGCGGGTCGCCGGCGACCGCGTGCTCCACCTTCACCACGTCCGCGCCCCAGTCGGCCAGCACGGCGCCGGCCGACGGGACGAACCCGTACATCGCGACCTCCAGGACGCGGACGCCCTCCAGCGGCCTCACGCGGCCACCGCCGCGAAGATCCCGGTCTCCATGAGCTCCTCCAACCCCGGGGGCTTCCCGGTCGACGCCGTGGAGAGTAATGTTCTCACATCCGGAACTAGGATTCTCTCGGAGAGGACACCACACCGATGGGACGTGTTGCGGGAAAGGTCGCGTTCATCACGGGCGCGGCCCGGGGCCAGGGCCGCAGCCACGCGGTACGGCTCGCCGAGGAGGGCGCCGACATCATCGCGGTCGACCTGTGCCAGGACTACGAGACGATCGGCTACCCGCTCGCCCGCCCGGACGACCTGAAGGAGACCGTCCGGCTCGTCGAGGAACTGGGGCGGCGCATCGTGGCGGTCCAGGCGGACGTCCGCGAGGCCGCCCAGCTGCGGGAGGCGGTGGAGCGCGGCGTCGCCGAGCTCGGGCGGCTCGACATCGTCGTGGCGCAGGCGGGCGTGGCGGGGATGAAGGGACGGCCGCCGCTGCGGGCGTGGAGCGACGTCGTCGACACCAACCTCGTCGGGACGATCAATGCGGTCCAGGCCGCGCTGCCGCACCTTCCCGAGGGCGGCTCGATCATCGCGACCGGGTCCATCGCCGCGCTGATGGTCATCGGCACCATCGACCAGCCGGGCAGGGACCCCGGCGGGCACGCCTACATGTACGCCAAGCAGGCGCTCTCGCACTACATCCACGAGCTCGCGAGGAACGTGGCCCCACTGCGGATCCGCGCCAACGTCGTGCACCCGACCAACTGCGACACCGACATGCTGCAGAGCGAGCCGATGTACCGCTCGTTCCGGCCCGACCTGGAGCACCCGACCCGCGCGGACGCCGAGCCCGCGTTCCGGACGCAGCAGGCGATGCCCGTCCCCTACGTCGAGCCGCGCGACATCAGCGACATGGTCCTGTTCCTGGCCTCCGACGAGTCCCGCTACGTCACCGGCATGCAGATGCGGGTGGACGCCGGCGGCTACCTCAAGTGGCACGACTACAAGGCCTGACCCTCCAGGGAGGAGAAATCGTGAAGGTGCAGGTCGACCAGGAGCTCTGCCAGGGCCACACGCTCTGCGCGATGCGGGCGCCCGACGTCTTCGAACTCGACGACATCGACGGCCACTCATCGCCGGTCAGCGAGGAGGTCCCGGCCGGCCAGGAGGGGAAGGTCCGGGAGGCGGTCCGCTCCTGCCCGGAGCGCGCGATCTCGGTGTCCTGACGTCCGGCGAAGAGAGCACCTGGAGGCGACGTGGCCGGACCTTCGGGCCGCCCCCTGCCGTCGATCACCGATGAGACCGAGTTCTTCTGGACGGCGGGGGCGGACGGCCGGCTGCGCTTCCGGCAGTGCGAGGCGTGCGCGGCGCTGATCCATCCGCCGCAGCCGGTGTGCCGGTACTGCCGGGGCACCCGGCTGCGGGTGCGGGCGGTGTCGGGGTTCGCGACGCTGATCGGCTTCACCGTGAACCACCGGTTCAGCCCGCCTGGGCTGGCCGCCCCGTACGTCGTGGCGCAGGTGGCCGTCGAGGAGGATCCTCGCGTCCGGCTGACGACCAACGCCGTCGAGTGCGACCCCGCCGACCTGGTGCTCGGCATGCGGATGGAGGTCGTGTTCGAGCAGGCCGACGACGTGTGGCTGCCGCTCTTCCGGCCTGCCGCCGAGCAGGGCGAGCACCCGGCGGGGCTGCCCACCGACGCGGTGGAGCCGGAGCGGATCGGCCTGCACGTCCGGCCGATGGTCACGCCGGAGAAGTTCGAGGACCGCGTCGCGCTCAGCGGCATCGGCAGCTCGGAGATCGGGCGCCGGCTGATGGCGGCGCCCCTGGCGCTGACCGTGTCGGCGTGCGAGCGGGCGATCGCGGACGCGGGCCTGGCCCTCGACGACATCGACGGCCTCGCGACCTATCCGGGCGCCGGGGCCTTCGGCGGGTTCGCCGAGGGCGGGATCACCGCGCTGGAGTCGGCGCTCGGCATCCGCCCGACCTGGCACAACGGCGGCGCGGAGACGTTCGGTCCGGGCGGTTCCCTGATCGCGGCGATGCTGGCGGTCGCGGGCGGGCTGGCGCGGCACGTGCTGTGCTTCCGCACGCTCTGGGAGGCCACGCACACCGACCTGGTGCGGCGCGGGCGGATCGACCCGCCCGGCGGCGGGCGGGTGTCCGGCGGCGCGGCGTGGATGCACCCGTTCGGGGCGGTCTCGGCGGCGCACACGCTGGCGCAGAACGCGCAGCGGCACTTCCACCGCTACGGGACGACCCGCGAGACGCTCGGCTGGATCGCGCTGAACCAGCGGGCGAACGCCGCGCTGAACCCGGCGGCGGTCTACCGCGAGCCCCTGACGATGGACGACTACCTGAACGCCCGCCCGATCACCACGCCGTTCGGCCTGTACGACTGCGACGTGCCCTGCGACGGCGCGGTCGCGGTCGTCGTCTCGGCCGTCGGCGCCGCCCGCGACCTGGCCAAGCCGCCCGTCCTGGTGGAGGCCGTCGGGACGCAGATCATCGAGCGGCTGGAGTGGGACCAGAGCACCCTGACCCACGAGCCGCAGGTCCTCGGGCAGGCCGCGCACATGTGGACGCGGACGTCGCTGCGTCCCTGCGACGTGGACGTGGCGCAGCTCTACGACGGGTTCACCATCAACTGCCTGTCGTGGATCGAGGCCCTCGGCTTCTGCGGCATCGGCGAGGCCAAGGACTTCCTCGACGGCGGCAAGAACATCGCCCGCGACGGCCTGCTGCCGCTGAACACCCACGGCGGGCAGCTCTCCCATGGACGCACCCACGGCATGGGCCTGGTCCACGAGGCCGTCGCGCAGCTGCGCGGCGAGGGCGGTGAGCGGCAGGTGCCGGGCGCCCGTGTCGCGGTGGTGAGCAGCGGCGGGCTGACTCCGAGCGGGGCGATCCTGCTGCGGTCGGACACGTGACGTGCGCAGGAGGGCCCCGCCGGTCACTCCGGGGCCGGCGAGCCGGCGCCGGCGATTCCGGTGAAGCAGAACTCCCAGACCTCGCGGGAGGTGAACGGCGCGGCGCGGCCCTCGGCGGGGACGCCGTTGCCCTGCGCCGCGAACATGATCGTCTGCATCACGAGGGAGGCCCGCCGCCGGGGCCGGCCCGCGGGGATCGCCCCGGCCGCGGCGGCCTGCTCGATCAGCTCGGTGAACACCGCGAGCAGCGGGAGGTGCGCGGCCGCCACCTGGGCGGGATTCCGGACGAGCAGGTGGCGCGCGAAGTCGCTGAACAGCGGGCGCTCCACGTGCGGCTGCGGCCGCGACTGCGCGTGGAGGAGCTCGACGGCGCCCCGCAGGCGGCGCAGCGGGTCGGCCTCCGCCGCCGCGGCGGCACGGATCTCCAGCGCGCCCCGGGCGAGCGCGTCCTCGAAAAGCGCGAGCAGGAGCTCGTGCTTGCCGTCGAAGTGCTGGTAGAAGCTGCGCAGGGACTGCCGGGACCGTTCGACGATCTCCTGGACGGTGAAGTCCGTCGTCCCCTTCTCGGCGATGAGGTCCTGAGCCGAGTCCAGGAAGCGCTGGACCCGCTGCTCGGCGCGGAGCTTGGCGGCCCGCGTGGAGCGCTCGACGGCCCTGCGGCGCCAGGCGGGCTCTCCGGAGACTTCGGTCACCCGGAGAACACTACGTCACGGTCGAGACTCTTACTATCGTCAGACGAGAATGTTATTCTCACTGCATGGACCCGGCCAACGAACCCGTCGACGGCTCGGCGCTCGCCCGGTGGATGGACGGCCGCGGCCTCGCGCCCGGCGAGCCCGTCGCGACGTCGCTGATCTCCGGCGGCACGTCCAACGAGATCATCGAGGTCCGGCGCGGCGGCCGGACCATGGTCCTGCGCAAGCCGCCGCGGCGCGTCCCGCCGGGCCGCGACGAGACGATGCTGCGCGAGTTCCGCGTCCTGACGGCGCTCAAGGGCACCAGCGTCCCGCACCCGGAGGCCATCGCCGCCTGCGACGACACGGGCGTCATCGGCTCGTGCTTCTACCTCATGGAGCACGTGGACGGCTGGTCGCCGATGAACGTCGACGGCGGCTGGCCCGAGCCGTTCAAGAGCGACCTGTCGCTGCGCCCCGCTCTCGCCTACCAGCTCGTGGAGGGCATCGCGAGGCTCGGCGGCGTCGACTGGCGCGCCCGCGGCCTGGAGGGTTTCGGCCGGCCCGAGGGCTTCCACGACCGGCAGGTGGACCGCTGGCTGGCCCACCTGGCGAAGTTCAGGTTCCGCGACATCCCGGGTATCGACGAGGCCGCCGCCTGGCTGCGCGGCCACCGCCCGAGCCACTGGGAGCCCGGCATCATCCACGGCGACTACCAGTTCGCGAACGTGATGTTCCGGCACGGCGCGCCGGCCCGGCTCGCGGCGCTGGTCGATTTCGAGATGGCCACGGTCGGCGACCCGCTGCTCGACCTCGCGTGGGTGGTGATGGGCTGGCCGGACGCCGGCGAGGACCGCGGCGGCCAGGGCTATGTCGACTACACCGGCATGCCGGACCGGGCCGACCTGCTGGAGCACTACGCCAGGGTCAGCGGGCGGGACGTGAGCGAGATCGACTACTACGTGATCCTCGCCCGCTTCAAGATGGCGATCGTGCTGGAGGGCGGCTACGCCCGCCATGTCGGCGGCGAGGCGGACAACCCGAAGATGGCCCACTACGGCGACGCGGTCCTGCGCACCGCGGCCGCGGCGGCGGAACTGGCCGCCGCGACGCGGCTCTGAGAGACGAGGGCGCTCATGGATTTCGAGTTCGACGAGGACCAGCGGCTCCTGCGGGAGATGGTCCGCGACACGGTCACGAAGTCGCGGTCCCTGCCCGAGGAGCGGCTCTGGCGGACCTACCAGGACCTGGGCTGGCTGGAGACCCCTCCGGTCGAGCTCGCGATCGTCCTGGAGGAGCTCGGCTACGTCGCCGACCCCACCCCGTTCCTCGCCTCGGCGACGTGGTTCGCGCCGCTCGCCGGGCGGCCGCCCGGCGGCTCGGGCACGGGCGTCTTCGACGGCACGGGACGGTTCGTGCTGGACGCGGACCGGGCCGACGAGGTCGCGCTGCTCACCGCCGGCGGTGTGGTCGTCGTGCCCGGGCCGGAGGTGGCGGCCTCCCCCGTCCAGACCTTCGACCCCACCCTGCACGTGGCGCACGTCGAGGCCGCGGACCTCGCCGCCGGAGTCCCGGACCTCGCCCTGATGGGCCTCGCGGTCACCGCGGTCGGCGCGTGCCGCCGCATCCTGGACCTGGCCGTCGCGCACGTGAAGCAGCGGGAGCAGTTCGGCGTGCCGATCGGGTCGTTCCAGGCCGTCAAGCACAAGGCGGCGGACATGCACGTCGCGATCGAGCGGGCCAAGGCCCTGGCCTACTACTCCGCGCTGACCATCGCCGAGGACGACCCGCGCCGCCGCGAGGCCGCCCTGATGGCCAAGGCCGCCGCCGGCGAATGCCAGCGGGTCGTCTTCAAGCACGGCTACCAGCTCTTCGGCGCCATGGGTTACACGTGGGAGAACGATCTGCAGATCTACCTCAAGCGGGCCAAGGCGTGCGATCTGCTGCTGGGCGGGGCGTCCGTGCACCGGCGGGCGCTGGTGGAGGAAGTCACGCGGAAGGGCGCGGCCCTATGAAGCTGACCCCCGATCCCGAGATCGAGAAGTTCCGTGCGGAGTTCTCCGCGTTCCTGGACGCGAACCTGCCCGGCCCGGAGGAGGCCGTGCCCCGGCCGCGGTCGAGCGCGGACATACCGGAGTGGGCGCGCCGCTGGCAGCGCAAGCAGTTCGACGCGGGCTGGCTGCTGCCGGGCAACCCGCCGGAGTACGGCGGGCGCAACGCGACGCTTCCGCAGCAGCTCGCCCACCTGGAGGAGCTGTCACGGCGGCGGATCTACCACAGCTTCAACCCGCAGGGCCTCGGCATCGTCGCGGCGTCGCTGCTGACCTTCGGCACCGAGGAGCAGAAGAGGCGGTGGGCCGTCCCGATCCTGCGCGCCGAGATGACCGCCGCGCTCGGGATGAGCGAGCCCGGCGCCGGCTCCGACCTGGCCGGGCTGCGCACCCGCGCGGTCCTCGACGGCGACGAGTTCGTGGTCAACGGGCAGAAGGTCTGGACGTCCGGGGCGCACGACGCCGACGTCCTGCTGACGTTCGTGCGGACCGATCCGGACGCGCCCAAGCACAAGGGCATCAGCGTCCTGGTCGTCCCCACCGGCAGCGAGGGCCTGGTCCGCAGGCCGTTCGGGTCCATCGCCGCGCCCGACGACCACGACTTCAACGAGGTGTTCTTCACCGATGTCCGGGTGCCGCGCGCCAACCTGCTCGGGCCCCTGCACGGCGGGTGGGGCGTGGCGCACGGCTCGCTCGGGCACGAGCGGACGCTGCTCTGGCTGAGCTACGCGGACTGGATGAGCTACCTGATCGAGGACTCGCCCAGCGTGCGGGAGTGGTACGCGACGCTGCTCATGGACCGCCAGGCGCTCCGCCTCCTCGGCTACCGCCAGCTCGCCGGCGGGCGCGACCCGGCGGAGCTGTCGGTGCTCAAGCTGTTCGGCTCGGAGGCAGTGCAGGAGGCGTCCTTGCACGCGCTGGAGGAGCACGGGCCCGACTCCCTGGTGCACCCCACGCTGACCGCGCCGTCCAACCACATGGACCTCGACGACCACTACGCGAGCTGGTTCGAGCGGTACGCGCGCAGCTTCGGCGGGACGATCGCCGGCGGCACCTCGGAGATCCAGCGCAACATCATCGCCGAGCGCATCCTCGGCCTGCCCCGATGAGAGCGACCGGGCGGGACGCGACCGTGACGTGCACACCGGATCTCAGTGAGGAGGGCGCATGAGCCCATCGCGCATGCGCGTCGGTTTCATCGGGCTGGGCAGCCAGGGCGGCCCCATGGCGCGCCGGATCGTCGGCGCCGGGCACCCGACGACGCTGTGGGCGCGCCGTCCCGCCACGCTGGAGCCGTTCGCCGGCACCGGCGCCGCGGTCGCCGCGTCGCCCGCCGAGCTGGCCGCGGCGAGCGACCTCGTCTGCGTCTGCGTGGTCGACGACGCCGGAGTGCGGGAGGTCGTCGCCGGCGAGAAGGGCGTGCTGGCGGGAGCCGCGGAGGGCGCGACGATCGCCGTGCACAGCACCGTCCATCCCGACACCTGCCGCCGGCTCGCGGACGAGGCCGGGACGCTGGGCGTCGCGGTGATCGACGCGCCGGTGAGCGGCGGCGGGCCCGCGGCGGACGCGGGCCGCCTCCTGGTGATGGCGGGCGGCGAGCCGGAGACCGTCGAACGCTGCCGCCCGGTGTTCGCCGCCTTCGCCGACCCGGTCGTCCATACGGGGCCGCTCGGGTCCGGGCAGGTCGCGAAGCTGCTGAACAACCTGCTGTTCAGCGCCAACCTCGCGACGGCGGCGACCGCGCTCGGCCTCGGGCGGGCGCTGGGCGTCGACGCCGCCGGGCTGGCCGAGGTGGTCTCCCGCGGGAGCGGCGCCAGCTTCGCCCTGGACCGGGTCGCCTCGGGCGGCGGGACGCTCGACCGCATCGCCGCCCACGCCGGGGGCCTGCTCCGCAAGGACGTCGGGCTGATCGCGGGCATCGCCGGCGCGGCGGGCGCCGAGCCCGGCGCCGTCCTGGACGCCGCCGACGCGGCCCTCGGCCTCATGGGCCACAAGAGATGAGGAGAATCCGATGGACCAGATCCTGTACGAGGTCAAGGACCGCATCGCGGCCATCACGCTGAACCGCCCCGAGGCGGCCAACGCCCAGACGATGGCGCTGCTGGACGATCTCGACGCCGCGTGGAGCCGCGCCGCCGCCGACGACGACGTGCGCGTCATCGTGCTGAAGGCCAACGGCAGGCACTTCTCGGCCGGGCACGACCTCAAGGGCGGCGGGCCCGTCCCCGACAAGATCACCCTGGCGCACATCTACGGTGTCGAGGCGCGCCGGTACCTGGAGTACACGCTGCGGTGGCGCAACGTCCCGAAGCCGTCGATAGCCGCGGTCCAGGGCAAGTGCATCGCGGGCGGGCTCATGCTCTGCTGGCCCTGCGACCTGATCGTGGCCGCCGGGAACGCCGAGTTCTCCGACCCCGTGGTGCACATGGGCATCGGCGGCGTCGAGTACCACGGCCACACCTGGGAGCTCGGCCCGCGCAAGGCCAAGGAGATCCTGTTCACCGGCCGCCCCATCACCGCGGACGAGGCGGAGAAGGTCGGAATGGTCAACCGGGTCGTCGAGCTGGACGCGCTGGAGGACACCGCGATGGAGCTGGCCGGGCGCATCGCCGAGATGCACCCGTTCGCGCTCAGGCAGGCCAAACGCGCCGTCAACCAGACCCTGGACGTGCAGGGCTTCTACGCGGCCATCCAAGCGGTGTTCGACGTCCACCAGACCGGCCACGGGAACGCCCTCAGCGACGGCGGCTTCCCCGTCCTGATGCGCCTGGACGGCATGAAGGACAAGGTGAAGGGGGCTCAGTAGGACCTCGGCAGGCCGAGGACGTGCTCGCTGATGTAGTTCAGCACCATCTCCTGGCTGACCGGGGCTATGCGCATCAGGCGGGACTCCCGGAAGTAGCGCTCGACGTGGTACTCGTGGGCGTACCCGAACCCGCCGTGCGTCTGGACGGCCGCGTCGGCGGCGGCGAAGGCGGCGTCGGCGCAGAGGTACTTCGCGGTGTTCGCCTCCTTGCCGCACGGCAGCCCGTCGTCGTAGCGGGCGGCGGCGTGCCGGGCGGCCAGCTCCGCCGCGTCCAGCCGCATCGACGCCTCGGCGAGCGGGAACGCGATCCCCTGGTTCTTGCCGATGGGACGGCCGAACACCACGCGCTCGCCCGCGTACCGCACCGCCCGGCGCAGCGCCGCGCGCCCGATGCCCAGCGACTCGTGCGCGAGCAGGATCCGCTCGGGGTTGATGCCGTCCAGCAGGTAGGCGAACCCGCGGCCCTCCTCCCCCACCAGAGCCGATCCGGGGACGCGGAAGTCGTCGATGAACAGCTCGTAGGAGGACACCGCGTTGCGGCCCAGCTTCGGGATCGCGCGCATCTCCACCTCGCCGCCCGTCAGGTCGACGACGAACATCGACAGCCCGTCCGTCGGCCGCCCGCCCTCGCGCGGCTCGCCCGTGCGGGCCAGCAGCACCGCCCTCTGCGACTGCGCCGCCTTGGTGATCCAGACCTTCCGCCCGTTGATCACGTAGTCGGAGCCGTCCCGGCGGGCGAAGGTGCGGATGCGGCTCGTGTCGGACCCGGCGTCGGGCTCGGTGACGGCGAAGCACACGTGCAGGTCGCCCGCCGCGGCGCCGGGGAGCAGTTCGCGGCAGAGCCGGTCGCCGCCGTGCCGCGCCACCAGGTTGAGCCCGAAGATGGTCAGGTGGAACGGGCTGCACCCGTTCATGCCCGCGCCCGACGCGGCGATCTCGTACATCATGGACGAGGCCGCCGAGACGCCCATGCCCGCGCCGCCGTACTCGCGCGGGATCGCGATGCCGAGCCAGCCCCCCGACGCGAACGCCTCGTAGAACTCCCAGGGGAACCTGCCCTCCTGGTCGGCCTCGGCCCAGTAGGCGTCGTCGAACCGCCCGGCCACCTCCCGGACGGCCGCGCGCAGCTCCTCGTCGGTCAGCGCCTCACCGGAATTATTCGACATAGACGTCGAAATTATAATGAGCCGGCCGCTCGGTCAATGCCGGCGGGCGGCGTCCGGGCGCAGGCCGAGCGCGTTGGCCCACAGCAGCGTGAGCTGCTCCACGGCGTCGTTCATGGCGAAGCGGGCGCCGCCGACGAACATCATCTCGGCGAACTTGGCGACCATGCCGCCGAGCGCGGTGGCCGCGTAGCGCTCGTCGATCCGCTCGTCGGCCAGCCCCTCCGCCTGCAGCCGCTTGATCGCCGACTCCAGCCGGGCCGCGAGGTAGTCGTCGCGCTTGGACCGCACCCGGCGCACGTCGTCGTCGTACCGGCTGACCTCCTCGATGACCCGCATGATGCGGGCCTCCTTGCGGTAGGCGGTCAGGTAGGCCTTGTTGGCCGCGCGGATGCGCTCGACCGGCCCGGCGTCGTCGGCCAGGTCCTGCGCGATGTCGTCCATGGACACCAGGCGCACCTCGACCTCCTCGGCGATCTCGCGGAAGAGCGATTCCTTGGAGTCGAAGTAGTGGTAGAACGACCCGTGCGAGACCTCGGCCTCGGCGGCGATGTCGGTGATCCGCGCCTGGAGGAAGCCGTCCCGCTCGAAGACGGTCTTGCCCGCGGCGACCAGGCGCGCCCGCGTCCGGCGGCCCTTGGCCGAGCGGGGCTCGGGGTCCATGCGGGCACCTCCAGTGCGATGAATCCGACATCGGAAAAACTCGACGTCGAGGCTACCAAGCCTCCACACCCGCCCGGTCCGGATGGCGGCCGACCCGGTTCCTTTAATTGACTTCGACGTCAGTATAGGATGAATCGTCACGGTACTCCCGGTTCGCCCGGGGGGAGCAAGGAGAGCTGATGCCACCGGTCCCCATCGCCGACGACCTGTTCACCTGGCCCGACGACGAACCGCGGCTCATCGGCGGCCGGTGCGAGGAGTGCGGGACGCACGTGTTCCCGCTCCGCGCCGGCTGCGCGCGCTGCGGGGCCGCCGCCGTCGAACGCGCGCTGCTGAGCCGTTCCGGGACGCTGTGGACGTGGACGACCCAGGGCTTCCCCCCGAAGGCACCCTTCCGCGGCGAGTTCGCCGGGACCGACCCGTTCGAGCCCTGGCCGGTCGGCGTGGTCGAGCTCCCCGGCCAGCTGCGCGTCGAGAGCCTCCTCACCGGCTGCGCGGTGGGCGACCTGGAGTTCGGCATGCCGATGCGCCTGGTGACCATGCCCTTCAGCACCGGCGAGGACGGCCGGGAGATCATCACGTTCGCCTTCGCCCCGGAAGGGACCGGCCATGCCTGACGTCGCGATCATCGGGGTGGGGATCCACCGGTTCGGCCGCTTCCCCGGCAAGCCCGCCCTCGCCATGGGCGCCGAGGCGGCCCGGGACGCGCTCGCCGACGCGGGCCTGACCTGGGCGGACATGCAGTTCGCCGTCGGCGGCAGCTACGAGGTCGACCAGCCGGACGCCGTCGTCGCCGAACTGGGGCTGACCGGCGTGCAGTTCACCAACGTCTACAACGGCTGCGCGACGGCCGGCAGCGCGCTGGCCCTGGCGAGCCAGACGATCAGGCTGGGCGCGCACGGCATCGGCCTCGTCCTCGGCATGGACAAGCACGAGTCCGGCGCCTTCACCGCGGACCCGCGGGAGTACGGCTGCCCGTCCTGGTACGGCGAGATGGGGCTGTTCCTCACGACCAAGTTCTTCGGCATGAAGATCAACCGCTACATGCACGACCACGGGATCACCAGCGAGACGCTCGCCGCCGTCGCCGCCAAGAACTACCGCAACGGCGAGCTGAATCCCAACGCGCACCGGCGCAAGCCGCTGACCGCCGAGCAGATCCTCGGGTCGCGGATGGTGAACCACCCGCTGACGCAGTACATGTTCTGCAGCCCGAACGAGGGCGCGGCGGCGGTCGTCGTGTGCCGCGCCGACATCGCCCACCGCTACACCGACAAGCCGGTCTACCTGCGCAGCGTCGTGACCCGCACGCGGCGGTTCGGCGCGTTCGAGGTGCACACGCCCTCCGCCTCCGTGGCGGCCGACCACGTCCCGGCGCCGACCGTGGATGCCGCAAAGGCCGCGTTCGAGGAGGCGGGCGTCGCCCCCGCGGACGTCCAGATCGCCCAGCTCCAGGACACCGACGCGGGCGCCGAGGTCATCCACATGGCCGAGGCCGGGCTCTGCGCGGACGGCGAGCAGAACGACCTGGTCGCCGCGGGCGCCACGGCGCCGGGCGGCAGGCTGCCGGTCAACACCGACGGCGGCCTGATCGCCAACGGCGAGCCGGTCGGCGCGTCGGGCCTGCGCCAGGTCCGCGAGCTGGTGCTGCAGATGCGCGGCCGTGCCGGCGCGCGGCAGGTCCCCGGCGAGCCGCGGGTCGGGCTCGCCCAGCTCTACGGCGCGCCGGGCGTCGCCGCGGTATCCGTCCTGTCCACCTGAGCGGCTCCAGGCGGGGCGGTCAGGTCGTCGCGCGGCCGGCCGCCCGCTCCCGCAGCGCGGTCTTCCGCACCTTTCCGCTCGCGGTGAGCGGCAGCTCGTCGATCAGCTCGACGAAGCGCGGCACCTTGTAGTTGGCCATCCGCTCGCGGCACCAGGCGATGACCTCGGCCGCGGACGGCGCGGGCGGGCGCGGCACGACGAACGCCACGCCCACCTGGCCGAGGCGCTCGTCGGGGACAGCGACGACCGCGGCCTCCCGCACCCCCGGGTGTTCGAGGAGCATGGCCTCGATCTCGGCCGGGTAGGTGTTGAACCCGCCGACGATGAACATGTCCTTGGAGCGTCCGACGACGCGCAGGCAGCCGCGCTCGTCGACTCGCCCCAAGTCGCCGGTGCGCAGCCAGCCGCCGGCGGAGAGCACCTCTGCCGTCGCGTCCGGATCGCCCAGGTAACCCGCCATGACGGTCGGGCCGCGCAGCACGATCTCGCCGATTGCGTCAGGGGCGGCCTGTGCGCCGGAGCCGTCCACGACCCGGATCTCGAAGCCCGGACGGGCGCGGCCGACCGTGGTCGCGATGGTCCCCGGGTCGCCGTCGGGCGCGGTCGAGCTTGCCGTCCCCGCCTCGGTCAAGCCGTATCCGGCGACGATGACCGAGAACGGAAGCTCGTCGCGGATGCGCCGGATGAGCTCGACCGGGATGTCCGCCGAGCCCGTCACCGCGACGCGCAGGCTCGACAGGTCGTACCGGCCGCGGCCGGGGTGCTCCAGGATCGCGTGGTACATGGTCGGGGCGCCCGGCAGGACGGTGGCCCGCTCCCCGGCGACCAGCGCCAGCACCGCGTCGACGTCGAGGACGGCCTGCGGGTACATGGCGGCGCCGGCCGACAGGCAGGCGAGGATGCCGGCCTTGAACCCGAACATGTGGAAGTAGGGGTTGACCATCACGTAGCGGTCGTCCTCGCTGAGTCCCGTCATGGCGACCCAGTCCGTGGCCACGCCCATCGTCCGGCCGTGGGTCATGACGACGCCCTTGGGCGCGCCGGTCGTCCCGGACGTGAAGAGGATGTCGGACGTGTCGTCCGGGCCCAGTGCGGCGCGCCGCCGGTCGACCTCGGCGAGCCCGTCCTCGGTGGCGCGCGCCAGGAAGGCGTCCCATGCCACGCCTGCCCCGGACGGACGACCCCGGGCCACGACGATGGTCCGCAGGTCCGGCAGCGGCACATCAGCGCCGGCGAGCATCTGCACATAGTCGTTGCCGAGGAAGTCCGTCACCGTCACCAGGACCTTCACCTCGGCGCGGCTCAGGACTTCGGCGGCCTCCCGCCCCTTGAACCTGGTGTTGACCGGGACGAGGACGGCGCCCGCCTGGTACAGCCCGAGCAGCGCGACGATCCATTCGCGGCCGTTGGGCGCCCAGATGCCGACCCGGTCTCCGGGTTCGACGCCGTCGGCGACCAGCGCGGCCCCGAAGCTCCGGGCCTCCTCGTAGAGCGCCGCGTACGACAGGCGGACCTCGCCGTCCACGACGGCGACGCGGCCCGCGAACCGCTCGGCGGCGGACTCGGTCATCGCGGCGATGCTCGGCCGGACAGCCCTCGGGTCATCGCTCATGTCGAGCCTCCAGGATTGACTTCGACGTCAGTATAGACTTCTATCGGAGGCAGCCAAGAGTCTCCGAAGAGCCGCGGAGTGAACGCCGATGGACGTCCGCCTGTCCGACGAGCAGCGGGCGCTGCGCGAGTCGGCCGCCCGGCTCGTCGGCGACCGCGCGCCCCGCTCCGTCGCCGCCCTGGCCGACGCCGCCCGCGCCGCCGGGCTGGAGGCGGCCCTGACCGCCTCCGGGTGGCGCGAGCTGCGCCTCCCCGACCCGGACGCGCCGGACCGCCCGCTCGCCTCCGCCGTCGAAACCGCGATCGTGGCCGAGGAGCTGGGCCGGGGCCTGGCCGACGTACCCTTCCTGGGGCCGACGCTGGCCGCCGAACTGCGGCGCCGCGCGGGCGCCGAGGCCGCCGCCTCGATCGAGACCGTCCTGCTGCGCCCCGACCTGTCCGGCCCGGCCGTGATCGAGGACGGGCGGACGCGCTGCTCCGGCACCGCGATCGACGCCCGAGGCGCGACGGCCGCCCTCCTGCTCGTGCGGACCGACCACGGCCACGACCTGGCCTGCGTCCCGGTGGCCGGAACGGTGGCCGGAACGGTGGCCGGAACGGTGGCCGGCACGGCGCCGGGACGCGACCTCACCCGACCGGCGGCCGCGGTCGCGGACGCGGTACCCGGCCGCCCGCCCGGCCCGGCCCGGCGTCCGCTCACCGCCGGGGACGTCGAGGCCTGGTCGGCGTTCGCCCTCGCCCTCACCTGCGCCGACCTGGTGGGGACGATGCGCGGCGCGGTGGACCTCGCCCGCGCTTACGCCGGCGTCCGCCACCAGTACGGCGTGGCCATCGGCACCTTCCAGAGCGTCCAGCACATGCTGGCGGACGCGTTCGTCTCGATCGAGGGGTCGAGCAGCGTCGCCCGGCACGCGGCCTGGGCGGCCGACACCCTGCCGCCCGGTGAGGCGCTCGCGGCGGCGGCGGTCGCCAAGGCCTACTGCGGCCGCGCCGCCCGCGAGGTGTGCGAGACCGCCGTCCAGGTGCACGGCGGCATCGGCATGACCTGGGACTGCCTCGCCCACGTCCACCTGCGGCGGGCGCTGCTGTCCACCCAGGTGCTCGGCGACGTGGGCGCGAGCCTGGCCCGCGTCGTCGCGCACCGCGAGATCGGAGGCGGGCCCGATGGACTTCGCTGACTCCCCCGAGGAGGCCGCGTTCCGCCTGCGGCTGCGGGCCTGGCTCGCGGAGCACAATCCGGGGCTCCCCCAGTCGTCGACGGCCGACGCGTACTGGGACGGCCAGGCCCCCTGGCACCGGGCGCTGTACGACGCCGGGTTCTTCGGCCTGTCGTGGCCCGAGGAAGTCGGCGGCCGCGGCCTGCCGAGCGTGTACGAGGCGATCGTCGACGAGGAGTTGGCGCAGGCCGGCGCCCCGCCGCGTCCCAGCCTCGGCTACCTGGTCCAGGGCATGATGCGGCACGCGGCCGAGGACGTGCGGCGCCGCTTCCTGCCCGGCCTGGTCAGCGGGCGCGAGCGCTGGTGCCAGGGGTTCAGCGAACCGGACGCCGGGTCGGACCTGGCGGCGCTGCGCACACGCGCCGTCCGGCGCGGCGACCGGTACCTCATCAGCGGGCACAAGGTCTGGACGAGCTACTCCGACGAGGCCGACTGGTGCCTGGTGCTGGCCCGGACCGACCCCGGCGTGCCCAGGCACAAGGGGCTGTCGGCGTTCGCCGTCCGGATGGACCAGCCCGCCGTCGGGCGGCGCCCGCTCAAGATGATCAACGGGGTGACCCGGGAGTTCGGCGAGGTGCTCCTGGACGGCGCGGTCGCCGAGGCGGCCGACATGGTCGGGGCACCGGGCGAGGGCTGGCCGCTCGCCATGACGGTGGTGAGCCATGAGCGGGAGCCGGGCGAGCTCGGCTACGTCGCGCGCTACGGCAAGGCGGTCGGCGAACTGGTGGCCGCGCTGCGCTCCGAGCCCGGCCGCTTCACCGCGGAGAACGTGCGGGACGTGGCGTGGGCGGTCGTCGAGGCCGAGATGCTGCGGCTGCACGTGTGCCGGCGGCTCTCCGACCGGCTGGACGGAACCTCGCACGGGCCCGCGGGCTCGGTGGACAAGCTGCTGATGACACGGGTCGAACAGACCGTGGGGCACGCCGCGCTCGGCATCGGCGACCGGACGGGCGGCATCGAGGAGGACACGTGGCTGAAGATGTACCTCTACAGCCGGGCGCAGAGCATCATGGGCGGGACGTCGCAGGTCCAGCGCAACCTGGTGGCGACCCGGATCCTCGGGCTGCCGGCGTCGTGAGCGGCGCGTACGGGATGCCCCCCGAGATCGAGGTCACCGCGGACGGGCCGATCAGGGTCGTGACGCTCAACCGCCCCGAGTCCCTGAACGCGACCAACCACGTCCTGCACGAGGGCCTCGGCGCGCTGTTCCCGCGCCTCGACGCGGACGACGACGCCCGAGCGGTCGTGCTCACCGGAGCGGGGCGGGCGTTCTCGGCGGGCGGCGACTTCGCCTACCTGGACGAGCTGACCAAGGACGACGCGCTGCGGCGGCAGACCCTGGTGGACGCGCGCCGCATCGTCACCGGGATGGTGCAGTGCCGGCTGCCGGTCGTCGCGGCGGTCAACGGGCCGGCGGTCGGGCTCGGCTGCAGCCTCGTCGCGCTCTCCGACATCGTGTTCATCGCGGAGAGCGCCCACCTCGCCGACCCCCACGTCATGGTCGGGCTGGTGGCGGCCGACGGCGGCCCGGTGACGTGGCCGCTGCTGACCAGCCTCCAGCTGGCCAAGGAGTACGCCCTCACCGGGGACCGGATCAGCGCCCGCCGGGCCGCCGAGATCGGCCTGGCCAACCATGTCTGCGCCGACGGCGAGGTGCTGGAGTCGGCGATGGCCTGCGCGCGCCGGCTCGCGGCCCTCCCCCGGCGGACGATGGAGGACACCAAGCGCGTCCTGAACCTGCATCTGGAACGCGCCGTCCTCGGCACGCTCGATTTCGCGATCGCCGCGGAGGACCGCTCCTTCCTGTCCCCGGAACTGCGGGCGACCCTCGACAAGCAGAAGGCCAAGCGGAAGAAGTGAGGCTCCGGTTCACAGGGGCGGCGGCGGGGGCAGGCGCCGGTCGCGCAGCAGTCGCTCTCCGAGTTCGCGCGTCAGCGTCCGGGAATCGCCGAGGAGGCCGTCGAGGGTGAGGACGCGCCGGAAGTAGCGGTGGAAGTCGTGCTCGTCGGTGAACCCGACGCCGGCGAGCACCTGCTGGCAGTGCCGCGCCACCGTGCGCGCGTTGCGTCCCGCGAGGGCCTTGGCCATGCCCGCCGCCAGAGCGGAGACCTCGCCGCCCTCCTCGATCGCGGCGCCGGCGGCGGCTTCCGTGCTCTCGACCGCGACCAGGGACTCGGCCAGCCGGTGCCGGACGGCCTGGAACGCGCCGATCGGGCTCCCGAACTGGACGCGCGTCACCGCGTGCTCGCACGCCAGGCGGAGCATCGTCCGGGAGGCACCGCTCAGCTCGTGCGCCAGCGCCAGCCGTCCGGACGCCAGCGCGCCCTCCCAGGCGGCGGCCGCGATCCCGGTGCCTTGCGGCGCGGTGCCTTGCGACGCGGTGCCTTGCGACGCGGTGAGGCCCTGCCCTTCCATCGCGGTCAGCCCGAGGCGGGGATCGACGCCTCCGATCGGCCGGGCCTGGAGTTTCCCCGTCTCGACCGTGACTGCCCGGAGCGCGCCGTCCGGTCCGGCGGCGAGCACCACGGCGTGGGCGGCGCCGGCCGTCCGTACGGTGCCGAGACCTCGCACCGTGAGGGCGCCGTCGTGAATGCGGCCCGGTGGTCCGCAGCTCCCGAACTCGGGTAGCACGAACGCGGTGTCCGGGCCGGCGGGCAACCCGAGGGCGGTCGTCAGCAGGTCGTCCAGCGCGCCGGAGACCGCGTTCGCCATGCCCTGCCGGCCGAACAGCAGCGGGACGACCGCGATCCCCTCTTCGTCCAGCGCCTCCCGCCAGCCGACCTCGGCCAGCGACGCCTCCACCGCCGCGGCGGTCTCGTTCCGGAAGGCCGCCTCCAGGCTCTCCCCCAGCAGTTCGGCGGTGCCGGTATCCATCATCGTTCCGCCCCAAGGCCGAGCAGGCGGCGCGCGATGATGCCGCGCTGGATCTCGGCGCTGCCGCCGTAGACCGTCGCCGCCCGCGAGTACAGGAACTCGGTGCGCCACCGGCCGGCGGCCGCGTCGCCGCCGACCGCGACGGCCGCCGGCACCGCGTCCGCGACCAGGTCGAACACCGCCTGCTCGGTGGTGGCGAGCAGCACCTTGTCGACCGAGGTCTCCGGGCCGAGCCGCTCGCCGCGCTCCATCCGGTGCTGCGTCCCGCGCGAGCGGGCATGCAGGGCGAAGGCGAGTTGCGCGACCGCGCCGAGGTCGCCGGGGTCGATCGTGCCGTCCGGGACCGACGCGAGCAGGCGTCCCAGCCGCTGCCGCAGGTAGGCGCCGCGGTGCCACAGGGACGTGCTCCGCTCGTAGGGCAGCAGGTCCATCGCGACCGCCCAGCCGCCGCCGGCCTCGCCGAGGGTGCGTTCGAGCGGTACGCGTACGTCGTCGAAGAACACTTCGCAGAACTCGTCCCGGCCGTGCATCGCGCGGATCGGGCGCACCGTGACGCCGGGCGAGTCCATGTCGACGAACAGCGCGGTGATGCCCCTGCTGCCCGACTCCGGCGTGCCGGTGCGCACCAGCAAGACGCAGCGGTGCGCGTACTGCGCCAGGCTCGTCCAGACCTTCTGCCCGATGACGTGCCACGAGCCGCCATCCCGGCGGGCGCGGCAGGCCAGCGAGCCCAGGTCGCTGCCGGAGCCCGGCTCGGAGAAGCCCTGGCACCAGGTCTCGTCGCCGCGCAGGAGCCGCGGCACCATCTCCGCCGCCAGGCCCGCCGGCGCGAACTCGATCATGGTGGGTGCCAGCACCTCGGTCATCGAGTAGATGCCGGGCTCGATCAGGTCGCGGGACGCCAGCGCCTCGCCGAGGTAGGCGCGCAGGAGCGTGGAACCGCCGAGCCCGCCGACCCGTTCGGGCCAGCCCCGGCGCATCCAGCCCGCGTCGTAGGTCGTGCGCTTCACCTTGGAGAGATGTTCTATCTCTTGGTCGAAGGCGACGTCCGGGCCGGCCTCCATCCTCAGCTCGGGCTCGTGCTCGTCGAGCCACGCGTCCAGGCCGGCGCGGAACTCCGGGAGGTCCACCGGGCACGCTCTCAGTTCGCGGACCGCTGCGTCGGCGCCGGGCGCAGCGGGTCATGGGGCCGCCCCGAGTCGCGGGCGCCGCTGCGCCGCAGGAAGGTCATCGCCCTCGTCCGCAGCCGCCACCCGTCCGGCGTGCGGGTGTAGGTGTCGGTGTACCAGCCGATCCGCATCGAGTGGTCGTGCTGGGCGACGAAGCACAGGGGCTGCTCGCCCGCGGCCGACGCCTCCCCGTCGAACGTGATGGCCGGAGTCCCCACCGAGAACAGCCCCTTCGGCGCGGCCGCGACCAGCCCGGGGAAGTCGCCGACCCCGTACTCCTCGCCGAACGCGCTGTAGGTGCCGTCCGGGGCGAACACGGCGACGACCGCGTCCACGTCGTCCTTCGTCATGCCGGCCGCGTAGCGCGCGAGCAGCTGCTCGATCTCGATGACGTCGGCGATGCGCGAGGCGTCCACGCTTCGACCTCCTCAGCAGGAGCCGGTACCGGGCCCGCCGGCGCGGCCGGCCCGCTGCGATCCTAACTCGACTTCGACGTCAAAACCACTAATGGCTCCCGTCCCGCCGGCGGAGGTAGCGGATCTCCGGAGGCGGGTCGAGCCGGACCCCCTCCGGCCGCGAGAGCCTCCCGGACGACTGCGCCTCGCTCAGCGCCGCCTTGGCCCGCTCCAGATCGCCCTCGATCTCATAGATCACGACGAAGGTGCCGCCGTCGAGGGACTCCAGCCGCCTGGCGGAGACGAAGCCCTCCAGCCGCAGCACCTCGGGAATGTGCTTGTTGTCGTACCAGTCGTGGTAGGCCGGGGCGTCCCGGGTGGACGAGGGACACGATTCGACGATCATCACGCCGCCTGTCATGTGCGCTCCGTTCGGGTGGGGCGGTCAGGTGTTCTTGTGGACGCGGCCGTCCTTCATGACGAACCGCACGTCCTGGGTGACGGTGATGTCCCGCGACGGGTCACCGGGGACGGCGATGATGTCGGCGAGGAACCCCTCCTCCAGGCGGCCCAGCTCGTGGTCGAGCTCGACCAGTTCCGCGCTGGTGACGGTCGCGGCCCGCAGCGCCTGCATCGGGGTCATCCCGCGCGACACCAGGGCGGCGAGCTCCTTGGCATTGTCGCCGTGGGGGACGGCCGGGGCGTCGGTGCCGCAGGCGATCCTGACCCCGGCGGCGATGGCCTTGGGAAGCATCGACCTGGCGCGGGGGAAGACCTCGGCGGCCTTCTTCCGCAGTTCGGGCGCGGCCCGCCCGACGTCCATCGCGTCGGTCAGGTAGGTCGTCGACACCAGGAACGTGCCGTGCTCGGCCATCAGCGCGAGGGTCTCCTCGCCGGCCAGGAAGCCGTGCTCGACGCAGTCGATGCCGGCCCGGACGCACGCCCGCACCGCCCGGTCCCCCACCGCGTGCGCGGCGACGCGGACGCCGGCCCGGTGCGCCTCGTCGGCGATGGCCGCCAGCTCCTCGTCGGAGTACTGCTGGGAGCCGGGGCCGGTGCTGTGCGACATCACCCCGCCCGACGCCGACACCTTGATCACTTTGGCGCCGTGCCGGAGCTGGTAGCGGACGCAGGCGCGCACCTCGCCGACGCCGTTGGCGATGCCCTCGCCGATGCTCAGCGGCATGATCCCCGGCGCCAGGCGCTGGAAGACGGTCGGGTCGAGGTGGCCGCCGTACGGGGTGACCGCATGGCCCGCCGGGATGATGCGGGGACCGTCCACCCACCCCTGGTCGATGGCGCGCTGCACGGCGACGTCCAGGAGGTAGCCGCCCGTCTTGACCATCAGGCCGAGGTTGCGGACGGTGGTGAACCCGGCGAGCAGTGTCGTCCGGGCGTTCAGGGTCGCGCGGATCGAGCGGTACGCCGGATCGTCCTGGACCCCGTGCATCGGCAGCGGCAGGCCCGTCGGGGTCTCCGGGCCGCCGATCAGGAAGTTGAGCTCCATGTCCATCAGCCCGGGCAGCAGCGTCACGTCGCCAAGGTCGATCTCGGTCGCCCCGGCGGGGGTCTCGGCGGGGTTCACCGCGGTGATGCGGTTCCCCTCCACCACGATCGCCGCCGGTGACCGGACCTCCCCAGCGCCGACGTCCGCCCAGCGCCGGGCCCGCAGCACGATCGGCGCCTCGGACGGCGCGGTCACGGCACGGGCTCGACGAGGCAGTCGAAGCTCGACGACCCGCTGTCGGGGACGCGGGGCTGCCGCCACACCTCGACCGGGAAGGACACCTGGACCATCGAGTACAGCAGGTGCAGGAGGTTCGTGGCGTCCTCGGGCAGCGCGTCGAACGCGAGCCCTTCGAGGTGGGCCATGGCCTCCTCGGCGCGGGGCACGACGGCGTCGTAGAACGCCTGCATCTCCTCGGTCGTGCTCGCCAGCCGCATGCCGTACCGTTCGTGCTCGGTGGGCAGGCACCATTTCGCGGCGAACGGCTCCAGATCGGCGAATCGCTCGGGCAGCAGCGCACTCACTTGCGGGCCCCTTCGTGGTCGTCGACCCATTCGCCCACGACCTTGTGCAGGTGCCGGCAGAGGATCTCCTGGTCGTTGAGATGGAAGCGGTCGATGTACCGGGTTTCGAGCATCATCTGCGTGGCCTCCAGAGTGTTGGAGTCCTGGAGCGCGAACTCCTTGAACGTCACCGCCGCCATTTCCTGGGCGATGCGTTCGCGGACACCGGTCGCCGGGACGAAGTAGACGTTGCCCTCGAAGACGTGAGTGTTGTACGACGTGGGCCAGTAGTGGTACGCCAGGTACCAGCCCTGGCTCCAGATGAGGATCACGAAGTTCGGGAACAGCTGGAAGGAGTCCAGCCCCCACGGGTCGCATTTGGCCGGGTTGACGCCGGGCGGCATCTCGCCGAGGCCGATCTGCTCCCAGGGGCCGAACAGCCCGCTGCGGGTCAGGATCTCCATGGGCTTGACCAGCTCGGTGTCCATTTCCCAGAAGCGCACGCCGGACGTGCTCACCATTCGGTGCGGGCCGTCGATCTGGTAGTGCGGCGCCTCGAATCCGGCCTGCTGGGCGGCGGTGGAGTACTTCTCCGGCGACTGCTTCGCATGCAGGACGGGCGCGTGGTAGAACTCGGCGAACGCGTCCATGTACAGCTTCCAGTTGGCATGGATCGTGGTGCTGTATCCGAAGCGGGCGGTCTGCTTCTCGAACGGGTAGCCGTCGAGCGCGGTCACCATCGGGCCGAGGAACTCGCGGAGCGACTGCTCGGGCTCCCGGGCGAAGTTGACGAAGATGAAGCCCGCCCAGACGTCGCAGTGCACCGGCGCGAGGCCGTTCCGGCTCTTGTCGACGTCGAAGAACTCGCCCTCCTGCTGGATGAAGGTCAGCGCGCCGTCGAGGCCGTAGCGCCAGCCGTGGTACTTGCAGGTGAACTGCCGGCAGAAACCCGCCGTGTCCTGCTTCGGATCGTCGGACCAGACGAGCTTGTTCCCGCGGTGGCGGCAGATGTTGTGGAACGCCCTGACCTGCCCCTGCCTGTCGCGCAGGACGATGATGGACGCATGGGCGGCGTCGACGTCCTTCGTGAAATAGCTGCCTTTGCGCGGGAGCTGCTCCACCCGCCCGACGTTCAGCCAGGCGCGCTTGAAGATCGCTTCCTTCTCACGCTCGTAGAACCCGGGAGTGATCGAGTCCTCGTAGGACACCGGGTCCGTGCCGAGTTCGGGATAGTGCTGGGTCCAGCTGCCTTCCGGTGGTTTCGGGAAACGCGGCATGGTCCTCCTCCTTCGGGGGTCGGGTCACTGGGCGGGGCGGCTCGCGGGCTCCAGCCCGACGCTGTTGAGCACCATGGCCAGGCAGACGTAGCCGCCCACGACGAAGAGCAGTTCGAGGAGCTGGCGCTCGTCGAAGCGGCCGGCCAGGCGCTCCCAGAGGGCGTCGTCGATGGTGTGCCCGTCCACGAGCTGGTCGGCGGCGCGCAGGATGTCGCGGTCGCGCTCGGACCAGGTCCCGGCCCCGGCGCCCTCGCGGAGGGCGGCGATCTGCTCGGGCGCCAGCCCCGCGGCCCGCGCCATGCCGACGTGCTGCGCCCACTGGTAGCGGCAGCCCGTCCGGCGCCCGACCCGCAGGATCAGCAGCTCGCGGTCGCGGGGGTCGAGGGTGCCGTCGTCGAGCAGCGTGCCGCTGAACGCCAGCCAGGGCGCGCCCACCCGGGGGTGCCGGGCGAACAGGCCGAGGATCGACGGCACCGGCGGCGCGTCGGCGGCACCGGTGAGGTAGCGGTCGGCGCGGGCCATGTTGCCGCGGAGCAGGTCGCGCTCCTCCTCGGCCCACTCGGCGATCGGCAGCGGCTCCATCCTGGGCGCGGCCGGCGTCACAGGACCGACCCGCCGTTGACACCGAGGACCTGCCCGGTGATGAAGCCGGCCTCCGCGGAGGCGAGGAAGGCCGCCGCCGCGGCGATGTCGTCCGGCGTCCCGAGGTGGCCGAGCGGGATGGCCGCGGCCATCGTCGCGCTGGCGGGCAGGTTCCCCTCCGCCTGGGACCGGTGCTGCATCGGCGTCTCGATCCCCGACGGCGGGATGCTGTTGGCCGTGATGCCGTGCGGGGCGTAAGCGCGGGCCAGGGACTTGGTCAGCACGATCACCCCGCCCTTGGCCGCGGCGTAGTGCGCCATCTCGGGCGAGCCCCGCTGGGCGCTGGACGAGGAGATGGTGACGATGCGGCCCCACCGGGCCGCGACCATGTCGGGCAGGGCCATCTGGCAGCAGTTGAAGGTGCCGGTGAGGTTGACGTCGATGAGGCGGTCCCACCGCTCGGGCGTGATCTCCTCGAACCGGTCGAACGCGACGAGGCCGGCGCTGGTCACCAGGATCTCCGTCGGCCCGAGCGCCGACCGGATCTCGGCGAACGCGGCGCCGAGGGCGGGACGGTCGGTGACGTCGGCGGCGGCCGCGAGCGCCTCGGCCCCGTCCGCCCGCAGCGCCTTGGCGACCCGGTCCGCGCCGTCGCCGTCGAGGTCGAGCACGGCGACGCGGTGTCCGCGCGCGGCGAGATGGCGGCAGACGGCCTCGCCGATGCCGGACGCCCCGCCCGTGACCACGGCCACCCGGGACCGGCGTCCCTCGGTATGCGGCATCGCTCCGTCCTTCCTCGCACCGGCGGTCCACCGCCTCCGCGAAGGCTCGCGGCACGGCGTTGGTCAGGTGACTGACATTCTTTAGTCACATGACTAACATGACGGGCCGCCGAGGGCAAGACCCGCTCGCGGCGGCCTGCGGCCATACTGGAGAGGCATCCGAAGCCGAGAGGGAGGACGCGCATGCCGGCACGGCGGAGCCCCGTCGACGACTCGGCCAGCCGTACCGCGCTGCTCGACGCCGCGCGGGACCTCATGCTCGACGAGGGCTACGCGGCGGTCACCACCCGCCGGCTCGGCGCGAAGGCGGGGCTCAACAACGCGCTGGTCTTCTACTACTTCGGGACGATGGACAACCTTTTCGTCGAGCTCTTCCGCCGGGGCGCCGAGCGGAGCCTGGAGCGGCTCAAGGGGGCGCTGCGGTCGCCGCAGCCGCTGTGGGCCCTCTGGGAGCTGACCCACGACTACTCCAGCAACGCGCTGACCATGGAGTTCATCGCGCTGGCCAACCACCGCAAGGCCATCCGCTCCGAGATCGCCGCGTACTCGCGGCGGTTCCGGACGCTCCAGCTCGACATGCTGTCGGACGTGCTCGACGGCTACGGCGTCGACTCCGGCCGGTGGCCGCCCGTGTCACTGATCCTGTTCATGACCGGCATCTCCCGCTTCCTGCACATCGAAGAGGGGTTCGACCTCGACGTCGGCCACGCCGAGACGGTCGCGGTCATCGAGCGCGAGATCCGCGCCCTGGAGGGCGACCGGCTGCCGGCCGGCACCGATGCCCAGCAGCCGGCCCCCTGACGCTCACCGGATCGGCTCGTCCCCGAAGACGGTCGTGCGGAGCAGTTCGCGGGGCGAGTCCGGCGGATAGGGCGAGGCGCGGTGCACCACGCCGGTGTTGTCCCAGATGACGGTGTCCCCCACCGACCACTGGTGGCGGTAGACCCGGCCGGGCGCCGTCGTCCGGTCGAGCAGATCCGCCAGCAGCGCCCGGCCCGCGTCCGCGTCCATCCCGACGACGTGATCGGCATGCACGCCGACGACCAGTGACCTGCGGCCGGTGCGGCGCGTCCACACCAGCGGGTGGGTCGACGCCGGCCGGTTCCGCCACCGTTCGACCTGCTCGGGCGTGGGGTCGGGGTGGACGCGGCGCTGGGACGCCTCAAGCGTGTGCACGACGCGGAGGGAGCCGAACCGTTCCCGCTCCTCGTCGCCGAGCCCCTCGTAGGCGGCGTAGGTGCCGGCGAACTCCGTCTCTCCGCCGCCCGCGGCCACCTGCCTGGCGCTGAGGACGGTGGCCTTCTGCGGCGGCTCGCCGTGCAGCGGTGTGCAGCCGTCCATGTGCCACTCGAAGGTGCCCTTCAGGTAGTCGGCCGACGCGTTCTTCGCCTTGTCGAGGGTCACGCGGTAGATCCCGCGGACGGGATGGTGGCCCTGCTCGTAGTCGATCTCGCCGAGCCGCCGCGCGAAGGCGACCTGGTCCTCCGGGCGCAGGTGGAGGCCGCGGAAGACCAGGACGCCGTACTGCTCCAGCGCCGCCGCGACGGCCTCGGCCACCGCGCCGTCCCGGGCCAGCCGCTCGGGGCCGACGCCGCCGACCTCGGCGCCGACGGCGGCGCCGAGGGGGTCGCAGCTGATCGTCGCCGTCACGGCACGGGCTCCAGGTAGCGGTCGAAGTAGGCGGTGCCGGAGTCGATGACCTTGGGCTGCTGCCAGACCTCGACGGGCTGCGAGACCATGATCAGTGAGTAGACGAGGTGGAGCAGGTTCAGCTCCGGCTCGGGCAGCTCGTGCAGCGCGAACTTGTCCAGGTGCGCCATGGCGTCGCGGACCCGGGGGTACATCGCGTCGTAGAACGCCTGCATGTCCGCCACCGTGCTGTCGAGGCGCTCGGCGTACCGGGCCGCCTCGGTCGCGATGCACCATCGGGCGGCGAAGGGCTCGCACTCGGCGAACTCCTCCGGGAGCATCCTGTCGCTCATACCGGCACCTCCTTCCCGCCTCGCAGGTAGGACTGCACCCAGTCGTCGACGATCTTGTGCAGGTGCCGGACCGTCACCTCCTGGTCGCACAGCGGGAACGCGTCGACCACCCGCGACTCCAGGCCCAGCTGCGTCCCGTCGAGGGTGCCCGCGTCCTGGAGGCCGGCCTCCTTGGACACGACCGCCGTGACCTCGTGGCGGATCCGCTCGCTCGCGTTCCGCGACGGCGGGAAGTAGTACGACATCTCCCACATGTGCGTGTTGTGAGACGTCGGCCAGTACTGGTACGTCAGGTACCAGCCCCGCTCGTAGACCAGGATCACGAAGTTGGGGAAGACCTGGAAGTTCGAGATCGACCACGGGTCGAGCCCGCCGGGGTTGAGCCCGGCCGGCAGGCGGGCCGGGTCGAGTTCGGGGATGTCCGGGCGCTCCCACGGGCCCATGAGACCGGACTCGGTGACGTGCTCGATCGGGTACATCTGGTCCGGCGGCGTCAGGTGCCGGGGCACGCCCTTCCAGCCGCCCGTGCTGACCAGCCGGTGCGGCCCGTCCATCTGGAAGTGCGGGACCTTGAAGCCGGTCTGCAGGCTCCGCAGTGCCGGGACCTGCTGCTGCGAGTGCAGGATCGGCGCGTGGTAGTACTCCTGGAACGCGTCGAGAAAGATCTTCCAGTTGCTCAGGAGATCGGCCTTGAACGCGTAGCGCTCGGTGAGCAGATGGAACGGATAGCCCTCCAGCCCCCGCACCATCGGCCCCAGGAATTCGAGCAGTGACTGGCTCGGCTCCTCGGCCAGGTTGACGAAGACGAACCCTTCCCAGACCTCGCAGTGCACCGACACGAGCGGGAATTCGGACTTGTCGAAATCGAAGTACTCCTCCTCTTGGAGAACGAACTTCAGCGAGCCGTCCAGGCCGTACCGCCAGCCGTGGTACTTGCACATGAACTCGCGGCACACGCCCTTGGTCTCGTCCCGCGGCGTCTCGCCCCACAGCAGCTTGTTGCCGCGGTGGCGGCACACGTTGTGGAAGGCGCGGACCCGGTCGTCGCGGCCTCGCGCGACGATGAGCGAGGTCTTGGCGACGTCGAGGTCCTTGGTGAAGAAGCTGCCTTTGCGGAGCAGTTGCTCGACCCGGCCGACGTTGAGCCACGCCCGCCGGAAGACCGCCTCGCGTTCCAGCTCGTAGAACTCCGGCGAGATCGAGTCCTCGTACGACACGAGGCGGGTGCCCATCTCCGGAACCCGTCCGGTCCAGCTGGCCTCCGCCGGTTTCCCGGAGCGCGCCATGCCGATCCTCCCGTTCTGCAGTTCGTGCCCGACGGCACCTGGTCACGATGTTCATCGACTGACTAACATGACCTGGATAACACGATTCGGACCGGGGCCGCAAGGCACCGGCGGCGAAGCGGCACGGCTTTTCGAGAGGCGATCGCATGGACGAGCGAAAAGACCTGTTCATCGGGGGCGAATGGACCGCTCCGAGCACCGCCCGGCAGATAGAGGTGATCTCGCCGCACACCGAACGCCCACTGGCGCGGGTGGCCGCGGCGGGCGTCGCCGATGTCGACCGCGCCGTCGCGGCGGCGCGGTCGGCGTTCGACGAGGGGCCGTGGCCGCGCACCGAACCTGCGGAGCGGATCGAGACCGTCCGCCGGCTGGCCGGACTGTACGGCGAGCGCCGCGACGAGCTGGCCGAGCTCATCACCGCGCAGCTGGGCGCCCCGATCTCCTTCGCCAAGCGCGCGCAGGTCGCGCTTCCCTGGTCGATGATGACCGCTTTCGCCGGCATCGCCGAGAAGCATCCGTGGCAGGAGAACCGGCCCGGCATGTACGGACAGGACGTCGTCCTGCGCAGGGAACCCGTCGGCGTCGTCGCCGCGGTGGTCCCGTGGAACATGCCGCAGTTCCTGACGGTCGCCAAGATCATCCCGGCGCTGCTCGCGGGCTGCACCGCCGTCCTCAAGCCGGCGCCGGAGTCGCCGCTCGACGCGCTGCTCCTGGCCGGGCTCCTCGACCAGGCCGGTCTCCCGCCGGGCGTCGTGAGCGTCCTGCCCGCCGACCGCGACGCGAGCGCGTACCTCGTCGGCCACCCCGGCGTCGACAAGGTCTCCTTCACCGGGTCGACCGCGGCGGGCCGGCAGGTGGCGGCGGCGTGCGCGGCCAACCTCACCAGGGTCGGCCTCGAACTCGGCGGGAAGTCGGCGGCCATCGCGCTGGAGGACGCCGACCCGGCGGCCGTCGCCACCGCCGTCCGCTTCTCGGGCATGGGCATGGCCGGCCAGATCTGCAACGCCCTCACCCGCGTCCTCGTGCCCGCGGACCGCGCCGGCGAGCACGCCGACGCGCTCGCGGCGACCCTGTCGGCCATCAGGATCGGCGATCCGGCCGATCCGCGGACGCAGATGGGGCCGCTCGTGTCCGAACGCCAGCGGCGGCGGGTGCGGCACTACATCGACACCGGCGTCCGCGAAGGCGCCCGGCTCGTCACCGGCGGCACCGGCCCGCCCGAGGGCGCCGAGCGCGGGTGGTACGTGCGGCCCACCGTGTTCGGCGGGGTCGACCCGTCGATGACGATCGCCCGCGAGGAGATCTTCGGCCCGGTGATCGCCGTGCTCCCCTACCGGGACGAGGACGAGGCCGTCCGCATCGCCAACGACTCCGCGTACGGCCTGGCCGGCTCGGTGTTCACCGCCGACACCGGGCGCGGGCTCGACGTGGCCGCCCGGGTGCGCGCCGGCACCTTCGGCGTCAACCAGGGCTACACGATGGATCCGGCCGCGCCCTTCGGCGGCGTCAAGGCCAGCGGCTACGGCCGCGAACTCGGCCGCGAGGGCCTCGACGGCTACCTCGACGTCAAGTCGATCTCGATCGCGTCCGCGTGAGGGTCAGGGCAGTTTGACGACCGACAGGTACATCTCAAGGATCGGCCGGTAGAGGTCGACGTCGTCGAGCCGGCTTCCCAGCACGACCGAGTCGCTGGTGGCGATGAGCACCTGCGCGAACGTCAGCGCGGGGACCAGCAGCGTCCCGCCGATATGGTCGATGCCCTCCATGATGAACTCCGCCAGCGCCTGCGCGGCCTCCCGCCTCTTGGCCTCGACCCGCTGCCGGGCCTCGGGGTTGCGGAGCAGATACAGGGTGAACTCGTGGCCCAGCGCGGCGTACTCGGCACCGCGGTCCTGGCTGAGCCGGCGCCACCGCGCGGCGACCTCGTCGAGTTCGCGCGCCCCCACCTCCGTCACCGCCGACACCACTTCGGCGAAGTTGTCGAAATAGCGGCGCCAGTGCCGGTCGCTCACCGCCAGGAAAAGGTCTTCCTTCGTGCCGAAGTGCTTGTAGATCGCGCCTTTCGTAAAACCCGCGGCGTAAGCGATGTCGTCGAGCGTCGCCTGCGTGAAGCCTTTTTCGGCGAACACCTCCTCCGCCGCGTCCACGAGCAGCGAACGGGTGTGGTCGCGGCGCCGCTCCCTCGTCCAACGCTCAACCATGCCGACGATTATGCCAGCTGGGGGGCGCGGCGCGGGCGGTCCGCCGGCGCCGCGAGCCGCCGGAGGGCGGCGAGGAACAACTCGTCCATTCGCGGGCTCAAGTCGGCCAGGGTCGCTGCGCGGGCGTGGCTCGCGGGGCCGAAGACGCGGTCCAGTGCATCGGCCGTCGCGGTGGTGCCGATGGAGAGGCAGAGGCAGGCCGTGCCATCGGCGTGAAGTTCTTCGAGGGCTTTGCGGACGTCGGCCTCCGCGTACCGGCCTTCGTAGCCATTGTCGTAGGGAAAACCATCCGAAAGGACGATCAGCAGTCGATGTGGTGTGCCTGCCTCGGTTTTGAGGATCTCGCCCGCACCGCGGATGCCGGCCCCGAGGCGCGTATAGCCGGACGGCCGGAGCTGGTTGAGCCGGGCACGGCCGAGGGCGTCGAAACGCCCGCCGAACGTTTTGACGGCGGGCAGATGGACGGCGTGCCGGCCATGCGACCGGAAGGCATGGACGGCGACGCGGTCGCCGAGCTCTTCGAGCGTGGCGGCCAGGGTCGCGGCCGCCTGCCGCTGGTGGTCGTGGACGGCGAGGCCGTCCGGATCGGCGTCGGTCGCGGATCCGGAGGCGTCGAGCAGGATGAGGACGCCGAGATCGCGCGCGAGTCTCCGGCGGTCCAGGTAGATGTGCTCGGGTGGGGAGTAGCCGGAGCGCACGTCCACGGAAAGGCCGATGAGCGCCTCGATGTCGATCTCGTCGCCGTCGGGACGGCCGCGCAGGATCGCCGGGCCGAGGCCCACGCGGGACAGACGTCGCCGGAGCACGTCGTCGCGCGGAACTGCGGCGGCGGAGATGTCGGCGGCGGCGGTCAGGGGAAAGTCGATGACCCGGCACCAGTCCGGCCGGTACCGGTCGTGGTGCACGTCCCACTCCGGATGCAGGGCTCCACCCACGCCCATGGCGACGCCGGGTTTTCCGTCATCGGTGAAATGGATTCGCGTAGGAAGTGGACGGGCATGTTCTCCGACCGTGTCGGCCCGCCGGACCGAGCGGACCTTCGCCTCCGCGCCGGCGGCGCCGTCCCCAGCGGTCCGCGATCCGCCGAGCAGTTTGCGGAAGTAGTCCGTGAGGGTCCGCGAGGCGATCAGCGGATTCTCGAACAGCTTCAAGATCTTGCTTTCCCGGGGCTCCTCCTGGTCGCCGTCGTCATCGGCCTCGGGCAGGTCGATGGGATCGAATTCCAGGCGCACCTCTTTGTCGGTGGCTCGCGCACCGGGACCGGCGGGGGCGGCCAGCAACCGGGACGGCCTGATGACACCGAACCATTCCGGTGGATCGGGTACTGCCGCCCGGCCTCTGGCCGATTCGAGCGACTCGTGGGCGCTCGCAGTGCTCGCGTCCCCGTCGAGACCGAGCACGGCCGCGATCGGATACCGTCCGGCGAGTTCGGCGAGCACCCGGCGGCCTTCGAGGGCCAGGTACCGGCGCGCTGTGGCGGGATGCGCCCGCAGAGCCCTGATCCATCGCTGATCCAGGCTCCCCGCCCCGAGCAGAGCGCTCTGGACCAGTGCCTCGTTGCGCTGCCGAGTGAGGGACCCGCCGGCCGAGACGAAGATGATCTGACCGTTCGTGTGGGCGGCCTCGCCGGCCCGCGCCTCGGTGACATCGACGGCCCTGCCGGCGATGGAGGTGGCGAGGAACCGGAACCGGCCGGGATCGGACGCGGTCATGCCGGGGGCAGAACGGCGTCGGCGAGTTCGCCCAGAGCGCGGACGACGTCCGGATCATCGGAGAGTGCCTGGACGATGGCGGACCGGGCGGCACCGCGCAGGCTCAGCCCATGCGCGACGAGGCCGCCGGCGAGGATCAGCATCCGCGTGGAGGACGCCTCGCGCAGCGGCGAGCCGTCCAGACTGCGGATGGCGTTGCCGAGCCTGACCAGGGCCTCCGCGGTCTCGGCGCCGACCCCGGCCTCCCGGGCGACGATCTGCGCCTCGATCTCGGCGGGCGGGAAGCCGAGCTCGATGGCGACGAACCGCTGCCGGGTCGACTCCTTGATGTTCTTCAGGACGCTCTGGTAGCCGGGATTGTAGGAGATCACCAGCTGGAACCCCGGCGCCGCGGGCAGCGTCGTGCCGAGCCGGTCGAGGGCGAGCTCACGGCGGTGGTCGGCGAGCGGATGGATCACGACGACGGTGTCCTGGCGCGCCTCCACCACCTCGTCCAGGTAGCAGATGGCGCCCTCGCGCACGGCGCGGGTCAGCGGCCCGTCCACCCAGACCGTCTCCCCGCCCCTGAGCAGGAACCGGCCCACCAGGTCCGCCGACGTCATGTCCTCGTGGCCCGCGACGGTGATCAGCTCGCGGCCGAGTTCGTGCGCCATGGCCTCCACGAAGCGGGTCTTCCCGCATCCCGTCGGCCCTTTCAGCAGCACCGGGAGACCGCCGCCGGCCGCCGCGCGGAACACCTCCTCCTCGTCCCCGACCGCGCGGTAGAACGGCGCCTGCGGAGTCGGATGGACGTCGACGGATCGATCGGCCAGCATCTCAGCGCCCCCTGTCGAACGGAACGATCGTCGGGAGCTCCTTGTCCTTCGGCGGGACGACCTTGCCGTCCGGACCGATGGTGGCGGAACCATCGCGCGTGGTCGGCAGGGCGGGGTCCGGGCACAGCCGCCCCGTCCCTTCGCCGCAGATGCCCGACATGAAGTACGAGCGCTTCTGGATGTCCGCGGGCCAGGGATCGGCGTGCATGGCGAACCACTGCACGGGGACGTTGTAGAACACGAAGAAGAACACGCTGCACGCCGCGAAGACCGCCAGGAAGCGCGTGAACTGCTGCCTCACGAACCCGCCCCGGACGCGGTCCAGTCCGCGCTCCACGAACGTCCGGCCGCGGTCGTCGGTGAAGTAGCGCAAGGCGCACAGGCCGGCCTGGACGCCGCCCCACATGAGCCCTTCGTAGACCGGCCACTGGTAGTAGTGGCCGGCGTTGATCGTCAGGGACCTGATCGCGCCGGGGTAGGTGAAGAGCCCCATCGGCATGAGGAACAGGCCCTCGATGACGAGGTCGAAGAAGAACGACCAGGCCACCAGGACGCCGATCAGCCCGACGTTGCTGATCTTCGGCCACCGCGCCTTGGCCCGGCGCATCACCCAGCACCCGAGGATCGTGCACAGCAGGACCCCGTAGGAGTAGCCCGGCGCGTTCATCAGCAGCGGCTCGGCCAGCATGTGGCGCGGTTCCCCGAACGACTGCCAGCCCGGGATGTCCTGCGTCCACGAGCCCATGTTCCAGAGCCAGCTGTTGTAGGTGCACCAGGTGTTGAAGTAGTCGAGGAACGGGTCCTGGAAGAACAGCAGGCCGCAGGACACCAGCAGCATCCCGTCGAGCGTGATCCGCCGCTCCCGCCGCCAGGGCCGGACGATGAAGAAGTAGACGCCGGCCGGCAGGCCGATCAGGATCACGCCCGTCCACGTGATGAGGATCGCCTTCATCAGCGTCGGCGGATCGCTCGGCCCGGTGGGCACCCGCGCGAAATGGGGCCCGGTGATCCACCGGATCCACACGTAGAGCTGGAAGAGGAGGATCGCGGCGCCGATGACGGCCCAGATCCGGACGGGTTTGGTCGTGGACTGGACCTCGGCGCCGAGCGAGGCCGTGTCGAGCGATTCGGCGAGGGTGGGCTTGGTGGTCTTCTCCGGCTGTCCGCTCACGAGACCGTCTCCCGTCCGGCATTCGGCATCCTGCCGGACACAAAGATACTCACGGGATTCTTAGAGGGGAAGAGGTATCTTGCGGTCGCCGCGTCAGCGGTCGATCAGGCCCCATTCCCGGGCGGTGGCCGCGCCGATCGCGGTACCGGTCAGGGCCAGGTAGAGCGTGCGCCAGCGGCCGATCCGGCGCGGGACGCTCACCGTCCCGCCCGCCCCGGGGATCAGGCCCATCGAGATCTCCGGCAGCCGGAACGTCGCGTCCGGGCGCGCGGCCAGCGTGCCGGCGAAGGCCGGTATCTCGATGCCGGCTCCGACGCAGGAGCCGTGCACGCGGGCCTCGATCCGGTCGCGCAGCCGGTGCACCAGCCGTCCGGCGCCGCCGCGCGTCCGGATCTGATGGGCCGTGACCAGGTCGGGTGCGGTCCCGAACTCGTCGAGATCGCCGCCGGCGCAGAACACCGGCCCGGCCCCTTCCAGCAGCACGCGGGTGACTCCGGTGTCGAGGAGGGCGATCTGGAGTGCGTCCACCAGTGCGTCCCGCACCTGCCGCCCGTAGGCGTTGCGTCGTGCCGGTCTGTTGAGGGTGATGCGCAACCCGGCGTCCGGGGTGCGCTCGACAAGGACCGGGTCGCGGACGTCGGGAGGCAGTGGGCGCGGCCCGCGCGCCGCGAGCCACCGCGCGAACTCCGGGCCGCCGAGCAGCGTCGAGTAGGCGTAGGACTCGACGTCGAGCGCGGCCTCGACGGGGAGCCGCGGGGTCGTCCTGAGCACGTCCCGCAGTACCAGCGCGGCCTGCGGGTTGCGGCTCACCGCCTCCGCCAGGCCGCGGAACGCCTGCTCGGGGTCGGGGACGGCGACCGACGGCCGGCCGGCGTCGCGGGCCGGGCCGGTGAGCGTGAGGTCCAGGGCGTCGACCAGGTCGCGATGCGGCGGGCGGGCCTCCGGGTCTGCCGGGAGCACGCCGATCATCAGCCGGTCGGCCGCACGGGCGTGGCGCACCGCTCGCTCCACCGTCACGCCGTCGGCGTCGCCTCCCAGTTCGACGGCGACGAGCGGGTCCCGTACCGATCCGTCCTCGCCGAACAGCGGGACGTGCGAGGCTTCGGCGAGTTCGGCCGGTGACATCCGCGGCGGACCGCTCATCGCCGTTCTCCCTTGGTCGCCGGATCCTGCGAGGGCGGAGTGTATCTTTCGAGGTCATTCCCACGCATGGGATCCTGTGTGCGTGGTGACGGATGGCAGGAAGGCTTCCCAGCGGGCCACGGGCCGGCCGCGCGTGACCTCGCGGGCCTCCCTGGAGCGGCTGGCCTTCGAGCTGTTCGCCCGGCAGGGGTTCGACGAGACCACGGTCGACGACATCGCCCGGGCGGCGGGGATCGGGCGGCGGACCTTCTTCCACTACTTCGCGTCCAAGAACGACCTGGTGTGGGGCGACTTCGAGCAGCATCTGCAGAAGCTGCGCAAGCTGCTGAGCGAGGCCGACCCGCGGACCCCGGTGATGGAGGCGGTGCGCACCGCGGTGGTCGAGTTCAACAGGTTCGACCCCGCTGACGTGCCCTGGCACCGGCAGCGCATGGAGCTCATCCTCGGCGTGCCGACACTGCAGGCGGACTCCGCCCTGCGGTACGTCGCGTGGCGCGAGGTCATCACCGAGTTCGTCGCGGACCGCACCTGCCTGCCGCCATCCGCGATGGCGCCGCGGCTCGTCGGCAATGTCGTCCTCGCCGCATCGATCTCCGCCTACGAGCAGTGGCTGTCGCGTGTGCCGCCGCCTCCGCTCTCGGACCTGCTGGACGAGGCGAACCGGCATGTGGGAGCCGGTATGGCGGCCATGCTGGACGAGGCCGCGGCGAGGGCGTGACAGCGGCTCCTCAGAGGCCCTCCCGGCGGATGGCGCCGGCGACCACCTCGCCGATGAGCACCGCCGTGGCGGCGGGGCCGCGGAGCGGTGCCGTCGGCAGGATGGACGTGTCGGCGACGCGGAGCCCGGTCAGGCCGTGCACCCGGCCGTGGGCGTCGACGGCGGCGCCCGGCCCCATCGGGACCGTGCCGCAGGTGTGCTGGGACGTGCCGAGGTGCGCCCGGATCCAGCGGTCGAGCAGCCGGTCGTCGCGCAGCGTGCCCGGACCGGGCTCCGCCAGACCCTGGCTCACCGTATCGAAAGCCCTGGTGGCCACGACGTCGGCCGTCGCCCGTATCGCCTCGCGCATCCGCCGCCGATCGGCTCCGGTGCCGAGGTAGCCGTACTCGACGCGGGGCGGCACGTCGGGATCGGCCGAGACGGTGCGGAGCCCGCCGGTGATGCGGGGAGTCTGGACGGAGACGAGGAAGGCCAGGGGCGCGCCGGGGGCCGACGCGGTACCGGCGAGGAGTCCGGCCATCGGGACGAGGGACTGGAGGATCTCCAGGTCTCCGGCGCCGTTCCCGCCGGTGGAGCGCAGGTGGAGGGCTCCGCCCAGCCAGCTGCCGGACGGTTCGTCCATCGGCCGCCGGGGCGTCCATTCCAGGACGACCTGCGGGTGGTCGCTGAGGGCGGCACCCACTGCGGGCAGGTCGTGGACGACGGGTAGGCCGATGCGGGCGAGGTCGTCCGCCGGGCCGATGCCCGACAGGTGCAGCAGGTGGGGTGACGCGAGGGCGCCCGCGCACAGCACGATCTCCGGCGCCTCCAGGAGCGTCCGGTCGCGTCCGGCCACGACTCCCACCGCTCTGCCGTGGCGCACGACGACCGACTGCACAGGGCAGTCGCCCACGACCGTGAGATTGGGCCGGCCGGCCGCGGCGAGCAGGTAGGCGATCCCGGTGTTGATACGCAGGCCGTTGTGCGTGCTGGTCGGCAGCGGACCGAATCCAGGGTCGTCCTGGGCGTTCTTGTCGGGTTCCGCCGGATGGCCGAGTTCTTCTGCGGCGGACTGGAACGCGGCCGCGGCGGGATGCAGGAGGCCGGTACGGCGGACCGGGATCGGCCCGCGACCACCGTGCAGCGGGGTGTCGCCGTGGTCGAGGTCGGTCTCCAAGGCCCGCAGCAGCGGCAGGACGCGGTCGTAGGACCAGAGGGTGTCGCCCGCGTCGGCGGCCCAGCGGTCGAAGTCCTCCCGCCGTGCCCTGACGAAGTAGCCGCCGTTGACGGTCGTCGAACCGCCGAGGAACCGTCCCCTCACCGCCTCGTACGGCATCCCGGGCATGAGGAGGGCGGGGAAGGCCCGGACGGCCGTGCGCTCCGGCCGTGCGCCGGGCACGGTGAGCGCGTCCAGCAGGCCCGGTGGGAACGCCGACCGGCTCGCGGGCGCGGGCCCGGCCTCCAGGACCAGGACCTCGCGGCCGCGGTCCTCGCTGAGGCGGGCCGCCAGCACGGCGCCGCTGCCGCCCGCGCCGGCGACGATGACGTCCGGGCGCCGCGTTCCGGGTTCCACCAGGCCGTCCTTCCCGCGCACTTCTTTTTGGCACTCGATGCATTTAGTATCGCGAACGGAGCGCCCCGCCGCACCCCGCCACGAGGCGGCCGGTCCCGCCGGAACGGTTGAGGAGGATCCATGGACACCGCCCCCGACGACCACGCCGAGGCCACGGCCGAGGAGATCGCCGAAGAAGTCGACGCCGAGTCGCTGATCGAGGAGGTCTCGATCGACGGCATGTGCGGGGTCTACTAGGCCGCCATGCCCGCATTCGACATCGACCACGCCTGGGACCTGCACCCGCAGGTCTCGGTGCGGCCCGAGCCCTTCGGCGCGCTCCTCTACCACTTCGGCACCCGCAAGCTGTCGTTCCTGAAGGACCGCCGCCTGCTGGACGCCGTCACGGGCCTGAAGGAGGCGCCCTCGGCCCGCGCCGCCTGCGCGGCGGCCGGGATACCCGACCGCGACCTGGACCGGTACGGCGCGGCGCTCTCCGCGCTCGCCCGCTCGGCCATGGTCGTCGAGAGGACGCCATGACCATCGCCCCGCCCGCGTCGGGGACGCGGCTGGCCGACCTGTTCGAGCACGGGCTCGACGCGCCGATCTGCCTGACCTGGGAACTCACCTACGCCTGCAATCTGGCCTGCGCGCACTGCCTGTCGTCCTCGGGGCGGCGCGACCCGCGCGAGCTGTCCACCGCCGAGGCCAAGGCCGTCATTGACGAGCTGGAGGCCATGCAGGTCTTCTACGTCAACATCGGCGGCGGCGAGCCGACCGTCCGCGCCGACTTCTGGGAGCTGCTCGACTACGCCACCTCCCACCACGTGGGCGTGAAGTTCTCCACCAACGGCGTGCGCATCACCCCGCGTGCGGCTCGGCGGCTCGCCGCCGACGACTACGTCGACGTGCAGATCTCGCTGGACGGCGCCACGGCCGAGGTCAACGACGCCGTGCGCGGACCCGGCTCCTACGACACCGCGATCCGCGCGATGCGCAACCTCGCCGACGCCGGGATGACGAACTTCAAGCTGTCGGTGGTGTGCACCCGCCACAACATCGCCCAGCTCGACGCGTTCAAGGCGCTCGCCGACCGGTACGGCGCGCAGCTGCGGCTGACCCGGCTGCGGCCGTCGGGCCGCGGCGCCGACGTGTGGGACGAGCTGCACGTCACGCAGGCCCAGCAGCGCGAGCTGTACGACTGGCTGGTCGCGCACGGCGAGGACGTGCTGACCGGCGACTCGTTCTTCCACCTGTCGGCCTACGGCCAGGCGCTGCCGGGGCTGAACCTGTGCGGCGCCGGACGCGTGGTGTGCCTCGTCGACCCCGTCGGCGACGTGTACGCCTGCCCGTTCGCCATCCACGACGAGTTCCTGGCCGGGAACGTCCGCGACCCGGGCGGGTTCGCCGGGGTGTGGCGCGGGTCGGAGCTGTTCCGGAGCCTGCGCGAGCCGCAGACCGGCGGCGCGTGCGCCTCCTGCGCGTTCTACGACTCCTGCAAGGGCGGCTGCATGGCCGCCAAGTTCTTCACCGGCCTGCCGCTGGACGGCCCCGACCCCGAATGCGTCCAGGGCCACGGCCAGAAGCTGCTGGCCGGACGGCCCGAGGACCGCGCGGGCATCCCCAGGCCGGCCGCCGACCACTCCCACCGGACTGCGCCCACCCGCCGCGCGCCGGTGCCGGTGACGCTCGGCCGGCGCCGCCCCGAACCCGGGCGACCCCCGGTCAGCGCATGCGCACAGGACCCTCTCGCCGACTGGGAGCAGCAGCGATGCCGTTGAGGAACCCCTGGTTCGAGACCGTCGCCGAGGCCCAGCGCAGGGCCGAGAGGCGGCTCCCCTACATGGTGTACGGCGCGCTCCTCGCCGGGTCCGAACGCGGCCGGACGGTCCACGACAACGCCGCGGCGTTCGCCGAACTCGGTCTCGCGCCGCACGTCGCCGGCCACCACGCCGACCGCGACCTGTCCACCACGGTGATGGGCGTCGAGACCTCGATGCCCGTGCTCATCTCCCCCACCGGCGTCCAGGCCGTCGACCCTGACGGCGAGGTCGCGGTCGCGCGGGCCGCTGCCGGCCGCGGCGTCATCATGGGGCTCAGCTCGTTCGCCAGCAAGCCCGTCGAAGAGGTCGCCGCCGCCAACCCCGACGTCTTCTTCCAGATGTACTGGAGCGGCGACCGCGATGCGATGGTCCAGCGGATGGAGCGCGCGAAGCGGGCCGGGGCCAAGGCGCTCATCGCCACGCTCGACTGGTCGTTCTCCAACGGCCGCGACTGGGGCAGCCCCATGATCCCCGAGAAGATCGACCTGCGGACCGCGGTGAGGATGGCGCCCGGCGTGCTGCCCCACCCCGGCTGGCTCTGGCGGTTCGCCAGGACCGGACGCCTCCCCGACCTCACCGCCCCCAACC
>NZ_SMKY01000329.1 GCF_004349235.1 Actinomadura darangshiensis | reverse complement strand
GTTGGTCGTTCGGTGGTTTTGGCGAAGGGGAAACACCCGGTCCCATCCCGAACCCGGAAGTTAAGCCCTTCAGCGCCGATGGTACTGCATGGGAGACCGTGTGGGAGAGTAGGACACCGCCGGACTCATATTGCAGGATGGCCCCGCCGACACCGGCGGGGCCATTCTCATTTCTGGCTCATTCACTCTCCGACCGGGGCTTATCGATTCGCGACTCGGTCGGCCACGGAGCCGTAGACGAAGTTCCTGGTAGAGGCGATGAAGTCGTGCGGGAAGCCGAGCTCGATGGCGCCGGCTTCGTCCAGCCGCCGTAGCGCCTCGTCAGGAAGAGCGACGTCGGTCGCGGCAAGGTTGTCGGACAACTGCTCGAGACGGCGGGCCCCGACGATCGGGTGGACGGACGGCCGGTGCGCCATCGTCCAGGCGAGGGCGACCTGGGACGAGGTGACCCCGAGGTCGTCCGCGACGGCGTCGACCTCGCGGGCGATCGTCAGGTCGCGTTCGCTGACGTCGTCGCGGTCGGTTCGGCTGGGCCCGCCGTCGGAGCCGCGGGTGAACTTCCCGGTGAGCCGTCCGGCACCCAGCGGGGACCAGGCCGCGACCGACAGGGACAGTTCGTCCGCCATCGGCAGCAGTTCGCGTTCGATGTCGCGCTGGACGAGGCTGTACGGCACCTGGATCCCGATGAACGGACTCCATCCCCGCAAGGCGGCGAGCGTGTTGGCGCGGGACACCACCCAGGCCGGTGTGTCGGAGATGCCGACGTAGAGCACCTTGCCCGCGCGGACCGCGTCGTCGAGGGCGCGCATCGTCTCCTCGATCGGGGTGAGAGAGTCCCAGATGTGCACCCAGAGCAGGTCGATGCGGTCGGTGTTCAGCCGGGAGAGGCTCTGGTCGAGCAACCGCCGCAGGCTCTTTCGGTGGTTGCCGGACGCGTTGGGGTCCGCCGGGTCGAGCGTGAGCGTGTACTTGCTGCTCAGCACGAACCGGTCCCGGCGGGTGCGGAGGAGTTCGCCGACGATCTGCTCGCTGGCGCCGTCGGTGTAGTTGTTCGCGGTGTCGATCACGTTGCCGCCGGCATCGGCGTACATGTCGATCATCTTGCGGCATTCGTCGAGGGAGGCGCCCCAGCCCCAATTCTCGCCGAAGGTCATGGCGCCGAGAAACAGCTCGGACACGCGTAGTCCAGAACGTCCAAAAGTGCGGTAGTTCATCACAAGCTCGGAGCATACACTGTGTCTAGACAGTCCGTCTAGACACAGTGTCTATACATCGCGTCCATGGCGTTCGCTAGGGTGGCGCGCATGCCGCGCCGCCTCCAATCCGCCGACCGCGATCTGCGTGTTTCCATCCTCACCGCGACACGCGGACTCCTGGACGAGCGGCCGTTCGACCAGATCGCGGTCGCCGACATCCTCACCGCGGCCGGAATCTCCCGCGGCAGCTTCTACTTCTATTTCGAGAGCAAGCAGGACGTGCTGGCGGAACTCGTCCGGCAGGCGATCGCGGAGGGGCACGCGGCCTCGGAGTCCTGGCTCGGCCGGGGCCCCGGCGAGGACGACCGGCGGGCCGCCACCCGCAGATCCATCGCGGACGGCGCACGACTCTGGGCCGAGCAGGCGCCGGTGCTGCGCGCGATCGTGGAGAACTGGCGCACCGACCCCAAGCTCACCGAACTGTGGTCCGAACTGATGGCCGGTTTCACCCGGGTCACGGCCGAGCAGATCGACGCCGACCGCGCGGCGGGCGTCATCACCCACCGGGCGATCGATTCCGAGACGTTGGGGGCCACGCTCACTTGGCTGGGGGAGCGCCTCTACTACCTCGCCGCGCTCGGTCAGGCCCCCTTCGACGACCAGGAGAAGCTCACCGACGTGCTCACCCACATCTGGATGAGCGCCCTCTACACCCCCGAGCAGCCTTGAGCGCTCAGAAGTCGTCGCCCGCGAGGACGGTGTCGGCGTCGACGATGCGGTACGCGTAGCCCTGTTCGGCGAGGAAGCGCTGCCGGTGGGCGGCGTAGTCCTGGTCCAGGGTGTCGCGGGCCACGACGGCGTAGAAGCGGGCCCCCGCACCGGACGCCTTGGGCCGAAGCAGCCGGCCCAGGCGCTGTGCCTCCTCCTGCCGGGACCCGAAGGCACCCGACACCTGGACGGCGACGGACGCCTCGGGCAGGTCGATGGAGAAGTTCGCCACTTTGGACACGACCAGGACGTCGATCTCGCCGGAGCGGAACGCGTCGAACAGCCGCTCCCGTTCGCGGATCCGCGTCTCGCCCTTGATAACGGGGGCGTCCAGGAGCGCGCCCAGGTCGTCCAGCTGGTCGATGTACTGGCCGATGACGAGCGTCTGCTCGCCGCGGTGCCGGTCGACCAGCGCCTGGATGAGCTTGGTCTTGGTCTCGGTGGTGGCGCAGAAGCGGTACCGCTCCTCGGGTTCGGCGGTCGCGTAGGCGAGCCGCTCGGAGTCGGTGAGGGTGACGCGGACCTCGACGCAGTCGGCGGGCGCGATCCAGCCCTGCGCCTCCATGTCCTTCCAGGGCGCGTCGTAGCGCTTCGGCCCGATCAGCGAGAACACGTCGCCCTCCCGGCCGTCCTCGCGGACGAGGGTGGCGGTGAGGCCGAGGCGGCGGCGGGCCTGCAGGTCCGCGGTCATCCGGAAGATCGGCGCGGGCAGCAGGTGGACCTCGTCGTACACGACCAGGCCCCAGTCGCGCGCGTCGAAGAGCTCCAGGTGCGCGTAGGCGCCCTTCCGGCGGGTCGTCATGATCTGGTAGGTGGCGATGGTGACCGGCCGGACCTCCTTCTTCGTGCCGGTGTACTCGCCGATCTCGTCCTCGGTGAGGGACGTCCGCCTGAGCAGCTCCTGCTTCCACTGGTGGGCGGAGACGGTGTTGGTGACGAGGATCAGCGTGGTCGCCTGGGCGCGGGCCATGGCGGCGGCGCCGACGATGGTCTTCCCGGCGCCGCAGGGCAGGACGACGACGCCCGACCCGCCGTGCCAGAACGCGGAGGCGGCGTCCTCCTGGTAGGAGCGCAGCTCCCAGCCGTCCTCGTGGAGGGAGATGGCGTGGGCCTCGCCGTCCACGTAGCCGGCGAGGTCCTCGGCCGGCCAGCCGATCTTGAGCAGGGCCTGCTTGAGGGCGCCGCGCTCGCTCGGATGGACGGCGACGGCGTCCTCGCCGACCCGGTCGCCGATCATGCCCTTGATCTTCTTGGCCCGCATCACCTCTTCCAGGACCGACCGGTCGGAGGAGGAGAGGACGAGCCCGTGCACGGGGTCCTTGTCGAGCCGCAGCCGCCCGTACCGCGCCATCGTGTCGGCGACGTCCACGAGCAGGGCGTGCGGGACGGGGTACCGCGAGTACCGGATCAGCGTGTCGACGACCTGTTCGGCGTCGTGTCCGGCGGCGCGCGCGTTCCACAGCGCGAGCGGCGTCACCCGGTAGGTGTGGACGTGCTCGGGCGCCCGTTCGAGTTCGGCGAACGGCGCGATCTCCTTGCGGCAGGCGCCGGCCAGCTCGTGGTCGACCTCCAGCAGCAGCGTCTTGTCGGACTGGACGATGAGCGGACCGTCGGTCAAAGCAGTAGCCCCCGTCGGGTTTTCGGATGATGGATGCCTCGTCCGGACGCAGGGGCACCGCTGCCGCACGCTACCCGAGGCGCGCCACCGCGTCGCGCGTTCCGGACCGGAGACTCTAACAACCCGCATCGCCGCGTTATTGCCTCCGCGGACCCCGTCCGACCGGATGCCGCCTACCGGACGCCGCCGTCCGACCGGACGCCGCCGCCTTGCCGGATGCGGGTCAGATGCCGTCGGAGGAGCTGTAGTCCGGGTCGGAGGACGTGGCGCCGATGACGATGTAGATGATCACGACGATGACGCCGATGACGATGGAGGCGGCGAAGAGGCACCAGCTCCAGATCGTGAGCCTGCGGGCGGACTGCGGGTCGCTCTGGGCGCGGCCGAGGCCGATCGCGGCGGTGATGACGCCGGGGATGGCGACGATGTTGCAGCACAGCACGATCGCGACGGCGTTGCAGACGAGGGCGGCGATGGTGGAGCCGTTGCTCGCGGACCGGTACGGGACGCCCGGCGGACCGTACCCGTAACCCTGCTGGCCGTAGCCGGGCGGACCGTAGCCGGGCTGGCCGTAGCCCTGCCCGTGCTGTCCCTGCGGCCCGTACGCGCCGCCCGGGTCCCAGCCTTGGGAGCCGCCATAGGGGTCTTCCCAGCCCGACGGCGGACGCCCTCCGTACCCGCTCATCGGGAGCCTCCTCACATTTCGCCCAGTCACGCTATCGGTCGACCGGAGTGCAGAGTGCAGCGTAAAGGAGCGTTCGCCGGATCCGGCCGGTTTTGTCGCGGGAAGCCGTCAGATGCCGGACGTGGAGCCGTAGTTCGGTTCGGAGTTCACGAGGTAGACGATGTAGATGATCCCGATGATGATCCCGAAGAAGACCGAGAGGGCGTACAGCACCCAGCCGGCGATCGTCAGCTTCCGGGCGGACACGGGGTCGGTCTCGGCGCGGCCCATCGCGAGCGCGGCGACGATCGCGCCAGGCACGGAGAGGATCCCGCAGCACACCAGCACGCCGATGATGTTGCAGACGAGGCAGGCGATGGTGGAACCGCTGGCGGGGCGCCTGACCGGCACTCCGGGCGGGCCGTAGTCGTACCCGGGCTGCGGGCCGCCCGCGTACGGGGTCCCGGCATAGCCCTGCGATCCGTCGTACGGTCCCTGCCAGCCGGGCGGAGGGCTTCCCCCGTATCCGCTCACGGACGGTCTCCTCCCGGTCGGCGACGGCCTTTCCGGTTGAGACTCCGGCCGGGCGCCGGCGGTTCACACGAGTTGGGAAGCGGCCTGGCGCCTTGAACGGCCTGGCGCCTTGAACGGCCTCGCGCCTTGAACGGCCTCGCGCCTTGAACGGCCTCGCGCCTTGAACGGCCCGGTGCCCGATGCGGTCCGGTGCCCGATGCGGGCGGGGGTGCTATGAGGCGGCGTCGTCGTCGAGTTCGGAGACGCCGGTGATGCGGTGCAGGGCGAAGCGGTGCACGGCGGCGCGGGTCGCGTCGTAGCCGGTGAGGAAGCCGCCCTCGACGCGGACCGGCTCGACGATGCGGCTGGACGCCTGGCCCTGCTGGTCGAGGTAGCCGATCCAGACGCGGCCGCCGCGCTCGACGGCGGTGCGGAGCCGCTCGATGGTGGCCATCGCGGGCGAGCGGGGCGGCTCCCCGGACGGGGCCTGCCGGGCCTGCTCGGCGCCGTGCAGGGCGGCCTCGTCGCCGGCGCGCAGGGCCCGCACCGCGGCGAAGATCATCGAGTCGTCGGTGCGGGAGTCCGGGCGGAGCCGGACGATCTCGGCGGTCGGCGGCGGGTCGGCGCGCTGCGCGTCCGGCCGGGTCACGATCACGCCGCCGCCGGGCGCCTCGGCGACGGGGGCGAGGCCCATGCCGCGGAGCCCGTCCAGCAGGTCGGCGCGCTGCAGCGCGGACGCGAGGACGGTCGGGGCGAGCCGGTACAGGCGCAGCGGGTCCGCGCGCCGGTCGGCGAGGATCTCGTCGAGGGTGGCGGGCGAGTCGGACCGGACGTAGGAGGTGAGGGCGCCGACGCGCAGGTGGCCGTGCCGGCGGGCCACGTCGTCGATCAGGTAGGTGAGCGGCTGCGGCAGCGGCGTCGCCGAATGCCGGGTGAGGAGGTCGGTGACGTCGGCGGCGGTCCGGCCGGCGTCCAGGGCGCGGCGGACCGACTCGGGCGTGAACCGGTAGACCGTCGCGCCGCCGGTCGACTCGACGTCGGCGGCCAGCGCCAGTTCCCTGGCCAGCTCGGTGACCAGCGGGCCGGGCGCGATCGCGGTCAGGTCGGCCTGGATGAGGATCTCGTCGACGGGCGCCGGGAGGTACTTCTCCAGGGCCGGCTCGGGGTCGTCGCCGGCGAGCAGGTCGCGGGCGAACGGGGCCAGCTCGCCGAACCCGGTGAGGCCGAGGACGGCGGCCTCGCGGAGCGTCCAGCCGAGCAGCCGGTCGCGGGTCGGCCCGCCCCGGCGCGGCCGAAGCCAGCCGAGCCGGGTGCCGAGCGAGCCCTCGTCGACGACGATGCCGCGTCCCGCGCTCGCGAGGACGTCGAGGATCGCCCGCCGGGTGGACGGGGCGCTGCTGCGCACCATCGCCTCGCTGAGCGCGTTGATGAGCCGGTCGCGGTCGTCGCGTTCCCCGGCGAGCCCGGCGGCGCGGTCGGACTTGAGCCAGCCGCGGGCCAGCTCCGTCCAGCGGCCGGCGGTGTCGCGCATGAGCCACAGGTCGTAGGCGGGGGTGGGCAGCCATTCGCCGTCGAGGTCGCCGCTGCGGGTCAGCAGGCCCGCCGCGTAGGCGATGTCGACGAGCAGCGCGGCCTGCCATTCCGGGACGTCCAGGAGCGTCGCCGCGGCGCGCAGGTCGCGGACGGCGAGGCCGCCGCTGCGCAGGACGGGCGGCGGGTCCAGCCCCCAGCGTTCGAGGAGTTCCTCGGTGAGCCGGACGGCGCTCGCCGCCTCGCCCGCCGCGGTGCGGACGACGACGTCCTCGCGGCGCGGTTCGGCGGCCGGGGTGAGCGGGGGCGGCTCGGCGGGGACGTCCCGGAACAGGAGGCCGCCGCGCAGGTGCAGCGCGATCTCGCGGGGGAGGGTGACCGTGCGGTCGTCCTCGGCGGCGAGGAGGCCGCGGGCCAGCAGCCGCTCGATCGGGGTGGCGGCGGTGTCGATCCGGACGGGGCGGCGCGCGTCGGCGACCCGGCCGACCGGCGGACCCCAGGCGAGCTGGTCGAGGGCCGCCCGCGCCTCGGGCCCGGCGTCGCCGATCAGGGCGGCGGGGTCGCTCAGCAGCTCGGCGAGTCGCCCGAGCAGTCGCGCGGAGTCGGCGAACCCGCGCGGCGCCTCCCCGGCGAGGTCGGTGACGAGGTCGGTGAGTCGCTCGGCGGGATAGCTCGCGAAGACCTCCTGGATGGGCGGCCCGAGCCCCGCCGCGTGCGGCAGCGCCTGCCGGACGCCGGGTGCCGTGGCCGGCGTCTCGTCCCCCCAGGCGAGCCCGAACCGGCGGAGCGTGCCGAGCGCGCCGGCGGCCTGGCCGGGGGTGGCGCCGAGGGCGGTGGCGAGCGCGTCCGGCCCGGCCGGTGCGGGCAGGACGAGGAGCGCCTCAAGGATGGCGAGGGTGAACCGGTCCAGCCGGTCGAGCGCGCGGGACACGGCGGCGGGCGTCGCGGCGCGGGCGGCGAGGGCGGTCAGGTCGGCCGGGACGGGGGCGAGCAGTTCGGGACGCGCGGACAGCAGCGCACGAAGCTCACCATCGCCTCGTGCGCGCAACCAGTCCGCATACGTCTCCATGCCGTTCCCCAACCTTATGTCGCGTGCACGCCGCAGGTGCGCGGGGCTCCAGGGTAGAAGCCCGCGCAGGGTGGGGAATCCGTGCCACCGCAGGTCAGCCGGTCGGCGTGCGCTCCAGGTGCACCAGTCCGAGGCCGAGCCGGGCCCAGCTCTCCACGAACCGCCGCTCGTCGATGCGGGTCGGCGGCTCGTACATCGACTCGTTCGCCAGCCAGTAGTTCACCACGGCGCCGCCGAGGATCGACGCGACCGCGGGCCAGTCCTCGTCCGAGCCCTCGAACTCCGGCTGCGTCGACAGCCAGGTCGCGATCCCGTCGTACAGCGGGTTGACGATGCCCTCGCGCATCTCCGCGACCAGGTTCGGGAACTGGTCGAGGTCGCGGAACAGCACCCGGATCAGGTCCTGCTCCTCGCGCATCTTCGCCAGCCCGGCCTGGCACGTCATCTGCAGCCGGATCTCCAGCGGACGGCCCTTGTAGGAGGTCGAGTGGTCGAGGACGTCGCTTATCTGCCGGCGGGTCCGGTCGATGTGCTCGCGGATGGCGGAGGCAAGGACCTCCTCCTTCGACCGGAAGTGCCGGTAGAGGCCGCCCGCGCCCGGGGACAGGCCGGCCGCCGCCTCGATCTCCGCGACCGACGTCGCCGCGTAGCCCCGGTCTGCGAACAGCCGGAGCGATTCGGCCACGATGCGCTCGCGCGTAGATGTCGTCATGGTGATGAATTCCTCCGGAAGAACAGTAAGGCATGTTCGCGCGGCGCGGCCCCGCCTCGCTCCCGGCGCGCCCGAATCCGCGTCGCCTCCGGTGCGCCGGAGGCGCGGCGCGCCCGAATCCGCGATGCGGCTCGCGGCGGGGCGGCGGCGACTAGAGTTCCATCGTCCGCGCCCCGTCGCCGGAAGGGGCGTCGTCGGAAAGGTCGGCGATGTTCAAGTCTCCGCGGAAGGCGGCCGACGGGGCCTTCCTGCCCGAGGACTTCGTGGTGCCCACCCTGGTGGCCGGGCCCGACTTCCAGATCCGCCCGATCACCGTGCACGACGTGGTCAAGGACTACGGCGCCGTGATCGGCAGCCTGGACCGGCTGGCCGGCCGGTTCGGGCCCGAGTGGGGCTGGCCCGACCACGAGTTCACCTTCGAGCAGGCCCTGATCGACGTCGCGTGGCTGCAGAAGCAGGGGCAGCTGCGCCGCTCGTTCAGCTACGTCGTGACCACGCCGGACGGGGAGCGGCAGCTCGGCCGCATCCACGTCGCCCCGTCCGACGAGCCGGGCGCCGACGCCGTCGTGGTCTTCTGGGTGCGCGCGGACGAGGAGAACTCCATCCTGGACAAGGAGCTGGAGGAGTTCGTCCGCACCTGGGTGACCGCCGCCTGGCCTTTCAACGAGGTCCGCTTCCCGGGCCGCGACTAGGCCAGCCGGCGGACGAGGCCGACGAGGATCCGGCCGACCACCAGGTAGACGAGTGCGGCCAGGCCGTAGTTGACGGCGACCTCCGTCTTGCGGTTCTCGGGCTGGAAGACGTCCTTGAACTGCCAGCACAGGTCGGTGGCGCGGTCGCCGAACCAGCGGACGAGGTCGTTCGCCGTGTTGGCCTCGAACGCCACGAACACGATGTGCACGGCCAGGACCAGCACGACCAGCGTGGTGACGACGGAGATCACGGTGGCGACGACGCCGACGGTGCGGCGGCGGGCCGCGGCGGCGCCGGCCGTGAGCCGCCGGGTGCGCGACGCGCGGTGGCCGCCGCCCGGTTCGGTCTGGGTCTCTGCCATGTGCGGCCTCCTTGCACCGGGGCGGGGCTGATCGTCCTTGGGGT
>NZ_SMKY01000328.1 GCF_004349235.1 Actinomadura darangshiensis | reverse complement strand
GGCGTGGACGGGGCCGGGTCGGGGGAGCGGCCGGACGTGCGGGCACGGGCGCTGCCCTCGTCGGCCGAGGTCGGGGAGGTGCGGTTCACGGCGGTGGAGCGGACGGCGCCCGGGGTGACCTTCCGGAGGTTCGAGACGTCCGGGAGCGGCGGGCCGGTGCTGGGCGACCTGCTGGACGTCGACCTGCGCAACCCGCGGGCGAAGGTCGGGCTGCTGCACCCTCCGGTGGTCGCGGCGCGGCGGACGGTGTCGGAGATGGCGGGCGCGCAGCGAGCGGTGGCCGGAGTGAACGGCGACTTCTTCAACATCAGCGAGACGCATCCCGGGGTGGTGCCGACGGGTTCCTCGTCCGGGCCTGAGGTGGACGGCGGCCGTCCGCTCAAGGGGGCGGTGCCGGACGGGCAGCGGTTCGGGCCGGGGCTGCCGCCGGGCACGTCCGCCGAGGACGTCATCGGTGTCGGCACCGACCGGCGCGGGCACGTCGCGCGGCTGCACCTCACCGGGACCGCACGGTCTGGGAAGACGTCCATCGCGCTTCGCGGGCTCAACCAGTACGCGCTCCCGGTCGGAAGCGCCGGGGTGTTCGACTCCCGATGGGGTGATGTGTCCCGTCTGCGTGCGGTCTGCGGGACGGACAAGGTGCGCAACGACCCGTGCAGCACCAACACCGCCGAGGTGACCGTCCGGCGGGGCGTGGTGGCGAAGGTCGCGGACGCGGTGGGCGCGGGCGCGATCCCCAGGGACACCACCGTGCTCGTCGGACGGGAGGAGGGCGCGGACGCGCTGCGCCGCCTCAAGCCCGGTGACCGGGTGCGGGTGTCCTACCGGTTCACCGGGCCGGTCCGGTTCCGGGTCGCCGTCAGCGGGTTCCCGGTCCTGCGGAACGGCGAGCCGCTGGACGGCCTGAGCCCCAACGGCCCCGAGCCGCGCACCGCCGCCGGCGTCAGCCGCGACGGGCGGCACCTGTACCTCGTCGTGGCGGACGGCCGGTCACTGCAGAGCGGCGGCGTGACGGTGGCCGAACTGGCGTCCCTGTTGAAGAAGGCGGGTGCCGACGACGGCGTGAACCTCGACGGCGGCGGCTCCTCGACGTTCGTCTCGCGCGTCCCCGGCGCGTCCTCGGTGACCGTCCGCAATACCCCGTCGGACGGGGCGGAACGCGAGGTCGCCAACGGCATCGGCGTCTTCGGGGCACGCACCCGCCCCTGACACGACACCGAAGACCGGCGGCCCCCGCCTGGACCGGACCCGGACGGAAGGGGCGAGTCGGCACGCGCATCCCCGTCCAGGCACCACAATGATGCGGTGACTGATCTGGACTCGGGGCCGGACGGACCACAGCCCTTCGCCCATCTGAGCGCGCCGAACGCGTCCCTGTACCGGGACGTGCTGCGGTCGTTCGCGCGGGCCAAGGAGCGCTTCGTCGTCCACCTGCGGCCCGAGGACGTAGCGGCCGAGCTGCGCCGCGAGAGCGACGAGCAGCTCGGCCAGGCGCTGGACAAGCTCGTCGACTGGGGCAACCTGCGGGCCGACGCTGACACCGGCCGCGTGACGACCGTCGAGGACTTCCACCGCAAGCGGTTCCTGTTCCAGCTCACCGCGGCCGGTCATGCCGCCGAGCAGGCCATCGCGTTCTACGAGGAGGCGATCGGGCAGCGCGGCGTGCTGCAGTCGGTGGCGCTCGCCGACATCGCCGACCGGCTCGCGGCGCTGTCGGCGCTGGCGGACGAGGCCGACCCTGACCCCGCCAAGGTCCATCTGCTGCTGCTGACGCTGGCCGAGCGGTTCTCCTCGCTCGCCGACAACGCGCAGGCGTTCATGGCGTCGCTGCGCCGGGCGATCGACTTCTCCGACGGCGACGTGGACGGCTTCATCGCCTACAAGGAACGACTGATCGACTACATCAACCGGTTCATCGCCGACCTCGCCAACTCGGGTGCGCGGATCGCGGCCCTGCTGGACGAGGTGGAGGCGCGCGGCCACGACCGGCTACTGACCGCGGCGGCGCGGCGGGAGGCGTCCGACGCGGTGCCGGAGGGCGCGGACGCCGCCGAGGCGTTCGGCCGGGCCGAGGCCGCCGCGCTGGAGTCGTGGCGCAACCGGTGGCGGGGTCTGCGGGACTGGTTCGTGTCCGGTGGCGCCGCCCGCCCCTCCCAGGCGCGGCTGCTGCGGCACTCGGCGGTGACCGCGATCAAGCAGCTGGTCGACACGGTGGGGCTGCTGAACGAGCGGCGCTCGGGCCGGTCGGACCGGTCCGCCGACTTCCGCGCGCTGGCCCGCTGGTTCGCCGAGGCACCGGACGAGGAGGCGATGCACTGGCTGTGGCGGGCGGCGTTCGGGTTGACCTCCGCGCGGCACCTCACCGTCACCGCCGCGACCGTGGCGGCGTGGGAGGCGGAGGCGCCGCAGGGACTCGCGTGGGCCGAGGCGCCGTCGGTGCGGATCTCGCCGCAGCTGCGCCGGACCGGCTCCTACGAGCGGCGCGGCAAGCCCAACCGCGTCCAGGACCGGTCGGAGTTGCGGCGGCTGCTGCGCGAGCGCGCCGACCAGGAGGCGGCCGAGACGGCGGCGGCGCGGGCGCGGCTGCGCACCGGCGGGCCAGTGCTGCTTTCGGAGCTGGGCGTGCTCGACCCGCGGGCGTTCCGGCTGTTCCTGGGGCTGCTGGGGGACGCGCTGGCGGCGCGGCTGCCGGGCGACACCGAGGTGAAGGCGCTCACCGGCGACGGGTCGATGGAGGTGCGCCTGTCGCTGGTTCCCGGCGGCGGGGAGGCACGGGTCGTCACCGAGGACGGCGTGCTCACCGGCCCGGAGCACCTCATCGAGATCACCGACCTGAACGGAAGCGGAACGTGAGCGACGACGACCTCGCGCGGCGGCGGTCGGCGCTGCGGGCCCTCCTGAAGCGTCCGCTGCTGACGGTCGAGTCCGAGCCGGAGGACCTCATCCTCGTCCGCCGGCACCAGTCGGAGCTGCGGGACTGGCTGAGCCGCGAGACGGGCTGGCGCCTCCAGGTGGACGCCGAGACGGCCCGCCTGTTCAAGACGGCGCCCACCTTGGACGACGGGACGCATCCGGCGCGCGGCAAGGCCGGGGAGCCGTTCGGCCGCCGCCGCTATGTCGTGCTTTGCCTGGCGCTGGCGGTCCTGGAGCGGGCCGATGCGCAGACGACGCTCGGCCGCCTCGCCGAGGAGGTGCTGAACGCGGCCGCCGAACCCGATCTGGCGTTCCCGTTCTCCCTGGACAGCCGGGCGGAGCGGTCCGACCTGGTCGCGGTGGTGCGGTTGCTGATCGGCTGGGGGGTGCTGCGGCGGGTGTCCGGGGACGAGGAGTCGTATCTGTCGGCGACCGGCGACGTCCTGTACGACGTGCGCCGGGTCGTCCTCGCGGCGCTGCTCACCGGCGTGCGCGGGCCTTCGACGGTGGTCGCGGAAGGGTTCGGGGAGCGGCTCGCGGAGCTGACCGACGAACCCGTCCCCGACACCGACGAGCTGCGCAACCGGGCGCTGCGGCGCGGGCTGACCCGGCGGCTCCTGGAGGATCCGGTGGTCTACTACGCCGACCTGGACGACGCCGAGCGCGGCTACCTGGTCTCGCAGCGAGCCGCGATCACCCGCCGGATCGAGGAGGCGACGGGGCTCGTCCCCGAGCTGCGCGCCGAGGGCATCGCGATGGTGGATCCCGACGACGACCTGACCGACGTGCGGATGCCCGAGCAGCGCACCGACGGGCATGCGACGCTGCTGGTCGCCGAGTACCTGTCCGGGCGCGACGAGGCGGGGCGGGGCGAACTGGAGGCGTTCGTCCGGGACGCGGCGGCGCGGCACAGGTCGTTCTGGCGCAAGGGCGTGACGGAGCCGGGCGCCGAAGGGGAACTGCTGGACATCGCGCTCGGGAAGCTGGCCGCCCTGCGGCTGGTGAAGGTGCTGCCGGACGGCCGGGTCCGGGCACGTCCCGCGATCGCACGCTATGCCGTGGAGGAACCGACCGTCCGGGAGACGAGGGGAGCCGTGAAGTGAGCGGGACGCCCGTTCCGACGTCCGAGCGCTGGAAGCCGCTGCGCGCCGGGCTGGTCGACATGTTCTACTACGACGTCGAGGAGTTCCGGTTCCATGACGGGCGGCTGCTGCTGCGCGGCAACAACGGCACCGGCAAGTCGAAGGTGCTGGCGCTGACGCTGCCGTTCCTGCTGGACGGCGAGCTGTCCCCGCACCGCGTCGAGCCGGACGGCGACCGGCAGAAGCGGATGGAGTGGAACCTGCTGCTCGGCGGGAAGCATCCCCATCCGGAGCGGCTCGGCTACACGTGGCTGGAGTTCGGCCGCCGCCACCCCGACGGGACGGCGGAGTACCGGACGCTGGGCTGCGGGCTGAAGGCGGTGAAGGACCGCGGCATCGTCCGGCACTGGTTCTTCGTCACCACGCGCCGCGTCGGCGAAGACCTGTCGCTCGTCTCGGACGGCGGCGTGTCCCTCACGCGGGAGAAGCTGCGCGAGGCCGTGGACGGGCACGGCATCGTCTACGACCGGGCGTCGGACTACCGGCGGGCCGTGGACGACGTGCTGTTCGGCCTCGGCGAGCACCGCTACGAGGCCCTGGTCAACCTGCTGATCCAGCTGCGGCAGCCGCAGTTGTCGAAGAAGCCGGACGAGCGGCTGCTGTCGCGGGCGCTGACGGAGGCGCTGCCACCGCTCAGCCCCGCACTGATCATGACGGTCGCGGAGGCGTTCCGCGGCCTCGACGAGGAGCGGGACGCACTGCGCGGTCTGGAGGAGGCCCACAAGGCCGCCACCGATTTCCTCGGGCACTACACCCGGTATGCCCGGATCGCCGCGAAGCGGAAGGCCGCCGGGCCGCGCCTCGCGCACAGCAGGTACGAGCACCTGAACCGGGATCTCACCGAGGAGGAGGCGCGCTTCACGGCGGCCGACACCGAGCTGGCGGAGGCGGCGGGGCTGCTGGCGGAGCTGGCGGCGGACAGGACCCGGCTGGAGGCCCGCAGGCAGGCGCTCGACGCCAGCCCGGAGATGCGCGACGCCGAGCGCATCGAGCAGATGGGCGAGGATGCCCGGCGCCGCGACGCGTATGCGACGGCACGGGAACGCGACCGCGGCGATCTGTCCGCCGAGGCGGCGCGAAAGCGGCACCGGGCCGAGAGGACGCGGGGGCAGGAGGGCGAGGCCGAAACGTCCTTCGGCACCGTCCGGGACGGTTCGGCCGCGCTGGCGGCGGCGGCCGGCTGCGGGACCGCCCACGCGGAGGCGATGGACGGCTGGGAGGCCGACCTCGCCGGTGCGCGGCGCGTCACCGGTTCGCTGGCCGACGACCTGTCCCGCGCCCTCGCCGAACTGGACCGGCTGCTGGCCGCGGTCACCGCCGCGCGGGCCCGGCTGGAGACCGCCACCGCCGAAACGGAACGGCTCGTCGGCGAACTGCAGGCCGCGGCCGAGCGGATCTCCTCGGCGGAAGCGGAGACCCGGACGGGTGCGGCGGAGCTGCTGGACGCCTACGTCACCTACCTGGCGGGGCTCGCCGAGATCCGGGTGGACGACCCGGACGCGCTCCTGGCGGAGCTGGAGGAATGGGCCGGGACCGCCGAGGGGCGCAACCCGGCGGCGACCGCCGTGGACGACGCCGCCCGCGAGGCCACGGCCGCGCTCGGCGGCCGGGCCGCGGACGCGGAGTCCCGGCTGCGGGCCGAACGGGACACCGAGACGTCGCTGCTGGAGGAGATCGGGCGGCTGGAGTCCGGCGGGCACGACGTCCCGCCAGTCCCGTACACGCGCACCGCCTCCCGCGAAGACCGGCCGGGCGCACCGCTGTGGAAGGTCGTCGACTTCGCCGACACGGTGCCCGCCGACCACCGGGCCGGGCTGGAGGCCGCGCTGGAGGCGTCCGGCATCCTCGACGCCTGGGTGACGCCGGACGGGACGCTGCACGGCGAGGACGACACGTTCGTGCTGACCGGCGAGGCGGTCCACGGGCCGTCGTGCGCACTGGTGCTGCGTCCCGCCGTCGACCGCGCCGACTCGCAGGCCGCCGCGCTGGCCGATGACGCGGTGCACGCCGTCCTCGCCGGGCTGGGCCTCGGGCCGGGCGCGCGGACGTGGGTCGCCGTGGACGGCCGGTGGGCGAACGGCGTCCTCGGCGGCTCCTGGCACAAGGACAGCGCCGACTTCATCGGGGAGGGCGCCCGGGAGGCCGCCCGCCGCGCCAGGATCGCCCGGCTTCGCGCCGACCTCGCCGGGACCCGGTCCCGGATCGCGGCCCTGGGCGAGGAACTGGAAGAGCTGGCGGTACGGCGGGAGACGCTGACCGCCGAGCACCGGGCCGTCCCCCGCGACACCGGCCTTCGCGACGCCCATGTCCGGCTCGCCGGGGAGCACCGTAGGCGGCGGGACCTGGACGGCGAGCACACGCGCGCGCAGGAGATCGTGACACGCCGGCGCACCGAGGTCACCGAGGCGGCGGAACACGCCGCCGAGTTCGCCTCGGACGTCGGCCTGCCGGACCGCGAACCGGAGCTCGCGCGGGTGCGCGAAGCGATCGGCGGCTACCGGCTGGCGCTGGCCGAACTGTGGCCCGCCGCGCGGGCCTTCCTGTCGGCGCGCGACACCGCGCGTGAAGCCGCCGACGAACTGCGCCACGTCCTGGAACGGCTGAACGAGGCGGCGGAGCGGGCCGCGGAGGCGCGCGGGCAGGCCGCCGCCGCCGCCGAGGAGCACCGGGCGCTGGTCGAGACGGCGGGCGCCGCCGTCGAGGAGCTGTTCCGGCGGCTGGAGGAGGTCAAGCAGGCGCTCGTCGACCGGGAACGCGCCGAGTCGCGCGCACGCGACCGGGAGCGGTCGGCGCTGGAGGAGCGCGGCAGGGCCGAGGGGAACCGCGACAGGCTGAACGCGCAGATCACCGAGGCGGCCGAGGCCCGCGACAAGGCGGTGGCGGAGTTCCGCGCGTTCGCCGCCACCGGCCTGCTGCCCGTCGCGGTCCCCGCCATGGACGTCCCCGACCCGTCCGAGGAGTGGGCGGCCAGCCCGGCCGTCCTGCTCGCCCGCGCCGTCAACACCGAACTCGGCGCGGTGGACGACGGCGACGGCCCGTGGGACCGCGTTCAGCGGAAGGTCACCGAGGAGCACAAGCTGCTGTCGGACGCGATGTCCCGGCACGGGCACTCGGTCGGGCTCACCCTCCACGACGGGATCATGGTCGTGGACGTGCTGTTCCAGGGCCGCAGCCGCGACGTCCCCGGCCTGGCGGACGCCCTGGACGCCGAGACCGGGCAGCGCGCACGCCTCCTGTCGGCCCGCGAGCGGGAGATCCTGGAGAACCACCTGCTGAACGAGGTCGCGGGCACCCTCCAAGAGCTCATCGCCGCCGCCGAGGGCGAGGTGCGGGAGATGAACGCCGAGCTGACGTCCCGCCCGACGTCCACCGGGATGCGGCTGCGGCTCGTCTGGCGGCCCGCGAAGGACGCCCCCGAGGGCCTCGACCGCGTCCGGGAGAAGCTGCGGCAGACCATCGACGCCTGGTCGGGCGACGACCGCGCCGCCGTCGGCCGGTTCCTCCAGGAGCAGATCAACCGCGAGCACGCCGGCAACCCGGCGTCCGGCTGGACCGAGCAGCTCACCCGTGCGCTGGACTACCGGTCGTGGCACGCGTTCACGATCCAGCGGCTCCAGGACGGGCAGTGGCGCCCCGCGACCGGCCCGGCGTCGGGTGGGGAGCGGGTGCTGGCCGCTTCGGTCCCCCTGTTCGCCGCCGCGTCCGCGCACTACAAGTCGGCGGGCAACCCCTACGCGCCGCGTCTCGTCGCGCTGGACGAGGCGTTCGCGGGTGTGGACGACGACTCGCGCGCCAAATGCCTCGGCCTGCTCGCCACCTTCGACATGGACGTGGTCATGACGAGCGAACGCGAATGGGGCTGCTACCCGCAGGTGCCGGGCCTGTCGATCTGCCAGCTGTCCCGCCGCGACGGCATCGACGCCGTCCTGGTGACGCCATGGCGCTGGGACGGCCGCGAACGCACCCGCGCCGACGTGCCCGGGGAACCCGTGCTCGGCCAGACGGACATCTTCGGATGACCGACGACCGCCTCCGCCGCCTGCTCGGCGGTCCGGACACCGCCTGGCTGGTGCGGCGCGTCCGTTCCCGCCTGGAACGCGGCACCCCGCTCACCGGCAAGGTCACCCTGGCGGGGGCCGCGCCGTCCGAACGGCGCGCGGTCGAACTCCTCCTTGGCCGCCGCGCGGGTACCGGCACCTCCCTGTCGGTGTCGCTCGCCGAGGTCGACCGCGTTCTCCGCACGAGCGGCGCGTCCCCGCACGGGCTCGCCGCCGCCGTCGAGTCCCTGGACGGTCCCGTCCGCGACCTGGCCCGCGAGAGCGCCGAAACGGCCGCCGCCTGGGCGGCGGCGTTCGCCCCGCTGGACGAGGCCCTCTGCGCCCGTCCCGAACTGGCCGGGTGGCGCGCCCGGCTGGACGCGACCGGGCTCGTCCGCCGCCTGGCACCCGGCCCCGCCGAAGCCGCCGAAGTCCTCGCCGCACTCGCCGCCGTGGTGCGCCGCCTGCCGTCTCCCGACATTCCCCTGGGCCGGTTCGCCGCCGAAACCTGCGGCCACGCCCACGCATTGGACGACGGCCCGCTCGCCACACTGGCCCTCTCGTCCGCCCGCGCCCTCACCGGCCTGCCGTTCCGCTCGGACGGCGGCGCCGAGTCCCGCCGCGAAACCTGGGCGGCGGTCGGCGTGCACCTGGACGAGCTCTCCTCCACCGTCCTGTGCCTGGGTCTGCCCGGTGATCCGCACTCCCCCACCGGCCGGATGCTCGCCGCCATGCGGGGCGAGCCCGTATCGCTCACCCTCCGCCAACTCCGCCGCCACGCGTCCCCGGTGGACGCCGGAGTCGTCCGCATCTGCGAGAACCCGGTCGTGGTGGCGGCCGCGGCCGACGCCCTGGGCCCGTCCTGCCCGCCCCTGGTCTGCTGCAACGGCCGCCCGTCCACGGCCGTCTGGCGCCTCCTGGAACTCCTCGCGGAAGGCGGCGCCGAGTTCCTCTACCACGGCGACTTCGACTGGGGCGGGGCCTCGATCGCCGCCGCCGTCCACGCCCGCATCGGCTGGCGCCCTTGGCGGTACGACACGACCGCCTACCGCAAGGCGGTCTCGGACACCCCCCTCAC
>NZ_SMKY01000327.1 GCF_004349235.1 Actinomadura darangshiensis | reverse complement strand
CCTCTGCGACTACGTGATAACAAGAACAGGCTGACCAAAGAGAAGAGGCCGCGCGATCGCGCGGCCTCTTCTCTTGGCTGGTTCTCAGGCGTTCTGGGGTTCTGGTTCTTCGGTGAGGCCGCGGGACTTCATGGCGTGCAGGACCAGGTCGATGAGGACCTGCCTGCACGAGTCGAGGCTGCGGGCGTCGCAGAGCATGACGGGGACCTTGGGGCCGAGGTTGAGGGCCACCTGGATCTCCGCAAGGTCGAAGCGCTTGGCGCCCTCGAAGCAGTTGACGGCGACGACGAACGGGGTGCCGCGGCGCTCGAAGTAGTCGACCGACGGGAAGCAGTCGGACAGGCGGCGGGTGTCGGCGAGGACGACGGCACCGAGGGCGCCGATGGAGACCTCGTCCCACATGAACCAGAAGCGCTCCTGGCCGGGGGTGCCGAACAGGTAGAGGACGTACTCGTTCCGCATGGTGATGCGGCCGAAGTCCATCGCGACCGTGGTGGTGTCCTTGCGCTCCACGCCGGAGATGTCGTCCACACCGATGCTCTCGTCGGTGAGGAGTTCCTCGGTGCGCAGCGGCTGGGTCTCGGAGACCGTGCCCACCATCGTGGTCTTGCCGACCCCGAAACCGCCCGCGATCACGATCTTGACCGCGGTGGGGAGCCGGCGGGCGCGCACGCCTCTAGAGGGCCCGGAGACCATCGATCACCGCCTTGTAGAGCCTGATGTCGTGCATGTCCGCCTCCGGTTCGGGTTCCTGCATGGAGACGAAACCCTTGTCGAGCAGGTCGCCGAGCATCACCCGCACGGTCGCGACGGGGAGGTCGAGGTGGCCGGTGATCTCGGCGACCGAGAGCACCGACTGGCAGAGCCGGATGATGGCCAGGTGCTCGGGGCCGAGGCCGATCGCGCCCTCGGGCTCGGGACCGACCGCCACCACCAGGGTGATGAGGTCGAACTTGCCGCGGGTCGGCTCGATGCGGCCGCTGGTCATCACGTACGGCCGGACCATGGGGCCGGCGTTCTCGTCCAGGAACCGGTCCTGGGCGGGCCGCTGGGTCGCCGGATCCTCCGGCCAGTGGTCCTGCGCCGGGTCCTCGGGTGGCATCATGTCGGGCGGCCCTCCGCGGCGGACTCCGAGCGCGACGGCGACGTCAGGTGGTGCCCCATGGCGGTGACCAGCATCGCCATCTCGTAGGCGATCAGGCCGACGTCGGCGTCCTCGGTGGCGAGGACGGCGAGGCAGGCGCCCTTGCCGGCCACCGTGACCAGCATGAACGCCGACTGCATCTCGACGATCGTCTGCCGGACGGGGCCGCCCCCGAAGCGGGTGCCGGCGCCCTTGGCGAGGCTCTGGATCCCGGCGGCGACGGCGGCGAGGTGCTCACCGTCGTCCTGCGTGATGCCTTCGGAAGACGCCATGAGCAGGCCGTCGGCCGACAGCACGACCGCGCTGCGGGTGTGCGGCAGCCGATGGATCAGGTCGTCCAGCAACCAGCCCAGATCGGAGGTGGAACCGGCCTTCTGCGTCACTGATCTGCCTCGCCTTCCGCTGCGTTGGTGCCGAGGGTCTCGCCGCTCTGGTCCGACCGGGCCGCGTCGGAGCGGCCCCGCTGGGTGCCGCGCTGGTAGGAGCCCATGATCCGCTGGATCTCCGCGGGGGAGCGGCCCGGGTCGTCGGGCTCGTCCGGCTCCTGCGCGGCGGCGGGCCCGTCGGCGCGCAGGGGCTCGGCGAGGTTCGCCTGCGGCACCCGGACGGGGAGACCGGACGGTGTGGTGGAGTTGTCGGGCACGGGTGACTGGTCCTCCGGCTCGATGGTGTCGGGACGTCCGCCGTCCGCGGGGACGTCGTCCTGCCGCACGGGCTCCGCCTCCGGCAGGGGGGCGGGCGTCCGCGTGGCCGGTTCCTCCGGTGCGGGCGGGGGAACCGCCACCAGCGCGGGGCCGGTGCCCGCGGGCGGGAGCGTCGTCGTGGTGGCGCCCGCGACCGCGCCGACCGCGGCGGGGCGGCGCACCTCAAGGCCGTTCCGGGTGGTGGTGCCGGCCGGGACGGGCGCCGGGCCCTGCTCGACGATCAGGTCGCGGGGGATGACGACGACCGCGGTGGTGCCGCCGTAGGCGGACCGCTTCAGCGAGACCTGGAGGTTGTAGCGCTCGGCGAGCTTGCTGACCACGAACAGGCCCAGCTGGACCGAGCTCTGCAGGTTGAAGTCGGGCGGGTCGGCGATCCGGCCGTTGATCTCGACGAGCTTGTCGTCGGTCATGCCGAGCCCGCGGTCCTCGATGTCGATGGCGAAGCCGCTGGCGACGAGGTGGCCGCCGATCTGCACGATGGTGTCGGGCGGGGAGAACGACACCGCGTTCTCGATCAGCTCGGCGAGCAGGTGGGTGACGTCGCCGACCGCGCGTCCGGCGAGGTCGACGGGGCCGAACGGGAGCACGGTGACGCGGGTGTAGTCCTCGACCTCGCCGACCGCGGCGCGGACGACGTCCACCATCGGGACGGCGTTGCGCCAGCCGCGGGCGGGCAGGGAGCCGGACAGCACGATGAGGTTCTCGGCGTTGCGCCGCATGCGGGTCGCGAGGTGGTCGAGCCGGAACAGCTCCTCCAGCTCCTTGACCTCGATGTCGCGGCGGCGCTCCATGGTGTCCAGCATGGTGAGCTGCCGGTGCACCAGCGTCTGGGTGCGGCGGGCCAGGCTGAGCAGGACGTCGCGGATGCCGCGGCGCAGTTCGGCCTGCTCGACGGCGGTGCGGATCGCGGTCTCCTGGACGGCGTTGAACGCGCGTCCCACCTGCCCGATCTCGTCGGCGCCGAACTGCAATGGCGGCGCCTCGACGGCGACGTCCACCTTCTCGCCGTGCCCGAGCCGTTCGACGACGCCGGGCAGCCGCTGCTCGGCCAGCTCCCAGGCGGCGCCGCGCAGCCGTTCGAGCTGCTGGACGAGGGCGCGCGCCGTGGTGATCGACACGATGATGGACGCGACGACGGCCAGCAGGCCGAGGCCACCGGCCAGCAGCAGCCGGATGATGACGCCGACGGCGATGGGCTTGGCGCGGTCGACGAGGCGGTCACCGGAGGCCTGGATGGTGTTGCGCATCTCGTCGAGGGCGGGCTCGGCGGCGGCGCTCCATTGGTCGGCGGTCACCGAGGGGCGTGCCAGGGCGCGGTTCTGTTTCGCCGTGGGAGCCCGCCGGTTCTGCATGACCTCGTCTTCGAGTGCCTGCACCTGGGCGAGCTTCCGGCTTTTGGTCAGTCCGTCATAGAGGGTCCGGTCGGAGTCCTGAATGTCGGCGAGCGTCTGCGCGGTGTTGTGCCGGCGGGTGCCGACCGTCTGGGTGAACGTGATGAGCTCGGGCTGCGTGATCCGGCCGACCGCGAGGGAACTCGCCAGCAAAGCGTCTTCCTGGGAAAGCAGTTCCCACATGCGGTTGAGTTCCAGCAGCGAGCGGGTGTCGCGGGCGAAATCCTTGTCGTCCAGCGTCGCGAGCGAATCGTAGACGCGGAAAATGGAGTCGATGACCTCGGAATATCCGTTCGCGACGCGGCCGTGGTCGCCCGATCCGGCGTCGACGGAGCGCCGGGTCGCGTCCACGGCCCGCAAACGGACGAGCATCTGGTCGACGCGCCGTTCGAGCGTGTCGCCGCCGAAGCGGGAGACGTTGCCGCCGCGCGCGAGTTCGACCGCCTTGGCGCGTGTCTTGTCCGTCCGCGTGCGCTGCGCCTGCAGCGCCGACCTGTTGGCGGCGCTCGGCCTGGCGATCTGGACCACCGACAGCCGGCGTTCCCGCTGCAGGTCGGCGAGGAGCGGGTCGGTCGGCTGGGCGAGGGCGCTGTCCAGCGCGCTGACGCCCAGCAGATTGACGCCCTCGCGCAGGGTCACCCACGCGGCGAAACTCCAGAGTGCCACGAGGGAAAGCAACAGGGCCGTGATCTTGGTTCTCAGGCGCGAGTTGCGGAAGCGCATTACAATCGCCCCAACAATATGTGAATTGGCTCGCAACCCGCTGCTGCCAGGATTAGCCCGGTGCGGATCGCGCGATGGTGGGTGCAAGGGCGACGGCTAGCCGCCGTTCCATACGGCATGGAAGACTAGCAACATGACCATAACCCCTCAAGGTGAATCGTCAACGGCAGGCACTTTGTCGCTTTTCGAGGGGTGTGTCGGGTCCACCGGTGTGGCCTATTTCACTCGGTAGCACGGGTTGCGGCGGACGCCTCGCCCGGGATCTCGCGGGCGAGGTGGAGCGCGGCCAGCACCGCCGCCCGGACGATCGCCGAAGGCTTGTAGAGGTCCTTGTCGTGCCACAGCGCGGGCTCGTGCGCGTCCTCGCCGGTCAGCGAACGCATCAGGTGCGGTACGGCCCGTGACACGGCGTTCCGGGCGGCGTCGGCTTCGGCGCCGGACGCCGCGGTCGTCAACGTCAGGAGCTGGACGGCGTAGGCCGTCTCCTCGGCGGTGCCTTCCCAGCGCCCCCACGCCCCGTCCGGCCGCTGCGTCCCGAGGACCCAGCGCCTGGCCGCGGCGACCGACGGGCGGGAGTCCTCCCCGCCGAACATCGCCAGCGCGATCGCGCTGCACGCGGTCGCGTAGTGGGGGGATGCGTGCCACCGGTCCGACCAGCCGCCGTCCGGCCGCTGCTGCCCGCGGAGCCAGCGCGCGACCTTCGCCGTGGTCGCCGAGTAGCGCGGTGCCTCCGCGTCGGCCAGGCCGGTGGCGAGGTACTGCCCGAACGCCTCCAGGACGTGCGCGTTGGTCGTGATCGACGCCCCGTCCTCGCCCTGCCACGTGCAGAAATGGGAGTCGGTCTCGTAGGCGTAGAGCGAGTCCGGCCGGTGCGGCGCACCGAGCAGGGCGAGCGCGTACAGCGCGCCGGCGGTGGTGTCGGCGTCCGCGGGCAGGCCGTCCGCGGCCGGGGTGCCCGCCGGGCCCAGCGGCGCCGTCAGGCTGAGGACGAGCCGCGGAGGGACGGTCACGGGGACGCCCGCGCGGACCAGCCACGCCAGCACCCAGCCGCGCTCGAACACCGTCAGCGGGAAGCCGCACGGGACCGGGCCGCCGTGCTGGTCGACGACGGTCTCCAGATACCAGCGAGCGGGGCTGCTCGGCTCGTCCATCGCCCGCGTCCCCAGCCAGACCGCGGTCGCCGCAGGCGAGGCGCCGATCGTGCCGGTCGGCTCGGGACTCAGCCACGCCGGTCCGGCCGACCCGTCCCCGGCGACCTCCAGGGCGTGCATCAGCTTCTGCGGCACCTCCGCGCCGGATCCGAGCAGGGCCCGCACGAGGCTCAGCTTCGTCCGGTCCAGGCCCGCCGGGGCGCCGAGCTCACGTCCCGCCCACGGGGCGAGCCCCGGCACGGGACGGTCGGTCAGCCGGGCCAGCGCGGCGTTGATCCGCTCGACCAGGGCCGGCGCGATCAGCTCGATCGCGGGCAGGTCGGGCAGTTCGAGGGACTCCCCGGAGGGGCCGCACATCCGCGTGCCGAGCGCCCGCAGCCCGAGATCGGCCGCCCGCATCAGCCACCCGCTGTGGAGGGCGCACACGCGGTCGTCCCGCCTCCGGCCGTCCGCTCCCGTCAGCTCCGAGAGCAGTGCCTCGACCGCGCTCAGGGTCGGGATGAGCGCGTACCCGTCGTTCGGGGCTCCCCACGTGCCGTTCGGCCGCTGCGTGCCGAGGAGATAGGCGATGCGCCGGTCGTGGCCGCGGAGCCATGGCGCGAAGGAGACCAGGCGGCCGGTCTCGTACACCGAGGGCGAGACCTGCCCCCACGGGTGTGCGACCAGCCCGCCGATGAGGTCGCGGGCGGCGTGGGCCAGGTCGTCGTGGCGGCGTGCGGGTGCCGGCCGGCGGGACGGTGCGGTGGTGGTTCTCGGAACGGGACGGTCGTCGACGCTCACAACGTGCCCCAGAAGTCGGTGACGCCGTAGAAGCCCGCGCAGAAGTCCATCTGCCGTTCCATGTACTCCGCCAACTCTGGAACGCTCTTCCCGGCGTCCCGGAGCCGTGCCCGTGCCTCGCCGGTCAGTTCCCCGATCCGTGCCTCGACTTCGGCGCGCGGCCGGTCGAGCAGCAGGGCGTTCAGATCACCCCACTGGACATCGCGCTCGTAGGTGCCGAGATCGTTCAACAGGCGGATCACCCGCTGGACGGCGCGGATCGCCTCACGTACCACCGGAACGTTCCCACCGCCGCCGGAGACGATCCAGTGCGAGGTGAGAACGAAGGAGAAGCCCAGATTGTCGGCGTTCGCCAGGTACTCCTCGAAGGCCGGGCCGCGCTCGCCCCTTTCTCGTGCGGCCTTCCAGTCAAATTCGAGTGCCATGGCGTCGAGCATCCGCTGGAGCTCGTCACGCCAGACGTCGCGGAAAGCGGGAAACGTCGGTTCGGTCTCGAGTTCGCCGCGGATATCGGTGAGGAAACGCGCCAGCTCGTCCTCGGCGGAGGCGCCATCCGGGGCCGGCGCGCCGTCGGCGGCCGTCTCGCACCGGCGGACGAGCTCCGCCACCTCCGCGCGGGACGACGCCGCGTAGTCGATCAGCCAGTCGAGGCCGAAGCACCAGAGGCAGACCCGGTTGGCCATGCGCAGCCGGCCGGCGGTGAGCCCGGGGCCGCTGAACGCCGCCGCGAGCGCGAGCGTGCTGAACAGCGCGGGATCGAACGCCTTCGCGTCGTACAGCGCGGGATGCTCCGCGGCCCAGGCGCGCATGTGCCGCTGCACCTGCCCGGCGACGGCGCAGGTCGTGCCCGCGTCAAGTGCTGGAGTGGTGCAGGGATGAGGAGGGTCGGTGAGCTCGTCGGACGCGGTCTCCGTCATCGACTCCGCTCCAGGCGCTCCAGGGTCAGGTACAGCGGCTGGTTGGGACGGAGCGTCGCGCCGATCCGCGCCTCGACCGGGCCGTCCGTCGGCCGCAGCGACGGGCGGTACCGGCTCAGGATGGCGGTCAGGATCAGCTCCGCCTCCATGTTGAACACGTGCCTGCCGATGCACTGGTGCGGCCCGCCCCCGAAGGGGTAGTAGGCGTAGCGGTGACGGGCGCGGTTCTGCTCGGGGGTGAAGCGCTCGGGGTCGAATTCGAGCGGCCGCTCCCACACCGATCCGAGGCGGTGGGTGAGGAACGGGCTGATCAGCACGGTCTGCCCGGCCTTGACGGGGACGCCGCCGATGCTGGTATCGGCGAGCGCGATCCGAGGGAAGATCCAGCCGACCGGATACATGCGCAGGAGTTCTTGGATGACCTGCTTCACGTACGGCAGCCTGTGCAGGTGCTCGGGCCGGACGGCCTCGTCCCCCACGACCTCCTCGATCTCCGCGCGCAGCCGCCCGGTGATCTCGGGCTGCCGGTCGAGCATCGGCCACAGCCAGGTCAGCGCCACGGTCGTGGTCTCGGTGCTGGTGGCCCACATGGCGAGCAGATTGTCACGGACCCAGTGGTCGTCCAGGCCGCTGCCCTCGGTCATCCGGGCCTTGCACAGCGCGGTGAAGATGTCGTAGCCCTCGCCGGCGTCGTATCGGAACCGCTCGACGAGTTCGTAGAGCGTCTCGTCCATGACACGCAGGCCCTCGGCGAAGGCGCGGTCGCCGGGCAGCGGGATCGACTTCGGGACGAACGGCAGCAGGAAGCGGAACGCGATCGAGGTGGCGAGCCTCTCCATCGCCGGGATCAGCCGGTCTGCCTCCGCCTGCCGGATCTTGTCGCCGAACAGCACCTTGATCACGGTGTCGTGGACGATCCGCCCCATCTCCGGCAGCACCTCGATGGGCCGGCCGTCGCGCGCGGGCTCGTCCAGCTGCCGGACGGCCTCGTTGATCGCCCGCGCCATGTGGTCGCTGAGGGACCTGATGGTGCGGGTGGAGAACACCGGCTGCAGGACCCGCTTGCTGAGCTCCCACTCGGCGTACTCGGACATGATGCTGTCGCCGAAGAGGCCGTACAGAGGACGCCAGAACGTGCCGTCCCGGACGAAGTTCTGCGACTCCTTGCTGAGCACCTGCTGGACGTGGTCGGGGTGGGTCACCACGTAGGGGTGGGACGCGCCGAGATCGAGGCGCGCCACCTCTCCGCCGGCCGCGGTGCTGATGCGCAGGATCTCCCGTAGCGGGTCGCGGACGAATCGGGAGACCGTGGTGTAGAGAGGGAAGTTCTTCGCTCGCCGGGTGGGGAAGGCACCAGCGTCAACGGACACGTTCCTACTGCCCCTTGCGTGTAGACGAACCGCTCGGTCCGCCGCCTCCTAGCGGTCGCGGTCCGCAAGGCAGCGGTGGGCGATTAGAGATGTCTGTCCATGTCTGTGAGGCTTGGGCGATTTGTATATTTCGCTGGAAGTATCACATGATCATTTGACGTGATCAAGGGGATCGAAGGAAGAAATATCAGCCCATATCGGGCGACGTCCATCACTTGCTGGACGGGTTGTCTCATCTGTTGAGCCACCCTGACAGCGTCTGTCCAGGTGGCGGACCCGCGCCAGGGAATCGCCACGCAGAGTAGCGGGCGCCGAAAAGGGAAAAAACGGACCTTAAGGGGCTTATCGGTCGCGCCGGTCCACGGGGAGGAGATCGGGCCAGGCCACCCGTCCCGCCACCTGGACCTCGCCGGTCACCTTCCGCGACCCGCAGCGCGCCACGACCGGGTACGTGCTGGGCGTCGCGTCCCGTTTGACGGTGGCGTCGCCGTCCACGGCATGTCCGGTGAACGCCTCGGACATCGCCACCCGCCCCCGGCCCTTGCATCCAGGCACCGAGATCCGGACCTTTTCCCCAGGTCGCGCCCTGGCCGGCTCCACCGAGACCGCGTCCTGCCCGGTCGCTCCGCCGGTCGCCGGTGCCAGCATCCCCGCCGTGATGAGCGCCGCACCCAGGACGGTGACGCTGATCAGACGCAACGGAACTCCTCGAATCCGGCATTCGACGACCGGAACTCTAGCTTCTCTAGACGATTTCGGGCACCGCTTCCCGGCGTCCGGCGCTCAACCCGTCCCATGTCAGCGTCACCAGTGCGAGCCACACCAGCAGGAATCCCGCCCACCGGCTCGGCGGCATCTCCTCGTGCTGGACGAACACCCCGATGAGGAACTGCAGCACCGGCGCCAGATACTGCAGCATGCCGATCGCGGTCATCGGCAGCCGGATGGCCGACGCGTTGAACAGCATCAGCGGGACGGCGGTCACCACCCCCGCCCCCACCAGCAGCGCCGCGTGCCCGGCCCCGTG
>NZ_SMKY01000326.1 GCF_004349235.1 Actinomadura darangshiensis | reverse complement strand
GCGTCAGATGCGTATAAGAGACAGGTCGGGGGTGGTGAGGGCGAGGGGGTAGATGGAGGTGAACCAGCCGACCGTGCGGGAAAGGTCGATGTCGCCGCCGAGTGCTTCGCGGCCGTGGCTTTCCAGGTCGATGCCGACCGACTGGTTCCCGCTCCACTGTCCGACCGCGCGCAGGAGACCGGCCAGTAGTAGGTCGTTGATCTGCGTGCGGTAGGCGCGGTGCGCCCGTGTCAGCAGCGCCGAGGTGCTCTCGGCGTCCAACTCCACCCGGACCGACTGGGTCGAGTCTTCGGTGTTGGGGCCGTCCAGGTCTGTTGGCAGTGGACGCTGCTGCTCCAACTGGTGGCGCCAGTAGGGCAGCTCAGCCCACGTGGCCTGCTCGTCGGCCAGAGCGTGCACGTGCTCAGCCCACACCTGGAAAGACGTCGTCTTCTGCCCGAGTGCCTGGTCCTGGTAGGCGGTGTCGAGGTCGTCCAGCAGGACGTTCCAGGAGACGCCGTCCATGACCAGGTGATGAACCGTGATGCCCAACCACGCGGGCTGGTCACCCCGCTCGAACAACACCGCCCGAAGCAGCGGCCCCCCAGCCAGATCGAGCGACGCTTGGGCCTGGTCCATCCGGCCCGTGACGGCTTCATCCAACGCTTCGCCGTGCAGTCCCGACACATCGAACGTGGTGAAGATGTCGTGCGGTTCGGTTTCGGCGTTGTGCTGTGCCCACTCCTGACGCTCCGCATCGAACGCCAGCCGCATCCGCAACGCGTCGTGATGCGCCGTCAGCACGCTGAACGCGTTCGCCAGTGCTTCGCGGTCCACGCCGGCGGCCAGCTCGAACATGCCCGACCAGTTCCAGCGGTCCCGGTCACCGATGTCCTGACCCACGAACCAGTGCTCGATCGGGGTGAGCGGCACCGGGCCACTGACCCGTCCTTGCTCGGCCACGGCTGTCGGTTCGCCGGCGTCCTTGGTGACCGAGGCGAGCGCGGCGACCGTCTGACGTGTCAGGACGTCGGCGATCTCGACGCGCAGCCCGGCGGAACGTGCTCGGGCGACGATCTGCAGGCTCAGGATCGAGTCGCCGCCCAGCTCGAAGAAGTCGTCCTCGACGCCCACACGCTCGACACCGAGGACCTGCTGCCAGATCTCCGCCAGAGCGCGCTCAGTGTCGGTACGCGGCGGCACGTACTCCCCGGCCGTCTCAGCCACGGCTTCGGGGGCGGGGAGTGCGCGGCGGTCGACCTTGCCGTTCGCCGTCAGCGGCAGCCCCTGGTCCAGCACCACGAAGGCGGCCGGGACCATGAACGCCGGGAGGCGAGAACCGGCGAACTCGCGGATCGCAGCGATCTCGGCGGCTCCGGACGCGGCCGGAACCAGGTAGGCGACGAGGCGCTTTCCTCCGGGGCCGTCGTCTCGGGCGACCACGATCGCGTCGCGGACCGTCGGGTGATCGGTCAGCACAGCCTCGACTTCACCGGGCTCGATCCGGAAGCCCCGAATCTTGACCTGCTCGTCCACCCGGCCGAGGAAGTCGACGTATCCGTCGGCGGTCCAGCGGGCCCGGTCCCCGGTCCGGTACAGCCGCTCCCCCGGTCGGAACGGGTCGGCCACGAACCGCTCGGCCGTCAGCCCTGGACGGTTCACATATCCGCGCGCGACACCGACACCACCGATGAACAACTCACCCGGCACTCCAACGGGGCTCGGCCGCATGCGCTCGTCCAGCACGAGTGCCCGGACGCCCGCCAGCGGACGCCCCACCGGAACCAAGCCGTCGCTCACGCCGTCACCGGTCAGGGGCATGAACAGCGAGTCGATCGCCGCCTCGGTCACCCCGTACACGTTGCCCGGCACCGCGTTCGGGGCGACCGTGCCCACCGCACCAACCAGCGCGTCCCAACGCCACACATCGGTACCGGAGATCACCACGCGAAGGCTGTCGAGACCACCGGCCTCGCGCGCCCACGCCGCCAGTTCACGCAGCAGCACACCCGGGACGATCTCCGCGATGCCGACCTTGTGGCGGGCGATCACCTCATGCAGCGTCTCGACCGACACACCCTCGGCCTCCGGGACCAACACCACACCACGGCCCAGGCACAGACCGCGCGTCAGGTCCCCCACCGAAACGTCGAAACCCACACCCGACATCGACAACATCGGGCCACGCTCGTCGTCCAGCCCGGCCAGGGTCTCCTCCCAGGCAGCCGCATAACCAGCCAGCCCCCGATGCGACACCAGCACGCCCTTGGGCACACCCGTCGACCCCGACGTGAACGCCACATAGGCGGCACCGTCGAAATCGACGACCGCGTCCACAGCGGCCGACTCGGGCAGCCGATCGATCTGCACCACCGAACGTCCGACAGCGGCGGCGTCTGGACGTGTGCCATCGGTGATGACCACCTCGACACCGCCATCGGCGGCCATCAGGCTCAGCCGCTCGGCCGGGTATCCCGCAGGCAGCGGCACGTACACGCCACCCGCCCGCAACACCCCGACGAACGCCACCACCAGATCCACCGACCGGCCCAACGCCACACCAACGCCGACCTCAGCACGCACACCTTGCCCGGCCAGCACCCCGGCCAGCCGACCCGACCGCTCCCACAACTCAGCGAACGTCAATCGATCGGACCCGCACACCACCGCATCCGCGCCCGGAGACTTCTCCGCCCACAACCGCACGCGTTCGACCATCGACACGAGTTCGGCGTCCGCGGCGTCGCCCGCGTCACCCAACCGCAGCAGCCGGCGGCCCTCGTCGGCCGACTGCAACGGCACCCGGCCGACCTCCACCTCGGGATCGGCCGCGACCGCCCCGAACAGCACCTTCAACTGCTCCAGCAGCCGCTCGACCGTCGCCGCGTCGAAGGCGGCCGTCGAGAACTCCACTTCCAGCCGCAGGCGGGTTTCCAGGTCGACGACGAGCATCAGCGGATAGTTGCTCTGCTCGGTGGAGTCGAGGCCGGTCAGTTCCCCGGATTCCTGCTCCTGCTCGGGGTCGACCCGGCCGGCGACCTGCTCCTCGGGGTAGTTGCCGACGACCATGACGCTGTCGAACAGCTGGGTGCCGGGCGCGATCCGGGCCGCTTTCTGGATCTCGGTGAGCGGGGTGTAGTCGAAGCGCTGCGCCTCCAGCTGGATGCTCTGGAGACGGCGCAGCCATTCGATGAACGGCTCACCGGAGCGGACGTCGGTGCGCATCGGCAGGGTGTTGATGAACATCCCCACCATCGACTCCATCCCCGGCAGCTGTGCGGGGCGGCCCGAGACCGTGAGTCCGAACACCACGTCGCTCTGACCGCTGTAGCGGCTCAGCAGCAGCGCCCAGCCCGCCTGGACGACCGTGCTCAGCGTCACCCGGGCGCGGCGCGCCAGCTCGAACAGTCCCCGGGTGACGTCCTCCGGCAGCTCGGTGCGGCGCCGGTCCTGCGCCCAGTGGTCGGCGGCGGCCCGGTCGGCCGGCAGCGGCGTCGGCGCCTCGATCCCGGCCAGGTACTCGTGCCAGAAGCCCTTCGCCTTCTCCACGTCCTGGCCCGCGAGCCACTGGATGAAGTCCCGGTAGGGGCGCGCCGGCGGCATGCTCGGACGTTCACCGCGGAGGTGGTGCTCGTACGCCTCCTGGAGCTCGTCCAGAACGATCGGGAGGCTCCACCCGTCCAGGCAGATGTGGTGGAAGCTCCACAGCATCCACCATCGGCCGCCGCCCCGGTTCATCACGTACAGCCGCATGAGCGGCGGCGCGGTCAGGTCGAAGCCCAGCCCGCGGTCGGTCTCCGTCAGCTCGTCCAGCCGCCGCTGCCGCTCGTCCTCGCCGAGGCCGGACCAGTCGTGCACCTCGAACGGCACCGTCACGTTCGCGTGGACGACCTGCAGCGGCTCCGGGACGCCCTCCCACACGAATCCCGTGCGCAGCGCGGGATGCCGGTCCACGACGAACTGCCACGCCCGGCGTAACGCCTCGACGTTCAGACCTCCGGTGAACTCGTAGAGTCCCTGGGCCCAGTAGACCTCGACGTCGGCGGGGGCTTGCAGGACGTGGAGCAGCATGCCCTGCTGCACCGGCGCCAGCGGGTACACGTCCTGGATCTGGTCAGCCATTCTGGATCTTTCCTCCGCCTCGGATGAGCGCGTCGAGTGTGTTCTGGTCCAGTGCCGCGAGCGGGAAGTCGGACGGGGTGCGACGGCCGGCGCCCGGGGACAGGCAGTGCTCGATCAGCTCGCGCAACGCGGTGATGTAGTCGTCGGCCAGCTGCTGGACGGTGCCGGCGCGATGCACGTTGGCGCTGTAGAACCATTCGACCGCCAGCCGACCGTCGCCGGTCTGCAACGCCTCGATGCGCAGCAGGTGCGAGCGTTTCCGCCCGACCTCGGGCCCGATGGCGGGCCCGGCGAGCTCGTCGGCCGGACGCCCCGTCACCAGGCCGCCCGCGGCCTCGGCGGTGGCGCCGGTCCCGAGGTAGTTGAACAGGAGCCCGGGGGCGGGCAGCTTGCGCATCTCGCGCAACTGCTTCTGGTCGTGCGGGCCGGCGGGTTCGGGGGTCATGCGGCGCAGGAGGCCGTAGCCGATGCCGCGCCGGGGGATGCCCCGCAGGTGCTCCTTCACCGAGGTGATCAACTGCGCCGGGTCGTCGAGATCGGGGGCGGTGAGGGCGACGGGATAGATGGAGGTGAACCAGCCGACCGTGCGCGAGAGGTCGATGTCCTCGCCGAGCGCTTCGCGGCCGTGGCTCTCCAGGTCGATGCCGACCGTCTGGTCACCGCTCCACCTGCTCATCGCTCGCAGCAGACCCGCCAGCAGCAGGTCGTTGATCTGCGTGCGGTAGGGGCGATGCGCACGTGTCAGCAGCGCCGAGGTGTTCTCGGCGTCCAGCTCCACCCGGACCGACTGCGTCGAATCCTCGGTGTTGGGGCCGTCCAGGTCCACCGGCAGCGGACGCTGCCGCTCCAGGCGGTCACGCCATTCGGGTAACTCCGCCAACGTCGAGGACGCGCCGGCCAGCACCTCCAGCCGTTCTGCCCAGTCCTTGAACGAGGTGGTCTTCTCCCCCAGGTCGCCGCCCTGGTAAACGGTGCCCAGGTCTTCGAGAAGCACATTCCAGGAGACGGCGTCCATGACGAGGTGGTGGACGGTGATGCCGAGCCAGGGCGGCTCGGCGCCGCGGTCGAACAGGACGGCGCGGATCAGCGGACCGCCGGCGAGGTCGATCGAGGTCTGGGCCTGGGTCATCCGGGCGGTGACGGCCTCGTCCAAGGCTTCGCCGTGCAGGCCGGACACGTCGAAGGTGCTGAAGATCTCGTGCCGCTCGGTCTCGGCGTTGTGCTGCTCCCACCGGTTCTGCGCGGGGTCGAACGCCAGCCGCATCCGCAGCGCGTCATGGTGGGCGACCAGCGCATCGAACGCGCGCGCCAGCGCCTCGGAGTCCAGGCCGGTGACCAGCTCGAACATCCCGGACCAGTTCCACTGGTCGCGCTCGCCGATGTCCCTGGAGAGGAACCAGTGCTGGATCGGGGTGAGGGGGACGGCGCCGCTGATCGATCCCTGCTGGGCGGCCGTCCGGGGTGTGTCGTCCTGTCGGGTGACGGCGGCGAGTGCGGCGACGGTCTGGCGGGCGAACACGTCGGCGATCTCGACGCGCAGCCCGGCCGCGCGGGCACGGGCAACGATCTGCAGGCTGAGGATGGAGTCGCCGCCGAGCTCGAAGAAGTTGTCCTCGGCTCCGACGCGTTCCAGGCCGAGGACCTGCTGCCAGATCTCCGCCAGCGCCCGTTCAGTGTCGGTGCGCGGCGCGACGAACTCGGTCGCGACCTCCGCCACCCCGTCGGGGGCCGGCAGCGCACGGCGATCGACCTTGCCGTTCGCCGTCAGTGGCAGCCCGTCGTCCAGGACGACGAAGGCGGCCGGAACCATGAACCTCGGGAGACGGGAGCCGGCGAACTCGCGGACGGCCGCCACATCGATGGGCTCCGTCGCGCTCGGAACGAGGTAGGCGACGAGGCGTTTGCCGCCGGGGCCGTCCTCGCGGGCCATCACCACCGCGTCGCGGACAGCAGGGTGGTCGGTCAGGACGGCCTGGATCTCCCCGGGCTCGATCCGGAACCCGCGGATCTTGACCTGCTCGTCCACCCGGCCCAGATACTCCAGGCGCCCGTCGGGGCGGCGACGCGCCCGATCACCCGTGCGGTACAGACGCCGACCAGGATGGAACGGGTCGGCCACGAACCGCTCGGCGGTCAACGCGGGACGGTTCACATACCCGCGCGCCACACCCCCGCCACCGACATACATCTCACCCGGCATCCCCGGACCCACCGGACGCAGCTGCTCGTCCAGCACCAGCACCGTCAGATCATCGATCGGCTCACCGATCGGCGACGCCCGCCAACCACGCGCCGTGATCGCCTCATCGACCGGAAGGTAGGTGACATGCACCGTGGTCTCGGTGATCCCGTACATGTTGATCAGGCCGACCTGGGGGTGCGCGGCCTGCCAACCGGCCACCCGCGCGACGTCCAGGGCCTCGCCGCCGAACACCACCCACCGCAGCGCCAGCCCGTCCGCCAGGCCGGGATCGTCGTCGTGGGCGGCGGTGAGCTGGTAGAACGCGGACGGGGTCTGCGACAGCACCGTCACACCCTCGTCACGAAGGAGCCGGGCGAACCGCTCCGGAGACCGCGACACCTCGAACGGAACCACGACCACACGGCCACCGTGCAGCAGCGGACCCCAGATCTCCCACACCGAGAAATCGAACGACGCCGAATGGAACATCGTCCACACATCGTCCGGCCCGTACTCGAACCACTTGTCCGTCCGGGAGAACAACCGCAGCACATTCGCATGCGGAATCGCCACACCCTTCGGACGCCCCGTCGAACCCGACGTATAAATCACATACGCCGTCTCCTCGGGATCCACGCGCGGCGTCGGGCCCGCGACCGGGTGATCGGATGCCTGGCGCATGACGTCCTGATCGACGATCACTACGGGAGCCGCATCGGCCAGCAGCCACTCGATCCGCTCAGCCGGATAGCCCGGATCCATCGGCACGTAGCCCGCACCGGTCTTCAATACGCCCACCATCGCCGCGATCAAATCCACCGACCGCGGAAGCAGCACCGCCACCAACCGCCCCGGGCCCGCACCGCGTTCCCGCAGCAAGCTCGCTAAACGGCTCGCACGCTCATCCAACTCCCGATACGAGAGCTGCTCGTCCCCGCATACGGCCGCCACCGCGTCGGGCGACTGCCGCACCCGCTCCTCGAACCGCTCCACGACCGAACCGGCGATCGGCTCGCCGACCTCGGCGAGACCGCTCACCGCGCCACGCCGCGCGTCCGACATCAGCGGGATATCGCCGACCGAAACCTCCGGGTCTTCCGCGACCGCCTTCAGCATCAGTTCCAGATGCTCAAGGAGGCCGTCCACCGTCGACCCGTCGAACGCGGTGGCGGAGAACGGGATCTCCAGTTTCAATCGGTCGGCGGTGTCCACGACGAGCATCAGCGGGTAGCCGCCTCGTTCGACGGATTCCGTCAGCTCTCCCTTGAGGACGGCGTCCTCCGAGTCCGCGCTCTCCGGGTAGTTCCTGAACACCAGGATGCTGTCGAACAGCGGTGTGCCGGCGGTGACCTCGGACGCCTTCTGGATCTCGGTGAGCGGGGTGTAATCGAACCGCTGCATCTCCAGCTGCGCGTCCTGAAGGCGTCGCAGCCAATCAACGAACGACTCATCCGACCGCACATCGGTGCGCAACGGCAGGGTGTTGATGAACAGCCCCACCATCGACTCCATACCGGACAGCTGCGGCGGACGGCCGGACACGGTGAGCCCGAACACCACGTCGCGCTGGGCACTGAATCGGCTCAGCAGCAGCGCCCAGCCCGCCTGGAAAACCGTGCTCAGCGTCACCCGTGCGCGACGCGCAACCTGCTGAAGCCCCCGCGTGACCTCCTGCGACAGCTCCGTCCGGCGCCGCTCGTGCTCCCAATGGCCGCGCGCCACCCGATCGGCCGGCAGTGGCGTCGCCGCCTCGAAACCGGCCAGATGCCTCTGCCAGAACTCGCGGGCCGCATCCTGATCCTGCGCACCCAGCCACTCAATGAAATCCCGGTAAGGCCGCACGGGGCCCAGCGCCGGACGGTCACCGCGCAGCAAACACTCATACGTCGACTGGACCTCGTCCAGGACGATCGGCAGGCTCCATCCGTCGCACAAGCCCTGGAACAGCCCCCAGACCATCCACCAGCGGCCGGCGCCACGGTCGATCACATAGACCCGCAGCAACGGCGGTGCCGCGAGGTCGAACCCTGATTCCCGGTCCTCTCGCAGCAGTTCGGCGCGACGCTTCCGCTGCTCTCCGTCGTCCGACGCCGACCAGTCGAGCGCTTCGAACGGCACCGTCACTCGTTCCTGCACCACTTGCAGTGGCTCCGGGACGTCCTCCCAAACGAATCCGCTGCGGAGCGCCGGGTGCCGGTCCACGACGAATTGCCATGCCTGTTGAAGGACGGCGGTGTCCATGTCACCGGTGAACTCGTACAAGCCCTGCGCCCAATACACACCCGTGCCGGCCGGAGCCTGCAAGGTGTGGAAAAGCATGCCCTGCTGGACAGGAGCCAACGGATAAGCGTCCGCCATCCGCGGCACGAGGGCCTTGAGCCGGTCCAGCATTTTCTGATCGGCACGCGCCAGCGGCAGATCGGACGGCGTGAGGCTTCCCGCTTCAGGCGTCAGGCAGTGTTCGATCAGCTGGTGCAACGCGGTGATGTAGTCGTCCGCCAGACCTTGGACGGTCCCGGCGTCATGCACGTTGGCGCTGTAGTACCACTCGAAGACGAGCTGTCCGCCATCGGCTTGGAACGCCTCGATCTGCAGCAGATGCGAACGCGTCCGGCCCGTCTCATCGCCATTGCGAGGAGCGGCCAGGGCGCCGGGCAACGTCCTGGCGATCAGGTCACTGCCGGACGCGGCGGCTTGAGCGGAACCCATGTAGTTGAAGAGCACCTGTGGCGTTGGCAGTCCGCGTAATGCGCGGAGTTGTTCGCCGTTTTCGGTGGTGGCGGGTTCGGGGGTGATGTGGCGCAGGAGGCCGTAGCCGATGCCGCGTCGGGGGACGCCGCGCAGGTGTTCCTTGACCGAGGAGATGAGTTGGGTGGGGTCGTCGAGGTCGGGGGTGGTGAGGGCGAGAGGGTAGATGGAGGTGAACCAGCCGACCGT
>NZ_SMKY01000325.1 GCF_004349235.1 Actinomadura darangshiensis | reverse complement strand
CCGCCCGCGCCGCACGGGTTCCGCCGCTGGCGGCGGACACGTCCCTTCTGGGGCGGCCTGTTCGCCGTCCTCGGCGGCGTCGAACTCATCGCGATCCCGCTGGCCCCGATGCCGCTCGTCGTCCACCAGGGCATGGCCGGGGTGGCGAGCTGGCTGATCGGCGCGCTGCTCGTCACGGCGGGCGCGCTGCTGTGGTTCCAGCCCGCGCAGCGCAGCTTCTACGGCATCCTCGCCGTGCTGCTGTCGCTGGTGTCGTTCGTGACGTCCAACTTCGGCGGGTTCCTCGCCGGTCTGCTGCTGGGCGTGGTCGGCGGCGCCCTCGGCTTCGCCTGGTCCCCGTCCGCCGGACGCCCCCCGGGCGCGCCGCGGGAGCGGCACAGGGCGCCGGCCGCGTCGCGCGGCGGACGGCTGACGGCCCTCGCCGCCGTCCCGGCCGTCCTGGGCTTCCACGTGCTCGCCCCGTCGCCGTCCCCCTCCCCCACGGTGTACGCCGACGCCGGGACGCTGCGGGCAAGCTCACTGACGATGTCGGGGCTGAGCTACGACGGTGTCGCGTCACTGCCCTCGGCGGGCGGGACGGTGAAGGCGCTCAAGTTCACCATGTCCAAGGCCGTCCTGAAGGACGTCGACCAGACGGCCGCGCACGCCGGAACCACCGCGCGCATCCGGACCGGCGCCCTCACGCTGAACGGCGGCGTCGTCATGTACACGACGAAGATGTCGTCCAAGCTGCTGGGGATCCCGGTGACGTTCACCCCGGAGAAGCCGCCGCCGCTGACGCTGCCTCACATGGTGATGACGGACGTCGTGTCCGAGCAGCCCTCCGTCACGGCCGGCGGCGCGCAGATCGCCGGGCTCGCGGTCACGAACGCTTGACCGGCCGGGACGCCGAGCGAGTCCGTGCGCAGCTTGCCGCGCAGGATGAACGCGCCGAGCAGCACCGCCGCCACGACGAGGACCACCGCGACCGTGACGACCAGCACCGTCTTGCGCCGCTCCCCGCCGTCACCGTGGACGGACGGCGGAGGCGGCTGCTGCCAGTTCGTGAACTGCTGCGGCTGCTCCCACGGCGGGGGCGTCTGCGGAGGAAGGCCCGGATGCGGCCGATGCCGCTGGGGCTGCGGTTGCGGCGGCTGATGCTGCCCGGGGGGCGGGGCCCATTCCGTCTCCAGCATCGTCCGCGCCTCCAGGTTCTGCCCGGCACGGGACGGCGGCGGGCGGTGCGAGCCGTTCTGCTCCTGGAACCGGCCGGGATCGCGCCGGGTGCCCGGGTCGAGGTCGTCGGGATCGGCGTCGCCGCGGTCGCGGCGCGTCACCGGGTCGAGGTCGCCATGGTCGCGGCGGGTGACCGGGTCGAGGTCCTCCGGGTCGAGGACGGTCTCCGACGCGTCGTCGGTGCGGCCGGCGGGGGGCAGGTAGCGGGCGGAGGGCTCGTCCGCCACCGTCTCGTCCGCCTGCGACGGCAGGGGCATCGGCATCGTCGCCACCTGCGTCAGCAGCGGATGCGCCTGCGCGGCCGTCATCCGGTTCACCGGCTCGCGCCGCAGCAGGCCGTCCAGCACCATCGTCAGCGGCCCCGCGTTCCGCGCCGGCGGGACGGGCTCGGTCAGCGCGGCCTGCAGCGACGACATCGCGTCCGACCGCTCGTAGGGGGAGCGGCCCTCCACGGCCGCGTACAGCGTCGCGCCCAGCGACCACAGGTCGGACGCGGGCACGGCCCGCTCGCCCTGCACCCGCTCCGGCGGGATGTAGGCGGGCGAGCCCATGACGAGGCCCGTCTGCGTGAGCGTCGAGTCGCCCTCCACCTGCGCGATCCCGAAGTCGGTCAGGACGGCCCGCCCGATGTCGGTGATCAGCACGTTGCTGGGCTTGACGTCGCGGTGCAGGATGCCCTTCTGGTGGGCGTGCTGGAGCGCGCCCAGCACCTGCAGCCCGATGTCGGCGACCCGGCGGTGCTCCATCGGCCCGCGCTCGATGATGTCCTGCAAGGACGGGGCGAGGACGAGCTCCATCACGATCCAGGGCCGGTCCGACTCCTCGACCACGTCGTGGACGGTCACCACCCCGGAGTGGTTCAGCCGCGCCGACGCCCGTGCCTCGCGGAACGTCCGCTCGTACAGGACGGCGCGCTCGGACGGGGTCAGCCCCGGCGGGAGCACGACCTCCTTGACCGCGACCTCGCGGTCCAGCATGACGTCGAAGGCGCGCCACACGGTGCCCATGCCGCCCTGGCCGACCACCGAGTCCAGGCGGTAGCGGTTACCGAGCAGACGTGCCTGTGCCATTTCTAGAGGGTCCCCCCACTGGGTCATCCCACCCCGGCGGGACGGAACGTGTCGAGCACATTCTTCACGAGTGCCTCGTTCCCGTTCCACTGGGACGTGGGAACCGCCACCACGATCGCGTACGGCCGGCCGTTGATCAGCACGCCCCGGTCGCGGGCACGCGTGCCGCCCGCGCGGTTCCAGGCGAACTCGATGTCGGCCGCGGGCCGTCCGGCGACCGTGGTACGGGTGATCTCCCCGATGCGGTGGAAGTTCGCCAGCTTGCCGTCGGCGATGGCCTCCCGCTCCCAGGTCACCCAGTGGTCGTACGGGTCGCCGGACCAGACCGTCCGGTCGACCTGCATGTAGGCGGTGGAGGCGGGGTCGGTCCAGACGGTGCTGTTGCCCTGCTCGGAACGCCGCCAGCTGCGCGGAACACCGATCTTGAAACCGGGACCCGACGCCGGCTTGAGCCCCGGCGGGAGCCGTGCCGCGGTGGGCCTCGGCTGGGACGCGGGCGGGTTCGACGGCGTGGTCTGCGTGGGCTGGGTGTCCGCGGTGGACGGCTGGGCGGGCGGCGACTGGGCGGTGCCCCCGCCCGCGGACGAGCCGTCCGGCCAGACGACGAACCCGACGACGGCCAGGATCGCCGCCGCCGCGACGACGCCCGCGAGGATCGGCGCGACCGGCGACTTCTTGCGCGCCGGCGCGGAAGGCGCGTTGCCGGGCGACCACTGCGTGTCCGGACCGGGCGGGAACTGCGACGTCATGTCGTGCGGAACGGGAACGTTCTGCGCCGGCACGTTCTGCGGCGGCACGTTCTGCGCCGGTACGGGCACGCTCTGCGCCGGCGCGTACGCGGGGGCGCCGTCCACCGCCGTCGTCGCGTTGGACGCGATCTGCACGGCGGCCAGGCCGGCGGCGTGCCCGGACGCGACCGCCCTCAGCGCGTCCTCCACCTGCTCGCCGCTCAGCCGCCGGACCGGGTCGCGCTCCAGCAGGCCGGTGAGGACGGGGGCGAGCGGCCCCGCGTTCTTCGGCGGCGGGACGTCCTGCGTCATCACGGCGGCGAGGACGGCCATCGCGTCGCTGCGGTGGTGCGGCGCCTTGCCCTCCGTCGCCGCGTAGAGGGTGGCGCCGAGCGCCCACAGGTCGGACGCGGGGATCGCCGGGTCGCCGTTCACCCGCTCCGGCGACATGTACGCCGGCGACCCCATGATCAGGCCGGTGCCGGTGAGCGTCGCGTCGCCCGCCATCTGCGCGATGCCGAAGTCGGTGAGGACGGCCCGGTCATCGTCGGCCACCAGCACGTTCGCGGGCTTGACGTCGCGGTGCAGGATGCCGATCGCGTGCGCCGCCCGCAGCGCGCCCGCGATCTGCCGGCCGATCGTCGCGACCCGGCCGGACGGCAGCGGCCCGTCCTCGTCCACGAGCTCCTGGAGCGAGCGGGCCCGCACCAGCTCCATGACGATCCACGGCCGGTCGTCCTCGTCCACGACGTCGTGTACGGTCACGACGCCCGGATGGTTCAGCCGCGCGGAGGCGCGGGCCTCGCGCAGCGTGCGGCGGTGCCGGTTCTCGCGGTCCTCGTCGCTCAGCCCCGGCGGGAGGCGGACCTCCTTGACCGCGACCTCCCGGTCGAGGGTCTCGTCGCGGGCGCGCCAGACGGTGCCCATCCCGCCGCTTCCGACGACCGATTCGAGCCGGTACCGACCGGCGAGCAGGCGCCCGGCCATCAGTCGTCCGCCGGCTTGAAGAACTGGTAGACCGGTTGGAGGTCCGAATACACCTTGTCCCACTCGCCGTCGGGGGCGCGGAGCAGGATCGCGTAGCCGTGCCCGTTCGTCACGAAGCCGCGGTTCAGGACGCGCACCCGGCCGCCGTCGCCGGCGTAGGTGAACTCCCAGTCCGCGGACTTGTCGCCGTTCCCCGTGTCGCGCACCGGCGGGTGGTCGCCGGTCGGCGCGATCCTGATCTTCTTGTATCCGGGCCAGCCGGAGCCGCCCCGCTCCTGCCGCCGCCAGTCGCCGATGGCGCTGTCCCCCGGGTCGTCGGTCTGGTCGATCTGGAGGTAGGTCTTGCGGCCGGGCGCGTAGTAGAAGTCGCCGCCGTTCTTGCGCTCGGGCCCGCTCCAGCCCGCCGGGACGGGCACCGAGTAGCCGCTGCGGTCCTCGCGCATGGTGAACCCGGCGGGCAGCGTCGGGCTCGGCTTGGCCGAGGTGGCGGGGGCGGACGGGGACGTGCCCGCGGTCGAGGGGCTCGTGGCGCCCTCCTTGCGTGCGTTCCCGCCCTTGCCGTCGCCGCCGTTGCTCGCCAGCGCGATGCCCGCGATGACCAGGATGATGACCAGCACCACGGCGGCGACGATCAGCACGTTCCGGTTGGAGGCGAGCGCGGGACGTCCGGCCGGATGGTGGGTCGTCGGCGGGAAGTGGGTGTCCGGCCCCGGCTCCGGCGGCGGGCTCTCGCTCGACAGCGTCGCCTGCCCGGCGGGCTCGGTGCGCGGGCCGGACCGCCACGACCTGACCCGGTCGGGGTCGGGCGCGGTCTCGCCGGGGTTCGCGGGCTCGGCCCGCTTCGGCAGGGCCGCGGGCAGGTCGAAGCTGGTCAGCTGGTCGGGGCGGGCGCCGGTGTCCGCCGGGACGGGCGCCGCCGCCTCGGGCGGTTCCGGCATGGTCCGCTGGGACGCGGGCGGCTCGTCGGGGACCTCGACGGCCATCGTCCGCTGCGTGTCGATGCTCTCCTGCCGGACGATGTCGTCCAGCAGCGCGCCGGCCTCGATCGCGTCCATCCGCTGGTCGGGGTTCTTGTGCAGCAGCCCCTCGATGACCGGGACGAGCCGGCCGCCCTTCTCCGGCGGGTCGGGCTCGTCGGAGATCACCGCGACGAGCGCGGCCATCGGCTCGGGCCGCTCGAACGGCGACTTGCCGTGCAGCATGGCGTACAGGGTGACGCCGAGCGACCACAGGTCGGAGGCCGGGCCGGCGACGCGGCCGCGGGCCCGCTCCGGCGCGATGTAGGCGGGCGAGCCCATGACCAGGCCGGTCTGCGTGAGGGTGGCGTCGCCGGACGCGGTCGCGATGCCGAAGTCGGTGAGCACGGCGCGCTCGCCCATCCGGCCGGTGCCGGTGATCAGCACGTTGCTGGGCTTGACGTCGCGGTGCAGCACCCCGGCGCCGTGCGCGGCGTGCAGCGCGGCGAGCATCTGCCGGCCGATCTCCGCGGCGCGGCGCGGCTCCAGCGGCCCGTCCTGCTTGATCACCTGGTCCAGGGAGCGGGCCCGGATCAGCTCCATGATGATCCAGGGCCGGTCGTCCTCTTCGACGACGTCGTAGACCGTGACGACGCCCGGGTGGCCGAGCCGGGCCGCGGTGCGGGCCTCACGGAACGTGCGCTTATGGTGCACGGCGCGTTCCTCATCGGTGAGACCATGCGGGAGGATGACCTCCTTCACCGCAACGTCACGACCGAGGACCTCATCGTGCGCCTGCCAGACCGTACCCATGCCGCCCCGGCCGACCTGGGTCACCAGGCGGTAGCGGCGGGCGAGCAAGCGCTCACCGGTGGGTTCATTCGGCATATCCGCGACCATATCGACTTTTGCTGACAATCTTGGACCGACCTTGCAAGCGACATCCCCCTACCCGTACGACGTCCGGCCCCACGTCGAGGTTCGCCTCCGGACGGGCACGTGCGGACGGAGGCGGTGGCGACGTGACACCCGGTAGAAAGGGGACCATGACGGAGCAGGGCCCGAGGGGCGGCCTGCGGGGCGAGTGGGGGCGCCTGATCCAGGCCGCGCCGACGATCTTTTTCTGGTACACCCGTCTCTCCGGGATCCTGTCGCTGCTCGCGTGGGTCTCCTATGGTCTCATCCTTGAGATAGCCGATATCTGGGCGCTGCGCTGGATCGGATACCTCGGCTGGTTCCCCAGCGTCCCGATCGGCCTGCTGTGGATCCTGCTGTCGATGGGCGTCCGGCGGCGCAAGAAGGCCGCGTGGCGGATCCTCGTGCTGATCTTCTGCCTGCCGACCGCGCTCGGCGTCACCGCCGTCCTCACCACGCTGTTCAACCCGGACAAGCCCACCCCCGTCGGCCTCATCGTCACCGCCGCCGTCTACCTCGCCGTCCTCGGCCTGCTGATCTGCGCGCGCGGCCAGTTCACCACCCTGCCCGACCGCGCCAACCGGCGGCTCGCCACCATCGTCTTCACCAGCCTCCTGGTCGTGACCTGCGGAATCGGCACGTTCCTCGTCACCGTCACCGACCGCAACGCCGGCGGCGACTTCTGGACGCACCCGCTCTACGCGATCTCCCAGACCGTCCTCGGGCCGCGCGTCACCGGCAAGCCGATCAACGTCTCGGTGCCGTTCTGGGTGGACGTGATCCTCTGGGTCCTCGGCACCGGACTGATGATCGCCACGTTCTGGGCGCTGTTCAAACCGGGGCGGCGCGACCCCGTCCTCAGCCCCGCCGAGGAGCTGTCGGCCCGCGCGCTGCTCGCCGAGTACGGCGACCAGGACTCGCTCGGCTACTTCGCGCTGCGCCGCGACAAGGACGTCATCGTCGCGCCGAACGGTAAGGCGGCCATCGCCTACCGGGTCGAAGGTTCGGTCTCGCTCGCCAGCGGCGACCCGCTCGGCGACCCCGAGTCGTGGGACCAGGCGATCGAGGCGTGGCTCGGCGAGTGCCGCGCGCACGCCTGGATCCCCGGCGCCGTCAGCGTCGGCGAGCGCGGCGCCCGCAGCTACAAGCGGCACGGGTTCGACGCCCTCGAACTCGGCGACGAGGCCATCGTCGACCTCACCGACTTCAACCTGGACGGACGGGAGATGCGGCAGGTCCGGCAGGCCGTCCGGCGGGTCGAGCGGGCCGGCTACACCGTCCGGATCCGGCGGCACTCGCAGATCCCCGGCTGGGAGATGGCGAAGCTCATCCGCAGCGCCGACGCGTGGCGCGGCGAGGAGACCGAGCGCGGCTTCTCGATGGCCCTCGGCCGCCTCGGCGACCCCACCGACGGGCGCTGCGTGATGGTCGAGGCGTTCGACGCGCACGGGGAGCTGCGCGGGCTGCTCAGCTTCGTCCCGTGGGGGCGGGCCGGGCTGTCGCTGGACCTGATGCGCCGCGACCGGCTCGCCGAGAACGGCCTCAACGAGTACATGGTCGCCAAGCTCGCCGAGAAGGCCGCCGCCGTCGGCGCGCAGCAGCTCTCGCTGAACTTCGCGATGCTGCGGTCGGCGTTCGCGCGCGGCTCGCAGATCGGCGCGGGGCCCGTCGCGCGGCTGTACTACCGGTTCCTGTCGTTCGCGTCGAAGTTCTGGCAGCTGGAGTCGCTGTACCTGTCGAACGCCAAGTACCTGCCGGAGTGGCGTCCCCGCTTCATCTGCTACATGCAGGGCCGGCACCTCGTCCGGCTCGGCCTCGCCTACGCCCGCGCCGAGGGGTTCCTGCCGAGCTTCAACCGCCCCAAGCTGGACCGGGCCGCCGCGATGGTGCCGACCACCGGCCTCGTCGACAAGATCAAGGAGATCGAGGAGGACGCGGACGCGCGGCGGGCGCCGCAGCGGCGGCTGTCGGAGCAGGAGCGGGTCCGGCACGCCAAGCTCGACGAGATCCGGTCCGCCGGGATGGAGCCGTACGCGCTCGGCTGCGAGCGCACCGACTTCGCCGCCGACATCCGGTCCCGCCACCCCTCGCTCGCGCCGGACGCGCGCACAGGCGACTCCGTCGCGATCGCCGGACGCGTCGTGCTGGCCCGCGAGCACGGCCGGCTGATCTTCGTCACGCTGCGGGACGAGACCGCCGACCTGCAGGTCATGCTGACCGCCGAGGCGCTCGGTGCCGAGTCCCTCGGGCAGTGGAAGGCGCTCATCGACCTCGGTGACCAGGTCGGCGTGCGCGGCGAGGTCGTCACGTCCCGGCGCGGCGAGCTGTCGGTGCTCGCCTCCGCGTGGACGCTCGCGGCCAAGTGCCTGCGCCCGCTGCCGAACAAGCGGGCCGGGCTGTCGGACCCGGAGGCCCGCGTCCGGCAGCGGTACGTCGACTTCATCGTCAACGACGAGTCGCGGCGGATGCTGCGGATGCGCGGCGACGCCGTCGCCGCCGTCCGGGACGGCCTGCGCGCCCGCGGCTACCTCGAAGTCGAGACCCCGATGCTGCAGCCCGTCCACGGCGGCGCCACCGCCCGCCCGTTCACCACCCGCATCAACGCCTACAACATGCAGCTCTACCTGCGGATCGCGCCCGAGCTGTACCTGAAGCGGCTCCTCGTCGGCGGCGTCGGCCGCGTCTTCGAGCTGAACCGCAACTTCCGCAACGAGGGCGTCTCGCAGAAGCACAACCCCGAGTTCACGATGCTGGAGGCGTACGAACCGTACGGCGACTACGACACGATGGCCGAGCTGACCCGCTCCCTCGTCGTGGACGCGTCCCGCGCCGCGCTCGGCACCACGGTCGTCGTCCGGGACGGCGTCGAGCACGACCTCGCGGAGCCGTGGCAGGAGATCACCGTCTACGAGTCGGTGTCGAAGGCGCTCGGCGAGGAGGTCACCACCGGCACCTCGCTCGCCCGGGTCCGGTCGTTCGCCGAGCGCGCCGGGCTGAACGTCGACCCGCAGTGGGGGCAGGGGAAGATCGTCCAGGAGCTGTTCGAGGCGCTGGTCGAGGAGCACCTGACGGCGCCGACGTTCGTCCGCGACTACCCGGCGGAGACGTCCCCGCTGACCCGCCCGCACCGCGACGACCCGCGGCTCGCCGAGAAGTGGGACCTCATCGTCTTCGGCCTCGAACTCGGCACCGCCTACTCCGAGCTGATCGACCCGATCCTGCAGCGCGAGCGGCTGACCGAGCAGTCGCTGCGGGCCGCGGGCGGCGACCCGGAGGCCATGGAGTTGGACGAGGACTTCCTTCGCGCCCTGGAGTACGCGATGCCGCCCGCCGGCGGCATGGGCATGGGCATCGACCGCCTCCTGATCACCCTGACGGGCCGCAGCATCCGCGAGACGATCCCGTTCCCCCTGGTGCGCCCCGGCTC
>NZ_SMKY01000324.1 GCF_004349235.1 Actinomadura darangshiensis | reverse complement strand
GTGGGGAACCGGGCGCGGCAGTCGCCGATCTCGGCCAGGAGGCGGGCTGCCCGGATGGTGCCCGAGCGGGGCAGGGAGGTGAAGATGTGGGCGTCGGTGTGCAGGGCGAGCTGTTCGGCGATCTGGCGTTCCAGGACGGCGATCTGCTCGACCAGGCTGGTCAAAACGGCGAGCATCGCCCGGGTGATGTGGGCTTTGGCGGCGCCGTCGTCGCCGGTCGCGCCGGTGGGCGCGTCGGCCAGTCGCTGGTGCAGCACCGCGGGGTCGGTGCGGCCGCAGTAGCCGACGCTGCGCAGCCAGGCGGCCAGCCGGCGGGGCGAGAGCCAGCCGGCGCGGTCCTGGCAGTCGAACCGGTGCAGGAACGCCAGGCTGATCGGGCTGTCGATGTCGGCGAACAGGCCGACCGCGCCGGGGAAGGCGATCTGCAGGTGGGCGCGCAGTTGGTTGGCCAGCGCCACCCGGTGGGCGACCAGGTCCCGGCGGGCCCGGCAGGTCTGCCGCAGCGTCGTCGTTGCCGGGCTGTCGGGCAGCAGCGGACGCAGCCGGGCCCGGTCGGTGCGCAGTGTGTCGGCCAGGACGAACGCGTCGAACCGGTCGTCTTTGTTGCCCGCCGACCCGTAGCGGGAGCGCAGGTTCTTCAGCTGGTTCGGGCTGATCACCACCACCGTGAACCCGGCGTCCAGCAGCGCGTCGACAAGCTTGCCGTCACTGCGTTCGATCGCCACCTCGGCCGCTCCCGCGGCCTGGAGTTTGCGGACCAGATCCCGCAGCCCGGTGCCGGTATGCGGGACGCTGAACCTCTTGATCGCCCGTCCGGTGTTGTCGACGACCGCGACCGCGTGGTCGTCGTTGGCCCAGTCCACGCCTGCGGTCATACCGTTCGGTGCTACCGCCGGCAGGCTCGTGCTGGCAGACTCCATGTCAGCCTCTCCGCTGCTAGACCCAGTGGGGAGGCACCCTCATCTCGGTACCGGGGCGTGCCTGCCAGTTCGCTCACTGTTCGGCGCTCGACGGCGCTCAGCCCTGTCGACGGTCTCCACGCCCCGGGTAACCGCCGGATCCCGCAGAACTCACGCTGGACGTCAACGCGTCGAGCGAGCGGGGCGGTGACCCGGCGGCACCTCGGGTGCATCAGCAGTCTCACGGCTACCGACAAGAGGATGGTGCACCAGTGAGCGTCGTCGCCGTCCACGCGGAGGCCGTCTCGACGGCCCCGCCGGAGCGCGTCTTCGCGGTCCTGACCGACTGGCCGCGGCACGCCGAGTGGATGCCGTTCACCCGGGCGGAGGGCGGCGACAAGCCCGGCGACGAGCTCAGGGCGTGGACGGGCATCGGCCCGGTCGGCTTCACCGACACCATGGTGATCACCGACTGGCGGGACGGGCGCCGCGTCGCCGTCCGGCACACCGGCCGCGTGGTGCGCGGCGAGGCGTTCTTCAAGGTCGTCCCCGAGGGTTCGGGCAGCCGCGTCATCTGGGCGGAGCGCATCGACCTGCCCCTCGGCGCCTTCGGCCGCGCCGGCTGGCTGGTCGCCGGGCCCGTCGTGAAGATGTTCCTGGGCATCGGGCTCCGCCGGCTGGCCGTTCTGTCGCAGGCATGAGGTAGAACAGGCCGCGTGAGTACCGCGATTCTGGGCGAGGACGGGCTGGCGCGCTGCCCCTGGGGGCTTTCGGCGCCCGACTACGTCGCCTACCACGATGACGAGTGGGGCCGTCCGGTCCGCGACGACCAGGGCCTCTACGAGCGGCTGTGCCTGGAGGCGTTCCAGTCCGGCCTGTCGTGGCTGACGATCCTGCGCAAACGCGAGGGCTTCCGCGCCGCGTTCCGCGGCTTCGACGCCGAGAAGGTCGCCGCGTTCGGCCCGGACGACGTCGAGCGCCTGATGGCCGACGCCGCCATCGTCCGCAACCGCGCCAAGATCGACGCCGCCGTCGCCAACGCCCGCGCGGCCCTCGACCTCCCGGACGGCCTGGCCGCCACCGCCTGGCGCTACGCCGACCCCGACTCCCCGTCCTACACCGAGATGTCCGAGGTCCCCGCCTACACCGACGCCTCCAAGGCGCTTGCCAAGGACCTGAAGAAGAACGGCTTCCGCTTTGTGGGCCCCACCACCGCCTACGCCCTCATGCAAGCCTGCGGCCTGGTAAACGACCACCTCACGGGCTGCCACCGCCACGGTGCGTACTGATCGCGTAGCGAGCCGCAAGGCGAGACGGAGCGATGCCAGCGATCGCCGCGTTGCCCGCCAGCGGAGGGCCCCTGGGCCCGACGCCAAGGGCGACGCAATGGACACTGCTGCCCAGCAGGACGACCGTCGCGGCCTCCCAGCGGACGATCGCGCGGATCTGCGCCATCGTCGCGCCGACCGCGCCGAGCAGGCCGCACTCGCGGGTCCGTTCGCTCACGCTCATCGAGACGGTGGTGGCCTTGCCGAACAGGGCGAGGACCAGCGCCATCCCGATGAACCCGTAGACGACCCGCATGCCCTTCGTCATCGCGCCGGCGGCCGTCTTCACGTAGTGGGGCTTGTCCATCACCTTCACGCCGGGGACGTCCGCGAACGGGTGGTTGAGGGCCTGTTCGGAGCCGCCGCGCACGAGGACGACCTGGGTGGACGCGGTCGGGTCGAGCCGGTCCATCGTCGCCGAGGAGACGACGGCCTGGTCCGCGAAGAGACGGGACGGGGCGTGGTAGGGCGGCGGCAACGGTCAGCGGGTCCCGGCCGTCTGACCAATGAATTTCACTCCGAGTAGGCGTGTCGTTACGATACGATCAAATGATCATGTAGGCTTCGGTTCGTGAGAATGGCGTACAAGTGCCGGGCATATCCGGACCCCGGGCAGACGGTGGTGTTGAACCGTACGTTCGGGTGTGTGCGCAAGGTTTGGAATGATGTGCTGGACTGGCGCACCAAGCGCTACCGCGCTCAAGGTGTCACGACCACATACGCCGAGTCGGACCGGTACCTGACCCAGCTAAAGAAAACCGGAGAGCTGGCATTTCTCAACGAGGTGTCATCGGTGCCGCTGCAGCAGACGCTGCGGCACCAGTCCAGGGCGTTTGCTGGTTACTTCGCCAAACGCACTCGCCACCCGCGCTTTAAATCCCGCACCGGCAAGCAATCGGCCACCTACACCCGCTCAGCGTTCCGCATGCGCGAAGGTGAGTTGTATCTGGCCAAGATGGCCGGGTCATTACGGCACATATGGTCCTGGCCCGACATAGATCCCGTCACCCTCAACCCAACCACGGTGACGGTGAGCCGGGAGCCAGACGGCATGTGGTACGTGTCCTTCGTCATCGACACCGATGCCCCGGGCGCCCTGCCGCTGACCGATGAGCATGTCGGCATCGATCTGGGCGTCATCGACTTGGCAGTGACATCAGACGGCGACCGTGTCGCCAACCCACGGCATCTGGAACGCAAGCAGCTCAATCTCGCCCGCTACCAGCGGCGCATGGCTCGCAAGTGTAAGGGCAGCGCGAACCGGAGAAAAGCCGCCCGCAAAGTAGCTGCCGCGCACGGCAAGGTGCGCCGGACCCGCGAGGACTTTCTTCACAAGACCACCACGAGCTTCGTGCGCCGCTACGACGTGATCGTGGTCGAGGATCTCAACGTCGCTGGGATGGTCCGCAACCGTAGCCTTGCGCGCGCCATCTCGGGCTGCGGATGGGGCACCTTTCGCGCCATGCTGGAGTACAAGACGGCCCGATGGGGCAGACGGCTGGTGGTCATCGACCGCTGGTACCCAAGTTCTAAGCTGTGCTCGGCATGCGGGCACCTACTGGCCCGGCTTGCGCTCGACACCCGGCACTGGACGTGCCCGGACTGCGGCACCCTTCATGACAGGGACATCAACGCCGCCAAGAACATTCTGGCCGAAGGACTTTCGGTGTCGGCCTGTGGAGCTGATGTCAGACACTCCGAGACCTCTCGGGTGCGATCGGCAACGAAGCAGGAAAATCTGCGGTGCGAGCCATAGGACCTCTCCTTCGGGCGAGGATGAAGTCAACCAGACGCTCTGCCATCTTCTTCTTCTCCTTCTTTTGTTCCGCCCGTCGCCGTGCGGCGGCTCTGCTTCGGCAGCAGCACCTTCAGCGGGTCGCCGACGCCCAGCTTCCCGGCGCGGGCGACGTGCCGGGTGACCGCGACCTCGCCGTCGGCCGCGGGCGCCCGCCCCGACTCCAGGCGGTAGGGGTTGAGGCGGCCGTCGGACGTCCACGGCCGCAGCGTCGTCCCAGCACCGGCGGGCGGCAGGATCGGCTCGCCGCCGGAGCCGTGCGCGGTCACCGGGACCATCGCGTCCCCCGCCACCGCCGCTACGCCGGGGCGTCCCGCCACGTCGGCGAGCGCGACCTGGCCGTCCGGCGCCGAGTACGGGTCGTCGGGGTCGGCCGCACCGCCCTGGACGGGCACGTCGGTGCGGGAGTACTCGCTGGCGTCGCTGCCCGACACCGCCTCCTGCGCCCGCATCGCGAACTGCACCGAGCCGGCGATCAGCCCGATCGAGAACATCGCCGCCAGCAGCGTGGCGGCCAGCCGCATCCAGCCCTCGGCGAACGAGCGGCGCGCGATCAGCCACATGCCGGTCAGCCCTCCATCCGGCGCATCACGGCGTGGACGCCGTCGATGGTGGGCGCGTGCAGCTCGTGGACGATCACCCCGTCGGCGAGGAACAGCACCCGGTCGGCGTGCGCGGCGGCCGCCGGATCGTGCGTCACCATGATCACCGTCTGCCGGTAGGCGTCCACGGCGGTGCGCAGGAACCCCAGCACCTCGGCGCCCGAGCGGGAGTCGAGGTTGCCGGTCGGCTCGTCCGCGAACAGCACCTCCGGCCGGGTCAGCAGCGCCCGCGCCACCGCGACGCGCTGCTGCTGCCCGCCCGACAGCTCGCCCGGCCGGTGCGACAGCCGCTCCCGCAGCCCGAGCGCGTCCACGATCGTCGCGAACCACTCCCGGTCGGCGCGCCGGTTCCCGAGCCGCCCGGTCAGCCGGATGTTCTCCTCCGCCGTCAGCATCGGCAGCAGGTTGAACGACTGGAACACGAACCCGAGCCGGTCGCGGCGCAGCTTGGTCAGCCGCGTCCGGGACAGCTTCGTGATGTCGACGTCCCCGATCAGCACCGAGCCGGACGAGACGGTGTCGAGCCCCGCCAGGCAGTGCAGGAACGTCGACTTCCCGGAGCCGGACGGCCCCATGATCGCGGTGAAGCGGCCGCGCGGGAACGCCGCCGACACACCGCGCAGCGCGGTCACCGCGCCGTCGCCCGTCCCGTACGACTTCACCACGTCGCGCGCGACGGCGACATGGTCGTGGACGTGCCCGGCAGGGGGTGCGGCGGAAGGCCCCACCTCGCCCCGGCGGGAGGCCCGAGGTCAGCGGCCCTCGAACTCCGGCTGCTGCTTCTTCAGGAACGCCTCGGTCGCGTTGCGGTGGTCGCTGGTCTTCTCGCACTCGTCCTGGAGCTCCGCCTCCCGTTCGAGCGCGGCCGCCAGGTCGTGCGTCGCCGCGTAGTCCAGCGCCGACTTGACCGCGCCGTAGGAGACCGTCGGGCCGGCCGCCAGCCGCCGCGCCAGCTCCACCGACGCCGGGGCCAGCTCGTCCGCCGGGACGACCCGCGCCACCAGGCCCAGCTCCAGGGCTTCCGGCGCCTTCACGGGCTCGCCCAGCAGCAGCAGCTCGGTGGCCTTGGCACGGCCGACGAGGCGCTGAAGCGTCCACGACATGCCGCTGTCGGGAGCCAGCCCGATGCCGGTGAACGCCGTCGCGAACCGGGCCTTCTCGGACGCGACGACCAGGTCGCACGCGAACGCCAGCGACGCGCCCGCGCCCGCCGCGACGCCGTTCACCGCCGCCACCACCGGCTTCCGCATCCCCGTGAGCCCCAGCACGATCGGGTTGTAGTGCTTGCGGACCGTGTCGTCCAGACCCTTGCCCGCGGCCAGGTTGTCGCCGTGCTCCCGCAGGTCCTGCCCGGCGCAGAAGGCCCGTCCCGCGCCCGTGAGGACCACCGCGCGGACGGCCGGGTCGGCGGCGGCGCGCTCGATCGCCGCGCGCAGCGCCTCCTTCATCTCGGCGGTCAGCGAGTTCATCCCGTCGGGACGGTTCAGTGTGATCGTTCCCACACCGCCGGTCACGTCGTAAAGCACGGTCTCAGCCATCGTCGTCCTCTCGGTCCCGCGTAGATCTTCCCAGGCAACCATCGACGAACCTGGACGCGGCGGGCAAGAGCCGGGCCGCCTCCGCGTCGAAGAAGCGCGCCGCCTCCGTGCCGGGCCATCCGGGGGGCAGCAGGTCCGGCGGCAGGCCCGGGTCGCGGAACAGGAACTTGCGCCACTCGTGGACGAGGCCGCTGCGCAGCGCGAACGCCCGCTCGTCCGACCCGGCCGGCTCCGCCCGCACCGCCTCCTCGGCGTCGGCCAGCCACCGCTCGTAGGAGCGGGCCAGGCCGTCCAGGTCCCACGCCCGCGCGACGAGCCCCTGCGCGTCCCCCTCGTAGGACGACCTGAACCGCTCCGCCCGCACCGACTCCGCCGCGAGCAGCGGATCCAGCTCCGGGGACGCCCGCGGGCCGATCCACGTCGTCTCGTCCAGCCGTGCGTAGCCGAGGTAGGCGAGGCCGGACGTCAGCCGGTCGCGCCGGGCCCGCTCTCGCACCCGCTCCACGACCAGGACGTGCCAGGTGCCGTCCCACGGCCCCAGCTCCCGGTAGACGCGGCGGCCCGCGTCGTCCATCCGCCGCAGGCCGCGCGGAGTCAGCGCGTAGCCCGGCCCCTGCGCCAGCCGGACGGGCTCCAGCCACTCCTGCCGAACCATCCGCGACACCGCGGTGCGGACCGCCGGAGCGGCCACGCCGAGGGCCGCCATGAGCCGGACCAGCGCCGCGACCGGGGCGTTTCCGCCCCGCTCACGAAGGTGGTCCCCGTACAGATCGAACAGCGCCGAACGAGCGTTCACGCTCACAGTCTGCCGATCTGGAGGCTGATCGTTACCACTTCGCGCCCGGAACACGGGATAATGGGCCTCCTACTGATGACGCGGATGCGACACGCGGCCACGCGGCCACAGGTGTGCGGAGGCCGCGGCCCTACGCAGGAAGGGGATGCACGCATGGCGGCTATGAAGCCGCGGACGGGAGACGGTCCGCTCGAAGTGACCAAGGAGGGACGCGGAATCGTCATGCGGGTCCCGCTCGAAGGCGGCGGCCGCCTCGTGGTCGAGCTCTCCGCGGACGAGGCCAAGGAGCTGGGCGAGGCCCTCAAGGGCGTCGTGGGCTGACCTCCCCCGCCGCTCCCGTATTCACCGGTGACGGTCCCGGCGGGCATCGCCGGGGCCCTTGCCGTTCCCACCGGCCGTTTCCGGCCCGTAACCGTTGCAGACCCAGCCTTCGCAGACCAGGGGGACCCACCGCCATGCCCATCGAGACCCGCATCCACGGCGCCGGCGGCACCGTGTCGCAGACCGCGGTCGACCTCGGGGCCGAGGTGGTGGCGGTACCGGTCTCCGCCGGGCCCGTGGCGCCCGCCGCCGAGGTGGCGGCGTCGCTGCCGTTCACGCTGGACGAGCTGCTCGCGCTGCACCGGGCCAAGGGCGAGCCGGGCGAGATCGTCGCCACGCAGGTCCGCGTCGGCGACCGGGTACGGGAACTGCTGCTGTACGGCGTGGGCGACGCGGCCCCGGCCGACCTGCGCAAGGCCGGTGCCGCGCTGGCCCGCCGCGGCAGGGGGCGCACGGCGCTCGTCGCCGGCGTGCCGGCCGGCGACCTCGCCGCGTTCGTCGAGGGGGCGCTGCTCGCCTCCTACGAGTTCAAGATCGGTGCCCCGCCCGCCCGGAAGGCGCTCGAAACGTTCGCCGTGCTGACCGAGGCCGGGCCCGAGTCCGACGCCCCGGCGATCGAGCTGGGCACCGTACGGGCCCGGGCGTCGGCACTGGCGCGCGACCTCGCCAACACGCCGGCCCGCGAGAAGACCCCGTCCTGGCTCGCCGCCCAGGCCGAGCAGGTCGCCGCCGAGGCCGGCCTCACGGTCCGCGTGCGCGGCGAGAAGGAGCTGGTGGACGAGGGGTTCGGCGGCCTGCTGGCGGTCGGCGGCGGCTCGTCCCGGCCGCCCCGGCTGATCGAGATCTCCTACGTGCCCGAGGAGCCCGCCGACCGGCACGTCGTGCTCGTCGGCAAGGGGATCACGTTCGACAGCGGCGGCCTGTCGCTGAAGCCCAACGAGGGCATGAAGACCATGAAGACCGACATGGCGGGCGGCGGCGTGGTCATCGCCGTGCTGGGCGCGCTGCGCGCCCTCGGCGTCCGCGCCCGCGTCACCGGGCTGGTCGCCGCGGCGGAGAACATGCCGTCCGGGTCCGCGATGCGCCCCGGCGACGTGATCACCCACTTCGGCGGGACGACCTCGGAGGTCCTCAACACCGACGCCGAGGGGCGCCTCGTCCTCGCCGACGCGCTCGCCTACGCCGACGCCGCGCTCGACCCCGACGTGGTCGTCGACCTCGCCACGCTCACCGGGGCCGCGAAGGTCGCGCTGGGCCTGCGGCACGCCGCGCTGTTCAGCAACGACGACGCCCTCGCCGGCGCCCTCACCCGGTCCGGGGCGGCCGCGGGCGAACTCGTGTGGCGGCTCCCGCTCGTGGACGACTACCGCGACGGGATCGACTCCGACATCGCCGACATCAACAACATCGGGCGCGGCGGCTACGGCGGCGGCTCGATCACGGCGGCGCTGTTCCTGCGCGAGTTCGTCGGCGACCGGACGTGGGCGCACCTCGACATCGCCGGCCCCGGCCGGTCCACGTCGGAGGACGCCGAGATCACCCGCGGTGCGACCGGGTACGGCGCCCGCCTGCTGCTCAGCTGGCTGACGGCCTGACCCGGGGCGAGCCGGTCACTTGTTGCGGCGGTCGATCACCGTGACGCGGCGGCGCCGCCGGGCCTGCTTGACGATCTCCGGGAGCGTGGCGTCCCAGCCCGCCTCCACCTCGAAGCACCACGGGACCGCCGCCGCCGTGGACGGCACGTCCCGCATCGTCAGCGCCACCAGCCGCGGCCGCTCCGACGTGCGCGCCAGCTCGGCCAGCTCCGGGGTGGGCAGGAACACGAGGTAGTCCTGCTCGCCGCGGCGGGTGCCGCCGACCCCGCGCCGCAGCGCCGTGATCGCGGCCACCTCGTCCCACGGCAGCGTCCGCCCGGCCCGCCTCGGCAGCGGCCAGCGCGCCGGGCGCCGCACCCCGCCGCCGTCGAACTCCAGGACGGGACGGCGCGCCAGCATCCCGCCGGCCGACATCAGCAGCCCCGCCCCGAAC
>NZ_SMKY01000323.1 GCF_004349235.1 Actinomadura darangshiensis | reverse complement strand
CACCACCGCGATCGGCGCCTTCATCGACGGCTGGAACGACCGCTGCGAACCGTTCTCCTGGACCAAGGACGCCGACGAGATCATCGCCAAAATCAAAAGAAAAGAAACTTTTCGAGCGAGACACTAGAGGACGTCCACCGCCAGGTCGCGGACGGTCTGCTCGTCGACCTCGACGCCCAGGCCGGGGGCGTCGGGGACGTGGGCGGTGCCCTTGGTGATCTGGACGGTCGGGCCCGCGTACGGGGACTCGATGAACTGGCGTCCGTTCAGGTCGACCGGGGTGTCCACGCCGTACGCCGAGAACAGGTGCAGGGACGCGGCCAGGCCCAGGTCGGAGTCGGTGAGGCCGGAGCCCATCAGCGCGACGCCCGAGTCCTCGGCGAGGGAGCACAGGCGCCGGGAGAGCGTCAGGCCGCCGGTGCGCTGGACCTTCGCGATGGCGATGTCGACCGCGTCGAGCCGGACGAACGTGGCGAGGTCGGACGGGTGGCGGAGGCTCTCGTCCAAGGCGACCGGGATCGGGCAGGCGTCGCGGAGGCGGCGCAGGCCCGCGACGTCGTTGGCCGGAAGCGGCTGCTCGAACGCGGTCACGCCCAGGTCCTCCAGGCGGCGCGCCATCCGGAGGGCCGACTGGACGGTGTAGCCCTGGTTCGCGTCCACCCAGAGGGGCGCTTCGTCGCCCGCGTGCAGGCGGACGGCCTCCACCACGGCCGCGTCGCCGGAGTGCAGGCCGATCTTGACCTTGAAGGCGCGGTATCCCAGGTCGCGGCCCTCGGCGACGCTGTCGGCCACCTCGTCCGGGGACTGCCCCGACACGATCCACGCGAGGTCGATCGTCTCGCGGCGGCGGGCGCCCCACATGACGCCCAGCGGGACGCCCGCGATGCGGCCTAGGAGGTCGTGGAGGGCGACGTCCACGGCCGATTTGGCCAGCGGCGCGCCGATGCTGAAGCCCCGGTTGATCGCCCGGTCGAAGGCGGTCGTCACACCGTCCAGGTCCCAGGCGGGACGGCCGACGAGCACGGGCGCCAGGTAGCGGTCGATCGTGGTGACGATGGATTCGGCGGTCTCGTACGTCCAGGCCGGGATGGGGGTCGCCTCGCCCCAGCCGTGCGCGCCGCCGGCGCTCACCTTGACCAGTACGCGCAGGCTCGGCTGTCCCGCCACGGCGACCGCACCGCCTGACACGCCGAACGAGCGGCGGGTGGGCAGCGCCACGCAGAAGGTCTCGACCCGGTCGATTTTCACGGAACGCCTCCGATGTTGGCGGCGCGCCCTGCGGCGTCCTGGACGGGGGGACGGCGGGCGCGCCGCGGGTCAGTTGGGTGCGGCCGTGCTCGCGCGCAGCACGACCTCGCCGGCGACGCGTTCGATGCGGCTGCGGCGGGTCGCCGGCTCGCGCAGCGCCAGGCCCATCACCCGCTCCCCCATCGCGTCCAGCGGCAGCGCGACGGTGGTGAGCGGCGGGGCCAGGTCGCGGACGATCGGGATGTCGTCGAAGCCGGCCAGCGAGAGGTCGCCCGGCACCGACACGGCGTTGTCGCGGAAGGCGGCGAGCGCGCCGATCGCCATCACGTCGGTGACGGCGAACACGCAGGTCGGACGGTGCTCGCGGCGGAGCAGCTCGGCCGCCGCCGCGTAGCCGCCGTCCCGGGTGAAGGCGGCCTCGACGATGTGCTCGGGCGGGACGTGGACGCCCGCGTCGGCGAGCGCCTCGGTGAAGCCGCCGAGCCGGTCGGAGACGGTGGTCAGCGCGCGGGGGCCGGTCAGCACGCCGAAGTCGCGGTGCCCGAGGCCGAGCAGCGTGCGGGCGAGGGCGGCTGCGCCCTCCCGGTTCTGCGGCAGGACGGCGTCCACCTTGAGGCTGCGGTGCCGGCTGAGGACGGCGACGCGGCCGCCGGTGCGCTGGTAGGGCTCCAGCTCGGCGGCCATCGAGCGCTCCCAATCGCGGTCCTCGAAGCCGGAGCCGATCAGCAGGATCGCGCGGGCCCGCTGGGCGCGCAGCATCGCCACGAACTCGACCTCGCGGGACGGGTCGCGGAACGTGCTGGCGAGCATCACCAGCATCCCGTGCTCGGCGGCGGTGCGCATCACGCCGCGGGCGATGGCGGCGAAGTAGGGGTCGCTGACGTCGTGGCAGATGACGCCGACGGACTTGCTGGAGGAGCTGGCGAGCGCCTGGGCGTGCGCGTTCGGGGTGTAGCTCAGCTCGGCCGCCGAGGCGAGCACGCGCTCGCGCAGGTCGGCGCGGACCTGCGAGGTCCCGTTCAGGACGCGGGACGCGGTGGCGAGCGAGACGCCGGCGTCGCGCGCCACGTCCTGCAGCGTCACGTACGCCCGGTCGCCGGCGCGCTCCTCCTCGGCAGCTTCCGTCATCACCGCCCCTTAGGTCTGCGCGGGCCAGCGCGGCGGGTTCTTGGAGAAGACCCTCTTGACCGCGGTGTGCGCCGCTTCTTACGGTACAGCAGAAAGCGCTTTCTGAACGCGCTTTCCCAACCACCCGTCCGGAGGAACCCAATGGTGAGTCAGGGCACGACCACCGCGACGCCGCAGGCGGACGCGGCGGGCGTCGTCGAACGCGGCCGGCCCGGCGCGGGCGAGCGGATCCGCGACGGCCTGGAGCGGTCGTGGCGGCCCGTCGCCCTGCTGCTGGCCTGCTTCGCCGCCTGGTGGGCGGTAAGCGCTTTCAAGCTGGTCGAGGCGTACCTCGTCCCCTCGCCCGGCGCGACGCTGAAGCTGATGGGCGACAAGTGGGGCTACATCTGGCACCACACCTGGGTCACCACGTACGAGACACTGATCGGCTTCGCGCTCGCGGTGCTGATCGGCGTGCTCGCCGCGGTGCTCATGGTGTACTCGGCGACGGTCGAGCGCACCCTCTACCCGATCCTGCTGTTCGCGCAGGTCATCCCCAAGATCGCGATCGCCCCGCTGTTCGTGGTCTGGCTCGGCTTCGGCATCGGCCCCAAGATCGTCGTGGCGGTGCTGATCGCGTTCTTCCCGGTGGTGATCTCGATGGTTGCCGGGCTGAAGTCGGTGGACCCGGAGATGCTGCAACTGTCGGCCACGATGGGCGCGAGCCCGCTGGCCACCTTCGCCAAGATCCGGATGCCGGCCTCGCTGCCGCACCTGTTCTCCGGCCTGAAGGTCGCGGTCACGCTCGCCGTCACCGGCGCCGTCGTCGGCGAGTTCGTCGGCGCGAACGAAGGGCTCGGCTACGTGATCCTGCAGGCCAACGGCAACCTCGACACCCCGATGCTGTTCGCCGGGCTGCTGGTCATGTCGGCCATCGGCGTCGTGCTGTTCGTCATCGTCGAGATCGCGGAGCAGCTGCTGCTGCCCTGGCACGCCAGCCGCCGCGGGGAGGCCGTCACCACGACGTACTGACACCCCGTCCACATCCGAACCGCACCCATCCCACCCCTTGACGGAGGGCCGTCCGAAATGAAACTCCGCACTCTCGCCATCGCCATCCTGGCTCCGGCCATGGCGCTGACCGGCGCCGCCTGCGGCGGGGACTCCGGCCAGACCACGAGCGCCTCGGGCAAGAAGCTGACCAAGGTCACGCTGACCCTGAACTGGTACCCCTACGGCGAGCACGCGCCGTTCTACTACGGCAAGAAGAAGGGCATCTACGAAAAGCACGGCATCGACCTGGAGATCAAGGCGGGGCAGGGCTCGCAGAAGACCGTCCAGGCCACCGGCGCCGGGCAGACCGACTTCGGCTGGGCCGACACGCCCGCGCTGCTCGCCGCCGTCGACAAGGGGATGCCGGTCAAGAGCGTCGGCGTGTTCCTGCAGACCACGCCCGCGTCCGTGCAGTCGTTCACGACCGCCGGGATCAAGAAGCCCGCGGACCTGAAGGGCAAGAAGATCGCCGGGACGGCCGGGGACGCGCTCGCCCGCACCTTCCCGGTGTTCCTGAAGAAGAACGGGCTGAGCGAGGGCGACGTCCCCGTCCAGAACACCGACCCGGCCGGGAAGATGGCCGCGGTGCTGGCCGGGAAGACCGCCGGGCTGATGGGCTTCGCGAACGACCAGGGCCCGACGATGGCCGCCAAGTCCGGCAAGGAGGTCTCCTACCTGCGGTACTCCGACTTCGGGCTGAACTTCTTCTCCAACGGCCTGATCGTCGGCGAGCGGAAGCTGAAGAGCGACGCCGACCTCGTCAAGGACATGGTCGCCGCCACCAGCGAGTCGTGGACGGCGGCCGAGGGCGACCAGGCGGGCGCCGTCGCGAGCATGGCCGGCGCGTCCGAGCAGCTCCCGCCGACCAAGGTCGTCACCGAGCAGTTCAAGACCACGCTGTCGCTGCTGCACACGCCCGCGACGCAGGGCAAGGCGCCCGGCGTGAACGCCGAGGCGGACTGGAAGACGACGATCGCCACCTTCCAGCAGGCCGGGGTCATCGAGAAGGCGCAGCCGCCGTCGGAGTACTGGCAGGCGTCGGCCGCACCGCAGGCATGACGGGACGAGCGATGAGGATCATGAGCGAGTCAGCCACCGACCCGGACGCGACCGAGCGGGAGACCGCCGTCAGCCTCGACGGCGTCGCGGTCCGGTTCCGCAGCCGCAAGCGGGACGTCACGGCACTGCGCGAGGTGTCGCTGGACGTCGCGATGGGAGAGTTCGTCGCGATCGTCGGGCCGTCCGGCTGCGGCAAGTCCACGCTGCTGAAACTGGTCGCCGGGCTGCTGAAGCCGTCGTCCGGGGACGTCCGGCTGCGCGGCGACAAGGTCGCGGGCCCGCGCCACGACATCGGCTACGTGTTCCAGCGGGCGGCGCTGCTGGAGTGGCGCAGCGCCCGCAAGAACATCCTGCTCCAGGCGGAGATGCGCAAGATGCCGTCCGCGCAGGCGCGCAAGCGGACCGCCGAGCTGATCGAGATGACCGGGCTGACCGGCTTCGAGGACGCGCTGCCGCACGAGCTGTCCGGCGGCATGCAGCAGCGGGTCGCGCTGTGCCGGGCGCTGCTGCACGAGCCGCCCGTCCTGCTGATGGACGAGCCGTTCGGCGCCCTCGACGCGCTCACCCGCGAGCAGCTCAACGTCGAGATGAACCGGATCTGGCGGGAGACGGGCACGACCGTCCTGCTGGTCACCCACTCGATCGCGGAGGCGGCGTACCTGGCGGACCGGGTCGTGGTGATGACCGACCGGCCGGGCACGATCAACGAGGTCATCGACATCGACCTGCCGGCGGAGCGGGACTACGCGGCCACCATGGCGCGCCCGGAGTTCGCCCGCGTCACCAACCACGTCCGGGGACTCCTCGGCGCGGGGGCCTCAGCGGACTGACCGGCCCCGCAGACCACGGATAAACGACAGGCTAGGAAGGAACGGGATGGCACGCAGGTCCATCGGGATCGTCATGAACGGCGTCACCGGCCGGATGGGGTATCGCCAGCATCTCCTCCGCTCGATCCTCGCGATCAGGGAGCAGGGCGGGGTGCGCACGGCCGACGGCACCGTGCTGTGGCCGGAGCCGGTGCTCGTCGGCCGCAGCGAGGACAAGCTGCGCGACCTCGCGGAACGGCACGGGCTGACCGCCTGGACGACCGACCTGGCCGAGGCGCTGGCGCGTCCGGGCATCGACGTCTATTTCGACGCGCAGGTGACGGGCGCGCGGGTCGAGGCGATCCGCGCGGCCGTCGCCGCGGGCAAGCACATCTACACCGAGAAGCCGCTCGCGGAGGACCTGGAGGGCGCGCTGGCGCTGGCGCGGCTCGCGGACGAGGCGGGAGTGAAGCACGGCGTCGTCCAGGACAAGCTGTTCCTGCCTGGGCTGCTGAAGCTGAAACGGCTGATCGACGGCGGTTTCTTCGGCCGGATCCTGTCGGTGCGCGGCGAGTTCGGCTACTGGGTGTTCGAGGGCGGCTGGCAGGAGGCGCAGCGGCCGAGCTGGAACTACCGGGCGGAGGACGGCGGCGGCATCATCCTCGACATGTTCTGCCACTGGCGGTACGTGCTGGACGCCATCGCGCCGGTCCGGTCCGTCCAGGCGCTCGGGGCGACGCACGTCCCCGAGCGGGTGGACGAGGACGGCAAGCCGTACGAGGCGACCGCCGACGACGCCGCGTACGGGATCTTCGAGCTGGACGGCGGGATCGTCGCGCAGATCAACTCGTCCTGGACGACCCGGGTGTTCCGCGACGAGCTGGTGGAGTTCCAGGTGGACGGGACGGAGGGCTCGGCCGTCGCCGGGCTGCGGCGCTGCCGCGTCCAGCACCGGTCGATGACGCCGAAGCCGGTGTGGAACCCCGACCTGCCCGCCACCGAGGACTTCCGTTCGCAGTGGCAGGAGATCCCGGACAACACCGAGTTCGACAACGGGTTCAAGACGCAGTGGGAGATGTTCCTGCGGCACATCGCGGACGACGGCCCGTTCGCCTGGGACTTCTACGCGGGTGCGCGGGGCGTCCAGCTCGCCGAGCTGGGGCTGCGGGCGTGGCGCGAGGGCCGGCGGCTGGAGGTCCCGGAGCTGTGAAGATCGATCTGCCGGGTGCGCTCACGCCCTACACGATGGGCGAGCCGCGCACCTACGAGCCGCCACCCGGGCCGAGCACGGCGCGCGTCGCGTACGCGGCGGCGCATGTGGTGCCCGGGGGCGAGTCGCTGGACTGGGACACGACGCTGGCGTTCCGCCGCCACCTGTGGTCGTACGGGCTGGGCGTCGCGGAGGCGATGGACACCGCCCAGCGCGGCATGGGCCTGCACTGGGCGACGACCCGCGAGCTCATCGTGCGGAGCGGCCGGGAAGCGCTTTCAGCCGGCGGCCGGATCGTCTGCGGGGCGGGCACCGACCAGCTCCCGCCGGAACCGGCGTCGCTGCAGGAGATCGCCGCCGCCTACGAGGAGCAGCTCGCGGTCATCGAGTCGGTCGACGCGGTGCCGGTGCTGATGGCGAGCCGCCACCTGGCCGCCGCCGCGCAGGGCCCAGGCGACTACGCCTCCGTGTACGGGCGGCTGCTGTCCCAGGTCAAGCGGCCTGCCGTGCTGCACTGGCTAGGCCCCATGTTCGACCCCGCGCTGGACGGCTACTGGGGCTCCACCGACCTGGACGCCGCCGCCGACGCGGTGCTCGCCCTGATCGGCGAGCACGCGTCCAAGATCGACGGCGTCAAGATCTCGCTGCTGGACGCGGGCCGGGAGATCGCCTTCCGCCGCCGGCTGCCGTCCGGCGTCCGCCTCTACACCGGGGACGACTTCAACTACCCGGAACTGATCCAGGGCGACTCCGAGGGGCACAGCGACGCGCTGCTCGGCATCTTCGACCCCATCGCGCCCGCCGCCGCGGCGGCCCTGCGGGCGCTGGACGGCGGCGACACCGCGTCCTACGAAGAGATCTTCGCCCCGACGGTGCCGCTGGCCCGCCACCTCTTCGAAGCTCCCACCTACTACTACAAGACGGGCGTGGTGTTCCTGGCGTGGCTGACCGGCCACCAGGCGCACTTCCGCATGGTCGGCGGCCTGGAGAACGCACGGTCCGTGGCGCACATGGTGCGCCTCTTCCAGCTCGCCGACGCCGCCGGCCTCTTCCCCGACCCCGGTCTCGCGGCGCACCGCATGAGCGCGTGGCTGACCGTCCAAGGAGCCGCCTGATGAGGTTCAGCCTGAACCAGTGGACGACGCGGCACTGGCCGCTGCCCGATCTCGCCGCCGGCTGCGCGTCGGCCGGCGTCACGGGCGTCGGCCTGTGGCGGGAGCCGGTCGCCGAGTACGGCCTGGCCAACACGGCCAAGCTCATGCGCGACCACGGCCTCACGGTCACGTCCCTGTGCCGGGGCGGCTTCTTCCAGGAGCCGGACGCCCTGGAGAGCAACCGCCGCGCCATCGAGGAGGCCGCCGAACTCGGCGCGCCCTCGCTGTGCCTGGTCAGCGGCGGGCTGCCGGACGGGTCCCGGGACCTGGACGGCGCGCGCTCCCGTGTCGCCGACGTCCTGGCCGGCCTCGCGCCCTACGCGGGCGAGCACGGCGTCCAGCTCGCGCTCGAACCGCTGCACCCGATGTACTGCTCCGACCGGTGCGTGGTCTCCACCCTCGCCCAGGCGCTCGACATGGCCACGCCGTTCCCGGCCGCCCAGGTCGGCGTCATGATCGACACCTACCACCTGTGGTGGGACCCGGACGTCTGGGACGGCATCGCCCGCGCGGGCGCCGAGGGCCGGCTGTCGCTGTTCCAGGTCGCCGACTGGGTGACGCCGCTCCCCGAGGGCGTCCTCACGGGGCGCGGCATGCTCGGCGACGGCTGCGTCGAGTTCCGCCGTTTCCGCGAGGCGGTCGACGCGACGGGCTACGAGGGCCCGATCGAAGTGGAGATCTTCAACGACGCGCTCTGGTCCATGCCCGGCCCAGAGGCCCTGGCCCTGACCCTGTCCCGCTACAACGAGCACGTCGCATGACCCCACCAACCTCGTCGACTTGCGGCGTGTCGTTGTTATGACAGGGCGGATGACAACGACACGCCGCGAGCCGACGGGGGGAGAGCGGACGTGGCGGGCGGCGTCGGGCGCGTGGCTCGGCATCGGGACGGCGCCCGGCGCGCTCGTCCTCGGCGCGCAGGTCGGCGGGCGCCACGGCGGCGCGCTGCCGGTCATCGTCCTGGTGATCGGCGGCGCCGTCATGGCGGCGCTCCTCGCCGCGCAGGGACGCCTCGGCCTGCGCGCACCGGCCGGGGAGAACGCGGGCATGACCGAGCTGGCGCCGCGCTACCTGGCGCCGGCCGCCGAGCGCGCGTTCACCGCGCTGCTCGCGGCCGCGATGGTCGGCTGGTTCGGGTTCAACGTCGGCCTCGGCGGCGCGGCCCTCGCCGCGCTGGCCGGTGTCCCGGACGCCGCCGGGGTGGCGGTGCTGACCGTCCCGCTGGTCGCGGTGCTGGTCGCGGGCGGCGGGCGGTGGAACGCGGTCGCGGTCGCCACCACCCTGACCGCGGTCGCGCTGATCGGCATCGTCGCCGTGAAGCTCGCGCCGCCCGCGTCGCCGGTGTCGCTCGCACGGGACGGTCCCGGCGTCCTCGCCGCGGACCTCGCCGGCTACATCGGCTACGTCTCGGTGTTCGCCGTCCGGGCCCCCGACTTCACGGTCGGCCTGCGCGGGCGCGGCGACCTCGCGGCCTGCGTCGCGCTCCTCGTCGTCCCCGCCCTCGGCGCCTCCATCGTGGGCGCCGGGGTGGCGGCGGCCAGCGGCTCCACCGACGTGGTCGCCGTCCTGGCCGGCCCGGACGGCCTCCCGGCCGCGAACCTCTTCGTGGCCGCGTCGGTCATGGCCCCGACCCTCGCCGCCGTCCACTCCGGTGCCCTGGCCGTCCGCCGCTTCCTGCCCGGCAGGCCCCCGCAGACCCGGACGGCTGAGCCCATGGCGACCTCGGCCGTCCGGGCGGGCGAGGGTCCGGCCGGGCGGGGCCGGTGGT
>NZ_SMKY01000322.1 GCF_004349235.1 Actinomadura darangshiensis | reverse complement strand
AACACCCCCTGATACCCACCCGCCTAATCAAACGAGGCTCAGGCGAAATCCCCCCACCCCACTAACGCCCGGCGCAAGGCGGACGCGTGGCAGGACTGGGGGACTCGTCTGGTGTGGCCCGGCCGGCGCCCCGATTCGAGGGTTCTCCAGAGAGCTGACTGCAACGGAGACTGCAACCGACGCGAACAGGGCGTACGCCGATAATCGGGGTACGCCCTGGTAGTCGTGGGTGCGCCGTCAGGGACTTGAACCCCGAACCCGCGGATTAAGAGTCCGCTGCTCTGCCAATTGAGCTAACGGCGCGTGTCAGCGGGGCCTCGGCCGGGGGCCGGGGTCCCTTGCGACAGGAAGAACAGTATCAGGCACCGTGGACCTGTGCGAATCGTTTAGTCGCGGGCGGGGAGGGCGCTCATGACGCCGCGCCAGAGGGCGATGGCGGTGGCGCGGGAGCCGACGCCGAGCTTGGCGTAGATGCGGTTGACGTGGTTCTTCACGGTCTTCTCGCTGAGGAAGAGCTGGCGGGCGATCTCGCCGTTGGAGCGGCCGGTGGCGATGAGGTCCATGACCTCGGCCTCGCGGGCGGAGAGGCCGTGGGTGGTGCGGGACGCGTCGCGGACGCCGCGCAAAACGTCGCGGGCGGTGAAGGAGCCGGGGACGAGATGGCCGCAGGCGCCGGCGCGGAGGGCGGCGTCGACGGCGTGGTGGTCGCCGGCGGCCAGGACGAAGACGCGGGAGGTGCCGGTGAGCGGGGAGGTGTGGCCGGCGGCGGCCACGTCGAGCAGGACGATGTCGGGCCGGAGCCGTTCGGCGAGGTCGAGTGCGGCCTGGGGGTCGGGGGTGTCGGCGACGACCTGGAGTTCGTCGCTTGAGTCCAGGAGTGAGACCAGGTTCGCGCGGGCTCGCGGATCGCCGTCCACCACGAGTACGCGCAGCGGGGCCGTCTCGTCGACGCTCATCCGTTGCCCTTGGCGTGTCGTTGACATTCTCTAGGGTCGGAGCATAACGGGACGATCTTCGAGAGTCGATCGTTCCGCGCCGGGACGGCGAACCTGAGGCGAAACCGCCCGGTCGGGCCGCGGGGGTGCGGCCCGCGGGGCGGGCCGCACCCGGGCGGTCAGTTGTAGAAGGCCGCGCCGTGGAGGTCGACCGGGTTGGCGGTGCCGCCGGTGGCCACGCCGTAGACGGCGACGAAGGCCGGGCCGGAGGCGGTGAGGCCGGTGTAGTCGCCGAGCATCCGGCCGGAGGTCGTGGCCGGCACGGCGCGCGCGCCGAACGGGCCTTCGATGTGCCGCTCGCGCCACGAACCGGGCTTCGTGCAGCCGTCCATGCAGGTCACAGCCCAGAAGTCGGTGGGGAGGGTGGCGGCCGGGGTGTTGTTCCGGAAGTCGTAGTAGGTGATCGCCACGGTGCCGCCGGGGGACACGGCGAGCACGGCCGACCTGGAACGCTGTTTCAAAAGTGCCTTCCTCGTCCTTGGTGGGGGGTCTGGCGAGGAACGCGGCCGCCTGGCCGGCGGCAAGCGCTGGTCATCTGCGTGATGATCTCTTGGGTTGCCGCTTCTAGTCGCCCCACGGGTCGTCTGGCAGGGAAGGAAGCTTGATCTTCGGCGGGCGCAACGAGGCGGGCGGCTCGCCGACCTTGCCGGAAACGAGCCGGAGAACGACACCGCCGTTCGCCGCGCTCGCCACCTGCAACGCGAGGATCCCGGTCTCCTGCGGCGGTGGAGTCTGGGTGCCGCCGCACGAGGTGGCTTGGCCGTATTTGTGAAGTTTGAGCGTGCAGGTGGGTTGGAGCTCACCGGAGCCTGTTCCGTCGTCCGATTTGATCTTGAAGCTGAGTCCGGGCGGGGTGACCTTGACCACCGACAGCATGGTGATTCCGCCGTGGCCCTTCACTTTGATGTCGACGGGACCTGACACCAGGACCGCGCAGTTCCCGTCACCGCAGGCCGAGACATCGGAGCCGTCCGCGGGCGTCACCGGGGTAGTGGACGCGGCGGTCACCGGGGTCTTGGATTCTGCGCCTTGCGCAGGGGAGTCGCTCGACCCGCCGAAGACCCCGCAGCCTCCCGCTACCAGCATGGTGAGCATCGCCCAGCCGGTGACCCGCCCACGATCGAGTACGGCTGGCCGCCGTGGTCGTCCTGACGCTGTCTGCTTCGACATACGGCCTGGTCTCCTTCACCCGATGGGACGCCAAGCGTAACGAGGCGAACTCGGGAGGGGTCCCGACCGCCGCAGGCCGTTCGGGGACACGCGCCGGGCGATTACGCGCGCCCCCTATCGCTCCCAGAATCGGACATCCGCGAGGGGGAGCTTGGCGGAGGACACAGGAAAGCCCTGGGCATCCTTGGGATGACCAGGGCTTTTTCTGTTTCTGGGCGTGGGGTGAGTGAGGGGACTTGAACCCCCGACATCTTGGACCACAACCAAGTGCTCTGCCAGCTGAGCTACACCCACCGTGGCCGGGATCGCTCCCGGCTCCCAGTAGTGTAGCGGCTCCCGGGGGGTGGGTCAGCCGGAGGTGATCCTGGCGGCGACGGCACGGGCGGTGTCGGAGTCGGGGCCGGGCTGCTCGACGAAGACGGCGGCGCGGTAGTAGCGCAGCTCCTGGATGCTCTCGGTGATGTCGGCGAGGGCCCGGTGGCCGCCCTTCTTCTCGGGGCTGGCGAAGTAGACGCGCGGGTACCAGCGGCGGGCCAGCTCCTTGATGGACGAGACGTCGACCATGCGGTAGTGGAGGTGGCCGTCGAGGGCGGGCATGTCGCGGGCGAGGAACGAGCGGTCGGTCGCGATGGAGTTGCCGCAGAGGGGCGCCTTCTTGGCGTCCTTCACGTGCGTGCGGACGTAGCCGAGGACGGTGTCCTCGGCCTCGGCGAGGGTGATGCCGCCGGGGAGCGCCTCCAGGAGGCCGGACGTGGTGTGCATGTCGCGGACGACCTTGGTCATCTGCGTCACCGACTCGGGCGGCGGTTTGATGACGACGTCGACGCCCTCGTCGAGGATGTTGAGCTCGCTGTCGGTGACCAGTGCGGCTATCTCGATGAGCGCGTCGTTGCGCAGGTCGAGTCCCGTCATCTCGCAGTCGATCCAGACCAGCCGCTCGTTCATGCACTCACCCTACGGCCATGAACGACTGCGCGGGGCATTGCGGGCGATCGATTTAGGAGGTCACGCGCCGGGCGATATGGCCGGGGACGGGGATGCCGGAGCGAAGCAGGGGATCGGGGTCGGGGGCGCCGAACGCCTGGTGGACGGGCAGGACACCGGCCCAGACGTCAAGGTCGTGGTCGGGGTCGTCGTCGGAGGGCGGGCCCTGCCGGATCTTGACGGACGCCTCGTCCAGGGAGAGGGCCAGGACGGTGACGCCGGCCATCTCCTTGCGGGTGGGCCGGCGGGCCACGTCCCACTGGCCGGGGGCCAGTTGCTCGGTGATGGCGCGGAGACCGGTCAGCTTGTCGTCGCCGTCCAGAAGGCGGGGCGTCCCATAGATGACGGCACTGCGGTAGTTGATCGAGTGGTGGAACAGGGAGCGGGCCAAGACGATCCCGTCGAGATGGGTGACCGTGACGCAGATGTCTTGGGCCGGCCCCTCCATGAGGCTGCTCGCACCGGTGGAGCCGTGGATGTAGAGGGTGTCGTCCAGGCGTCCGTAGCCAGTGGGGAGGACGCGTGGCGAACCGTTCACGACGAGGCCGAGATGGCAGATCATGCCGTCGTCGAGGATCTCGTGGAGGACGGACCGGTCGGCGCTGGAGCGTTCGGGGTAGCGGCCCAGGCGTGTGCGCGCGGTCGATGAGAGTGGGTTCATGTCCGTTTACGCTAGGAGTCGAGTGGCCTGGTGGGTATGGCCACTTGACGCGTATAGCCGGAGACCACTTTGTCGATCGATCTGCCCCTCTCCGTAGACCGGGATGGCGGGGGCCCAATGAGCGCGCAACTCGTCGCGCAACTGCGTGCCGCCATGGGGGAGGGACGGCTGGCCGCGGGTGAACGGCTGCCGTCCAGTAGGGCGCTGGCGGGTCTGCTAGGGGTCAGCCGGACGGTCGTGACTGAGGCGTACGAGCAGCTCTATGCGGAGGGCTGGCTAGAGGGACGACATGGGTCAGGTACCTATGTCACTGAAGGCGTCGCCGCCGCACCCACGCCGAGGCCACAGAAGCCGAAGGCGAGGTCCGTCCAGAGGGCTGCGGCGGCTCCACACGAGATCGACCTGAGGCCCGGTATCGCCTGGATCGGGGCTCTGGACACACCCGCGTGGCGTAGAGCCTGGCGGCTGGCTGCGGGAATGCCGCCGCAGCAACGCCAGGACCCGCACGGGCTGCCCGGCCTACGGCAGGCCCTGACCGACTACATCAGACGCAGCCGCGGCGTGACCTGCCCCCTGGACGCGCTCTTGGTCACGCGCGGGGCGACCAACGGGCTTGATCTGCTTGCGGCGACCGTCCTCGAACCGGGGGACCGCGTAGGCGTGGAGGATCCCGGCTACGTCAGGGCTCGTGCTGTCCTCAAGGGACGTGGCGCAGAACTCGTCCCGTGCCCTGTCGACGAGCACGGCATCATCGTCGACGCCCTGCCCGACGGTCTGCGCCTCGTCTACACGACGCCGTCGCACCAGTTCCCGATGGGCGGTGTCCTGCCCGTCCCGCGTAGGCAGTCCCTGCTGGCGTGGGCGAGGCGCAACGGGGCGCTCATCGCCGAGGACGACTACGACGGCGAGTTCCGCTACGACGTCGCGCCGCTGCCCGCGCTCTACGGCCTGGATCCGGACGTGGTCGTCTACCTGGGCACGACGGCGAAGATCCTCACCGCGGACATGGGGGTCGGCTGGCTGACCGGACGTCCCGACCTGGTGGCGGACGTGGCGCTGCGCCGCGAGGAGCTGAACGACCGGACCGCCGTGGTGCCGCAGGACGCGCTGCGGCTCCTCCTGGAACGCGGCGACTTGGACAGGCACGTCCGCCGGATGCGCGGCGAGTACGCGCGCCGCCGCGAAGTGGTGGTGCAGGCGCTGGACGGTCTCGTCGTGCGCGGCGACACCGCCGGCCTGCATCTCGTCGTGGACGTCCCGGAGCCGTTGGCCGGTGCTGTCGCGGCGGAGGCGGCCGTGCGCGGGGTCCTGGTCGAGACGCTGGGCCGCCACCACATGGGCGCGGAGCGCGCCTCCGGCCTGGTGATCGGCTACGGCTCGGCCGCGACGCCGGCCGCGCTGCGCACCGGCTGCGAGATCATCCGGGAGCTCGTCGGATAGCACGATGCGCCGACGCGCAGGGAGCGGGAGCCTGGTCAGTTGGACATGGCGGACGGCCCGACCGGTACGGGCTCCGAGGCGGGGTGCAGGGGCGCGGAACGTCCCGGCGGGGGATCGGTCTGCGGCGGGCGGACGGGCTCCTGCGGTCGCGGCCGCGGCAGCAGCCGGGGCCCGCCCGTGGTGCCGGACACGCGGGGCCTCGGGATGGCGGCGAGCGGTGTGTCCGGGCCGGTGACGCGCCGGACGTCGATGCCGCCGGGATCAGGGCGGTCGAGAAGCGGCACCTGGGACGCGCCGTAGTGCCCGCCGCGGGCCCAGTCCTTGCGGCTGCGGTGCGCATGGTAGGACTGCGGCGACGGCAGCGGGGGACCGGCCGGCCAGCGCCGCGCGACGCCCCACTCCTCCAGCCACTGGACGATCGCGTCGAGCCCGGCGAGCGGCGAGCCGGTGAACGGCGTCCGGGACTGGGCGACCACGACGAGCTGCGCGCAGACGCGCCCCTCGCGGCCGGTGCACGCGCCGAGCAGGCGGGCCGCGCGGGTGATCGGCAGGAGCTGGACGATCTCGCCGGTGCCGGGATGCCACACCAGGTGCGCGGGCCGGTCCTCCTTGACGAGGTCGGCGGCCACCGAGCGCGCGGAGACGGTGCGCGGATCGTACTCGCCGGCGCACCAGACGGCGCGGGGTGCACCGCCTCGCAACGCTCCGCCGTCGTGTCGTGCCGGCATGCGGCCGGCTCCCGGCAGCCATGCGTCTGCCACGGTGCGTTCCCCCCAATCGGGTGGTCTAGCCCCGAGTGGTCTAGTCCTCTTCTCTTAGCCCAGCGAGACTCATAAGTCCAGCCTGCCGTCTCATGGGCCTGGATGACGGCTAACGACACCCGTGCCAGGTAGAGCCCGGTTTGCGCGGCTGTCGTCGCCATTGAGTACCCCGAGTGTCCGAGGATTCCACCTTGTGTCACCTTTTTCCTATGGGAGTCTCGTCTTGTCGCCGGAGGGGCGTCCGTCCCGTGTCGGGTCCTACGGCGTTCGCGCAGGTCACGACGGATCCTGGAGGCCAGGTGAAGCCTTCCTGGAAGTCGGCCGGAAGTGGCCGGGTGTCACCGCTCACACGGGCGGGTACCGGGGTGGGGTTCCCAGCCCAGACCGAGCAGCGTTCTAATAGGTCGTCATGACCGTTGACGCAGAACTTCCGGCCGGGGTCCCCGGCATCGACGTCCCCCGGTTGGCGGCCTGGCTGGCCCGTGAGCTGCCCGGATCGGGACGGATCACCGCGATCGACCTCATCGCGGGCGGACGTTCCAACCTCACCTACGGCATCACCCTCGACGGCGGCCGCATCGTGCTGCGCAGGCCGCCGCTCGGGCACGTCCAGCCGACCGCGCACGACATGGGCCGCGAGTACCGGGTTCTGACGGCGCTCGGCGGCGGGACGGCGGTCCCCGTGCCGCGGACGCTGGCCTTCTGCGACGACGAGGACGTCATCGGCGCCCGCTTCTACCTCATGGACTTCGTCGAGGGACGCGTCCTGCGCACCCGCGAGGACGCCGCGGACCTCACCCCCGGGCAGGCGCGCGGCCTCAGCGATGCGCTGGCCGAGGCGCTCGCCGCGATCCACACCGTCGACCTGGAGGCGGTCGGGCTGGCGGACTTCGGCCGCCCGTCCGGCTACATGGAGCGCCAGCTCAAGCGCTGGGGCAAGCAGTGGGACGGCTCACAGGAGGCCGTCCGCGCCACCGGCACGACCCGCGAGCTGCCCGAGTACGACCGGCTCGTCGCGCGGCTCGCCGAACGGCTGCCCGCGGACGCCCCGGCGCGGCTCGTGCACGGCGACTTCCGGCTCGACAACGCGCTCGCCCGGCTGGAGCCGCGTCCCGAGATCGCGGCCGTCGTCGACTGGGAGATGTCGACGCTGGGCGACCCGCTGTCCGACCTCGGGCTGACGCTCGTCTACTGGGCCGAGGCGTCCGATGCCGAGGAGCTCCCGGTCGGCGCCACGATCACGTCGGCGCCGGGCTTCCACACGCGCCGCGAGTTCGCCGCGCGGTACGCCGCCCTGACCGGCTTCGACCTCGCCGACATCGACTTCTACGTCGCCTTCGCGTGCTTCAAGCTCGCCGTCATCCTGGAAGGCATCCACGCCCGCTTCCTGCAGAACGCGACGGTCGGGGAGGGGTTCGACCAGATCGGCGCCGGGGTGCCGCTCCTACTGGAGCGTGCACACCGCACCCTCGACGCCGGCTCCCTCTGGTAGATCCCTCAGCAGTACCCGACGGACGCGGAGCCGCCCGACGAGAACGACACCGAACCGGTCTTGTGGCCCCAGCAGATCACGTTCGTCCGGGACACCCGCACGCCCGCGGACTCTCCCGACGACAGGCGCCCGCCGCCACCGGCCTCGAGTTCGCCGGACGTCCCGGTGACGCTCCAGCTGACCGCCCCGCCGACGGCGGTGACCCGGACGGTGCAGGACTTGCCGTCGCCCATGCTGCACCCCGACACCGACAGGTGGCCCGGGCTCGGCGGGTCCGGTTCGTGGCTCGTCGGCGGCGCCGGCGGCTTGGTCGACGGCGTCTTGGACGGGCTCTTGGACGGCGACGGCGACTTCGAGTTCGACTCCGTCGGGGACGGCGACGACACCGTGGGGGACGGGTCGGTCGGCGCCGGCTCCGGTGCGCCCGAGTCGCCGGGCGAGCCGCTGCCGCCCGGTACCGCCGGGCCGGTCGCGGCCGCGTTCGTCCCGCCGTTGCCGCTGCCCAGCCAGGACCACGCGCCGGCGACCAGCACCAGGACCCCGACGCCCACGGCGACCGCGGCCAGCAGCGGGCCGCGCCGGCGGGGCGCCCGGTCGCGGGCGCGCGGCGCGGTCCCCTGGTAGGGCAGGGGCCATCCGTACTCGTCGAACGGCTCGGTCCACGCGGCGATGGCGCGGCGGTTCCCGGCCCGGTCCTCGGCGGTCGCGGCGGTCAGCACGTCCAGCCGCAGCTCGGCCGGGATCGCGGCGATCGGCAGCACCGCCAGCAGCCGGTCCGGCGGCAGCGGCGGCGTCTCCCGCGCCCCGCACACCGGGCAGTTCTCCACATGCCGGACGAGTGCGGCGGACGTCTGCGGCGACAGCGGCCAAGACTCGGTCAGCGCCGCGACGCTCGGGCAGTCCTTCCAGTGGTTCTGCGCGATGAGGGACGCGTGCAGCGCGGCGCCGAGGTCCTCGCGGGCCTTCTCCACCAGCGCGAGGGTCTCCTCCAGCGGCATCCCGAAGACGCCGGACAGGTCCACCTCGTCCAGCTCGTGCCGGACCGACAGGTCGATCGCCTCGCGCTGGCGCCCGTTGAGCGCGGCGAGCGCGCTGTGCGCCAGCAGCCGGCGCTCCTCGCGGCGGGCGAGCTGCTCGGAGGTCAGCTCGTCCTCGGCCTCCGGCGCCTCCTGCCCGGTGTGCCGGTTCGGGCTGTCGCGGCGCCGCATGCACTCCTTGCGGGCGATGGCGTACAGCCAGCCGCGCAGCCGCTCCGGCTCGGTGAGCCGGTCCACGTGCTCGCGGGCGGCGATGACGACGTTGCGCAGGGCTCCGGCCGCCTCGACCCGGTCGCGCAGCAGGCCGTGGCAGTAGTCGTAGAGGAACGGCGCGTAGGTGTCGTAGACCTCGGTCAGCGCGATGACATCGCCGGCGCGCAGCGAGTCCGCCAGCCTGACGTCATCGTTCCGCCCGGCCCCTGGCTCACCGGCCACGGGAACCCTCCCCAGTCGATTTCGGTGTGCAAGATGGTGCCCCCGGCGAGCCGCCGACACCTGCCGGCCGACTCTGGTTGCCTGATCTTGCCACCAAGTCGCTGGGATTTCTCCCCTATGTGCGGATTTTAGTGACGGACACGGCACGCGCCGTGGCCGAATCGCCTTGTGAGACGGCACTTGCACCCATGAAAGTGATCTGGATCACGTTTAGGGTTCAGTTGCCGTCGCCGGGAGATGCGGCGCATGTGACCCTGCCGGAGCCGCCGGGGGAGAACCTGACGGTCCCGGACGCACCAGGCTGCTCGCAGGTACCACTGACCTGAGCGACGGCCGATTGGCCGGCAGCGAGCGTGCCGCCGCCGCTGGCGCTGAAACCACTGCTCGCACCCGTCACGGACCATCTGACAGTCCCGCCAACAGCTCGCACGGTGAGGGCGCAGCTTCCGCCGGGCTGGGCGATCTCGCAGGAGCCCACCGACAGCGTGCCGGTTTTCGGCGTGGTACGGGTCGCGGTCGGCTTGGACGAGTGAGACGG
>NZ_SMKY01000321.1 GCF_004349235.1 Actinomadura darangshiensis | reverse complement strand
CCCCCAGGCCGCCGAAGCCGCCACCCGCCTGAGCACACCCCTGCCCGTGACGAAACGAGGCTCCCTGGTCCTGGCCCGCCGCTGATCGGCGCTTACAGCCAACCGAGCTCGCGGGCGGTCTGGGCCGCGGCGTGGCGGTTGTCGGCGCCGAGCTTGGTGACGGCGGCCGACAGGTAGTTGCGGACGGTGCCCTCGGACAGGCCGAGGCTCCGCGCGATGCGCGAGACGGGCGCGCCGCCGGCGGCGGCGCGCAGGGTGTCGAGTTCGCGCGGGGTGAGGGGGCATTCCTCGGCCGCGAGGGCGTCGGCGGCGAGCTGCGGGTCGATGTAGCGGGCGCCGGCGGCGACCTGCCGGACGACCTCGGCGAGCCGCCGGCCCGGGGCGTCCTTGCCGAGGAACCCGCGGACGCCGGCGGCCATGGCGCGGCGCAGGTTGCCGGGGCGGCCGTGCGCCGTCACGATCACCAGCCGGCAGCCGGGCAGGTCGCGGGCGAGGCGCTCGGCGGCGGCGAGCCCGTCCAGGCCGGGCATGTCGATGTCGAGGACGGCGACGTCGGGCTTGAGGGCGAGGGCGCGCTCGACGGCCTCGTCGCCGCGTCCGACGTCGGCGGCGACCTCGATACCGTCCTCGGTCTCCAGCAGCAGGACGAGCGCCTCCCGGATCAGGAGGTGGTCATCGGCCAGCAGCACGCGGATCATGCGTCTCCCTTCGCCGGGACGGCGGCCGCCACCCGGAACGTCCCGTCGCCGGCCGCGCCGGCCGCGAACTCGCCGCCCGCCGCGGCGAGGCGCTCGGCGAGGCCGGCCAGCCCGCTGCCGGCGTCCCCGGCGGCACGGCGGGCGGCGCCGTCGTTGACGATCTCGATGGCGACGCGGTCGCGGTCCGCGCGGACGGTGATCTCGCACCAGGTGGCGCTGGAGTGCCGCAGGACGTTGGTGGCGGCCTCGCGGGCGACCCAGCCGAGGGGCTCGTGGACGTGGGCGGGCAGCGCCGGCGACACCTCCGGGCGCTCGCAGCGGATCCCGGCGGCGCGCAGGACGGCCGACATCCCGTCCAGCTCGGTGCGCAGCGACGTGGCCCGGTAGCCGCGGACGACCTCGCGCACGTCCCGGACGGCGTCCCGCGCCATCGTCTGGATCTCGGTCAGCTCCTTGCGGACGCGCCCGTCGTCGCGTTCGACGAACCGCTCGGCGACCTCGGCGCGCAGCGCGACCGCCTGGAGGCTGTGGCCGAGGACGTCGTGCAGGTCGCGGGCGAACCGGAGCCGCTCCTCCCCCACGGCCGAGCGGGCCATCTCGGCGCGCGCCTCCCGGAGTTCCTGCACGACATGGACCAGCCAGACCGTGACATATCCAGAGAAGGAGGTCAGCGGCACGGCCGCCACCTCGTACAGGACCATCAGCGCCGGAAACCCGAGGACCACGCCGTAGACGGGGGTCGAAACGGTCGCCGCCGCCGTCACGCCGACCGCCTCGCGCACCGGCAGGACGACCGCGATCAGCCCGGCCGGGACGAGGAGCGCGTTGCCCCAGCCCTGGCCGGTGCCGAGCAGCGGCGGCAGCGCCCAGCAGATCGCCACGATCGCGGCGAGCCCGAGACGGTGCGCGGGGGCCGTGCGGCGCATCAGGTTCTGCCAGAGCAGCCGGGCGTAGAGGACGAACACGGCGCCGACCCCGGTGAGGGCCAGGAGCAGGCGCCCCGCGTCCCGCCGGTGGACGATCTCGTACCAGAGCGCCGGCAGCAGCAACCCGGCGAGCGTCACCACGGTCATCCCCACGATGATCGCGGCGATGACGGTGGGACGCGGGATCCTGGGCTGCACGCGCCCAGCGTATGCGGCCGGCACGGCGGTCGCGCGACGCTCGGGCGGCCCTGCCGGGCGGCCTGTCAGGCGGCCCGGAGGCGGTCGGCGTCCCGGCCCGTGACCAGGCGGCCCTCGTCCAGGATCCCGATCCGGTCGGCGCGGCACGCCTCGTCCGGGTCGCGGGTCGTGACGATCACGCTGACCCCGTGCGCGGCCAGCATCAGCAGCACCGACCACACCTCGCGGGCGGCTCCGTGGTCGAGCCCGGTGGTGGGCTCGTCGAGGATGAGCACGTCCGACCGTCCGATCAGGGCCAGTGCGAGGTCGAGCATGCGGCGCTGCCCTGCGGTCAGCTTTTCGAAGGGGACGTCGGCGGCATCGGTGAGGCGGGCCAGGTGGAGGGCGTCGTCGCGGGTGAGCGGGTCGAGTGTCCAGCGCCGCCACGTGTCGACCACCTCGGCGACGGTCAGCCCGGGGAAGAGGCCACCGTCCCGCCAGACGGCCCCAGCGCGCGCGGCGTCACGGTCGGTGTAGGGGTCGACGCCACGGAACCGGACGCTCCCGCCTGTCGGACGTCGCAGCCCCGCAAGGATCTCCAGAAGGGCCGTCTTGCCCGAGCCATAGCGGCCGAGAAGCGCGTAGACCTCCCCCTGCGCCACGGTGAAGGAGACGTTGCGCACGGCCTCGTTCAGGTCCAGGTCGCGTACCTCGATCACGGGTGCCTTCATGACATCGATGCTGTCCGGGTGACGGTAGGACGGGCAGTCACAGGCGTCAGAAATCCGCCATGAGGATTGCAGGGGCGACCCCTGACAAATGTCAGGGTTCGGCTATCGCCCATCCCGTTGGGGGGACGATCGCACCGTTCTCGGTGAAAGTCGCCTCACCGGCCACGCATGTCCAGTCGGCGGCAGGCAGCTCCGCCTTGGCGGGCTCGTCGCTCAGGTTGAGGACGATCGCCAGTTGCTCTGCGCCGTGCCCCACTGTGTAGGAGAGGGTCGTGTTGGTCAAGGTCGCCATCGTGGTCTCCGCACGGACGAGCCAAGGGTGACGGCGCCGTAGGCCGATCAGTTCTTGGTGGAGGCGGTGATGGGGGCCGCCTTGGCCCGGGATGTCGTCGGGGTGTTCGGGAAAGGCCGGCCGTATGGCGTCGTCGCCTCCTGCACGCTCCTCCTTGATGCCCTCGAAAGCGAACTCGTCCCCGGCGTAGACGGATGGAACACCGCCGATGGTCAGCAGGATCACGAGCGCATGGACCAGGTGGCGTTCATCCGTCAGCCGGCTGGCGATGCGCGTCACGTCGTGATTGCCGAGGAACGTCTGCGGCGCGAACGTGGCCAGCATTTCGTTGTGCCGGTCGAGCGCGTGGGCCAGCTCGAAAAGGTTGCTGTCGTTCAGCGAGCTCCAGATGGCCTTCCACAGCTCGTACTGGGTGACGGAGTCGAATCCGGTCTGTTCGACGATGCGTGCGTAGTCACCGTGGATGACCTCACCGACGAGCCACGCTTCGGGGAAGCGCGCGCGGACGCGGTCTGTGACCGTCCGCCAGAACTCCGGCGGGACGGCGTATGCGGCGTCGAGGCGCCATCCGTCTACGCCGCGCTCCAGCCAGTGGGCCATGACGTCGGTGACGTAGTCGGCGACCTCGGGTTCGGCATGGTTCAGCGTGACGAGCTGGTCGTGCCCTTCGAAAGTGCGCAGGTCCCGGTGGAACCACTTCCTGTAGGGAGACGCCTCGCCTCTGGCGGCGACGTCGTCGAAGGCATCGAAGCTGCGGCCGACGTGGTTGAAAACGCCGTCTAGCAGGACTCTGACTCCCCTCTGGGACGCCTCGCCGATGAGCCGCTGCAGGTCGTCCTCGTCGCCGAGCCGTGGGTCGACGCGGTAGTGGTCGACGGTGTCGTAGCCATGCGTCTCGGAGGCGAACACCGGACCGAGCGCGAGCCCGTTGCAGCCGAGGCCGACGAGATGGTCGAGCCAGCCCGTGAGCCGTGCCAGCCGTGGTTCGGGCGATGTGCCCGCCGGGAGGGCGTCGCGTTCGGCGCCGACGAAGCCGAGCGGGTAGGCGTGCCACCAGATGGCGTGATCGGGCCAGCGCATGCGCCTGTCCCTACCCGCAAAATTAGTACGTAACCACGAACTATTCGGTCAGTCGCTCCATGAGCCGTGCCGCGATCCGCAGTACGTCGCGCTCGGTCTCGCTCAGCCCGCCGAGCGCCCCCGCCAGCCAGGCGTCGCGCTCCCCCATGTCGCGCCGCAGCGCCGCGACCCCCTGCTCGGTGATGGTCAGCACCACCTGACGGCGATCGTGGTCGCCGCGCGCCCGGGAGATCAGCCCGGCGGCCTCAAGTTCGGCGAAGACGCGCGTCAGGGACTGAGGCCGCTGGTTCTCCGCCTCGGCCAGCTCGCCGGGCGTGCCAGGACCGCCGCGGTACAGGTGGCCGAGCACGGCGAGCTTGTTGCTGCTCAGCGCGTCGGGCGACCGCGCCGCGCGCATCCGGCGCGCCATGCGCATGATGCCGTGCCGGATCTCCGCCACGTCCTCGCTCGGCCCACTCTTCATAATGTTACGCTACCACTTACTAAATATCGAGAGGCGGATCATGGCTGCGATTGGGTTGCGGGTGCCCGCGGTCCCGCCGGCCGCCACCACGATGGCGGCGGTGCTCGCGGCCTTCGGGTCCGCGCTGCTCCTGGAGCGGCTGGCTCACCTGGGCGTGGACATCGGGATACAAGCGGTCGTCCTGTCCATCACGCTCGCCAGAACGCAGCGGGACGCCACGCCGACCGACCAGATCATCGGCTTCGCCGTCTTCCCGGCCGTCGCCTTCGCCGCGATCGGCCTTGGGACGCTCATGTCCGGCCGACCGATCGAGGGCGACGCCGCGTTCGTGCTGCTCGTCACTGCGGCCATCTGGATCCGCCGCTTCGGGCCCCGTTTCGCACGGGCGGGCACGCTGGCGATGCTGCCCCCGATCGCGCTCCTGGTCACCCCGCACACGCCCACCTCAGGGAACGTTCTCTGGGCGCCGGTCGTGGCCCTGATCGCGTGGTTCTGGGTGACCGCGTTCCAGTTGCTCGTGGACGTTCCGGCTTCCGCCAGTGCGGGTCGCTCTCGGGCCAGTAACCGGATGGCCGCGCAGATGGCGGTCGCTCTGGCCGGAGCCTTCGCTGCGGGTCATCTGCTCTTCCCAGACCACTGGTCTTGGGTGGTGCTGACCGCGTTCATCGTGTGCAACGGCGCCCGTGGACAAGGGGACGCTTTGCACAAGAGCGTCCTGCGCGCACTTGGCGCGACCGGTGGAACCCTCCTGGCGACCTTGGCGGCAGGCACGTTCGCCCCAGGGAACCGGGGCTCGATCGCACTCATCTTCGCGGTGCTGGGGGTCGCGGTATGGCTGCGTCCCCGGAACTACGCGTACTGGGCGGGCGGCGTCACTGCGGCCCTGTCCCTGCTGTACGGGTATTTCGGGCAGGCGGCGATGCCCCTGCTCTGGACGCGGATGGAGGCGATCCTCGCCGGAGCGGTCATCGGGGTCGCGTCCGCCTGGTTCGTGCTGCCGTTCCGCACCGGTGACGTCCAGCGACGCCGCACCGTTGAGGTGTTGGCGAACCTGACCGATGTCCTTAAGGGTGCCCCAGACGCCCTGACCCGATTCGAGCTCTCCGTCGCCGAACTGGACAAGCTGTATCCACCGCTGAAGATGCACCGCACCCTGACGCGCCAGAACCGGCACCCCGCCGACGTGATCGACCTTCTACGCGGCATCGCCATCCACGTCCACGCATTGGGCCCCGACACGGGCGCCCTGCGAGTCAACGTCGCCGCCGCCCGCAGGGCCATCGCCAGGCGAACCGACGGCGCCCCCTACCGGTCCTTGGACTGTGAGGACGTCCCCACCCGCGCGGTAGACGAAGCCTTGGCCGCCATCCACGACATCTACGCGCCGCCTACGCGCGCACAAGAATCTCCGGATTCAACTCCTCCACACGCTTGATGCCGGACAGCGCCATGGTCAGCTCCAGTTCCGCCTGGAGGCAGCGCAAAACGTGCTGGACACCGGCCTGACCGCCCAGTGCGAGCCCATACGCGTAAGGACGTGCGACCAGGACGGCCTTGGCGCCGAGTGCGAGTGCCTTGGCGATGTCCGATCCGGTCCGGATTCCGCTGTCGAACAGGACGGTCGCCTGGTCGCGGACGGCTTCGACCACGCCGGGCAGTGCGTCCAGTGAGGCGACGGCACCGTCCACCTGGCGTCCGCCGTGGTTGGAGACGATGACGGCGTCCATTCCGGCGTCCACGGCCTGGCGGGCGTCGTCGGGATGCTGGATTCCCTTGAGCGCGATGGGCCCGTCCCAGTGCTCGCGCAGGAAGACCAGGTCGTCCCACGTCAGGCTGGGGTTCCCGAAGTTGGCGACCCAGTGCAGGAGCGCCATGTCCCGGTTGGCCTCCGTGACCGGCCCGCCGACGGCCTTCTGGAAGACGGGGTCGCTGAAGTAGTTCGCGACACCGATCCCGCGCAGGAACGGCAGGTAGGCCCGGTCCAGGTCGCGTGGACGCCACGCCAGCGTGAACGTGTCGAGCGTGACGACGAGAGTCGTGTAACCGGCCGCCTTGGCCCGCTCCAGAAAGCTGACGGCGAGTTCCCTGTCCTTCGGCCAGTACAGCTGGTACCAGCGCGGCCCTTCGCCGTTCGCTTCGGCGACGTCCTCGATGTTGTACGACGACGCCGTGCTCAGCACCATCGTCAGTCCCTCGGCCGCGGCCGCCCGCGCGACGGCCAGCTCACCGTCCGGATAGAGGATCGACTGCACGCCGATGGGCCCCAGCAGAAGAGGGGACGGCATAGCGGTCCCCAGCACATTCACCGCCAGGTCGCGGTCGGCGACGTCCCGCAGCATGCGCGGGACGATCCGCCACCGGTCGAACGCCGCGCGGTTCGCCCGCGCGGTCGCCTCGCTGCCCGCCGACCCCGCCACGTAGCCGAACGCCTGCGCGGACAGCGACCGCTCCGCGAGGCCCTCCAGCTTCGTCAGATCGGTGGGCAGCGTCGGCAGGACGTCCCCGAGACCCTGCAGATAGATCGAGTTCTGGAAGTCGGCCAGCCCGCTCAAGGAAACCTCCATCTGAGGAAATCGAAACCGTCCATGCTCAATCTGCCAGGTCCGCGTAGGTGACGAAACGGGATCGATCGCCGAGACGGGCGGCCCACCCGGCGGGGTAGGGCGAAAGATGTCCCCGGGACCGGCCACAATGTGGGGCATGGCACGACGCGGATCCCAAGCCCCTCCACCTCCGCCGGACTTCGAAGAGAACATCGTCGACGTCGATGTCTCCGACGAGATGCGCGGCAGCTTCCTCGAGTACGCCTACTCGGTCATCTACCAGCGGGCGCTTCCCGACGCGCGCGACGGCATGAAGCCCGTCCAGCGCCGGATCCTGTACTCGATGAACGAGATGGGGCTGCGCCCCGACCGCGGGCACGTCAAGTGCGCCCGCGTCGTCGGCGAGGTCATGGGCAAGCTGCACCCGCACGGCGACAGCGCCATCTACGACGCGATGGTGCGGATGGCGCAGCCGTGGGCGATGCGGATGCCGCTCGTGGACGGGCACGGGAACTTCGGCTCGCTCGGCGGCGACGACATGCCCGCCGCCATGCGGTACACCGAGGCGCGGATGTCCCGCGAGGCGATGCTGATGGTCGCCTCCATCGACGAGGACACCGTCGACTTCCGCCCCAACTACGACGGGCAGGAGCAGGAGCCGGAGGTCCTGCCCGCCGCGTTCCCGAACCTCCTGGTGAACGGCGCGTCCGGGATCGCGGTCGGGATGGCCACGAACATGGCGCCGCACAACCTCGGCGAGGTCATCGCCGCGGCCCGGCACCTGATCGACACCCCGGAGGCGTCCCTCGAGGACCTGATGCGCTTCGTCCCCGGCCCCGACCTGCCCACCGGCGGCAAGATCGTCGGCCTGGACGGCATCCGCGACGCCTACGAGCGCGGCCGCGGGACGTTCCGCACCCGCGCCACCGTCTCCGTCGAGAACGTCACCCCCCGGCGCAAGGGCATCGTCGTCAGCGAACTGCCGTACGCCGTCGGCCCCGAACGCGTCAAGGCCAAGATCAAGGAACTCGTCAACAACAAGAAGATCCAGGGCATCTCGGACCTGAAGGACCTCACCGACCGCAAGGTCGGCCTCCGCCTCGTCATCGAGATCAAGAACGGCTTCAACCCCGAAGCCGTCCTCGCCGACCTCTACCGGCTGACGCCGATGGAGGAGACGTTCGGCATCAACAACGTCGCCCTCGTCGACGGCCAGCCCCGCACCCTCGGCCTCCGCGACATGCTGCAGGTCTACATCGACCACCGCATCGAGGTCGTCCGCCGACGCTCGATGCACCGCCGCAAGAAGCGTGAGGACCGCCTCCACCTGGTGGAGGGCCTGCTCGTCGCCCTGCTCAACATCGATGAGGTCATCCAGGTCATCCGGCAGAGCGACGACGCCGCCCAGGCCAAGCAGCGCCTCATGCAGATCTTCGAGCTGTCGGAGATCCAGGCGCAGTACATCCTGGACACCCCGCTCCGCCGCCTGACCCGCTACGACCGCCTGGAGCTGGACAAGGAGAAGGAGCAGCTCGCCAAGGAGATCGCCAAGCTGACCGCGATCCTCGAATCGGAGAAGAAGCTCCGCGGCCTCGTCTCGAAGGAGCTCGGCGAGGTGGCCAAGGAGTTCTCCACCCCGCGCCGCACCATCCTCCTGGAAGCCTCGGGGCACACCGCCGCGGCGGCCGTCCCCCTTGAGGTGGCGGACGACCCGTGCACGGTGCTGCTCTCGTCCACCGGCCTCATGGCCCGCACCCACGACGCCGGCCCGCTGCCCGACAGCGGGCCCCGTTCCCAGCACGACGTCCTGACCTCGGTGGTCCCGTCGTCCGCGCGCGGCCAGGTGGGCGCGGTGACGTCCCTGGGCCGGATGATCCGCATCGACGTCCTGGATCTCCCGACGCTGCCGCCCTCGGCGACACCCCCGTCCCTCGCGGGCGGAGCCCCGATCACCGAGTACGTCGACCTTGAACCGAACGAAACGGTCGTAGCCATAGCCGCCGTGGACGAAGAGGGCGGCGGCCTGGCGCTGGGCACCGCCCAGGGCGTGGTCAAACGGGTCGTCCCCGACTTCCCGGCCAACCGCGACGAGTTCGAAGTGATCGGCCTCAAGGACGACGACCGCGTGGTCGGCGCCGTCCAGCTGCTCTCCGAGGACCAGCACGTGGTCTTCATCACGACCGACGCCCAGCTCCTGCACTTCGCCGCGTCCCTCGTCCGCCCGCAGGGCCGCGCGGCAGGCGGCATGGCCGGCATCAAGCTGGGCGCCGGCGCGAGCGTCATGTGGTTCGGCGCCTTGGACCCGACCCGCGAGGCCCGCGTCATCACGATCTCCGGCTCGTCCTCGGCCCTGCCCGGCACTCAGACGGGCGCGATCAAACTGGCCGACTTCGCCGAGTTCCCGTCCAAGGGCCGCGCCACGGGAGGCGTCCGGGCCCACCGCTTCCTGAAGGGCGAGGACGTCCTGCTCCAAGCCTGGGCGGCCCCGACCCCGCTCCGCGCAGCGGCCGCCAACGGCAAACCGGCAATGCTGGACGTCGACATGGGCCGCCGAGACGGCTCCGGCGAAAGGCTGGACAAGCCCCTGACCTCCATAAGCGGCCCCCTGGGCCCGCCACCCCCAGAAGAGGAC
>NZ_SMKY01000320.1 GCF_004349235.1 Actinomadura darangshiensis | reverse complement strand
GTGCGTGTGCGTGGCGGTTGCCGGGGGACGAGGGTGGGCCAGCGGTGGCGCGGCGGCTGGTGCAGGAGACGATGTCGCGGCTCGGGCTCGGCCGGGACCTGATCGAGGACGGGAAGCTCGCCGTGTCGGAGACCGCGACCAACGCGTTCCGGCATGGGCGTGCACCGGGTGACCGGTCGACCGTCACGCCCGAGCTGTGGGTCTGGGCTCGGACGGTGCCGTCGCCGCAGCTCGTCGTGTCGGTCTTCGACGGCGCGCGGACGGCCGTCCCGCGAGAGGGCAGGGCCGGGCTGCTGGACGAGGGCGGCAAGGGGCTCGAACTCGTCCGAGCGATCACGGCGGACTGGGGCAGTGCAGCCACGCGATCGCGCGTCCACACCGGGGCCGTCCCCGGCAAGGCGGTCTGGTTCGCGCTGCCGCTGGGGCGGGAGTGGCCCGGCGTCCGTCACACGGTCCACCCGGGTACCGCCGCGCAATGCCTGCTGCTCAGCGTCACGCGGCGCGGGTTCGTGGGGACGCGCAACACAGGCCGGGACGGCCTGTCCGTCGTCATGCTGCCGGGCCTCAACGTGTGGGTGCACCCGGAGCACTTCTGCTGGCGGGACGGTCCGCGCCGCTACCTGCGGCGTCCTCTCATCGACCTCCAGGAGACCACCGAGCATGTCGTCCGATACCTGGACAGTCTCACCGCACCGGTGCGCTCCTCCACGACCTGACGGGAATGTGAGAAGGCCCGGCCGGGTGGCCGGGCCTTCGTCGGTTTGCGGGTGTCAGTCTTCCTTGGGGGCCTCGACCGGGACCGTGGCCGCCGGGACGGCGGTGTGGCCGTTGGCGCCGTTCGCGGCGGGCTGGTTGCCGTTCAGGTTGGACAGGAGCTGGCGGGCGACGCCGAGGCCGGTGCCGCCGAGGGTGAGGGCCTTGGCGAGCATGTCCTCGACGCCTTCGGCGCCGTTGAGGACGACCATGTTGTCGACGTTGCCGAACACGCCCGCGCCCGCCTCGACGATCTGCGGCCACTGCTCGGCGAGCTGCTGGGCGATGACGGCGTCGGTGTTCTCCGCCAGCGCCTCCGCGCGGGCCTTGATCGCCTCGGCCTCGGCGAGGCCCTTGCGCCGGGTCGCGTCCGCCTCGGCCTCACCGATCAGCCGGATGGCCTCGGACTCGCGCTGCGCCTTCAGCTGGACCTCGGTCGCGGCGGCCTGGGCGTAGGAGATGCGCTCCTCGCGCTCGGCCTCGGCCAGCTTGACCTGCTCGTACGCCTTGGCGTCCGCGGGCTTGCGGACCTCGCTCTCCAGGCGCTTCTCGGTGCGCTCGGCCTCCAGCTCGGCGTTGCGGGTCTCCTTGAGGATGACCTCCTGCCGGGCCTGCTGGCCGGCCTGCTGCACCTGGCCCTCGTACTCGGCCTTCTTGATCTCGGTGTCGCGGATGACGGCCGCGTTCTGCCGCTCGGTCTCCTGCTCGCGCTCGGTGGCCTCCTGGTTGCGCTCGGCCTCGGCGATGCGGGCGGCGGAGGCGATCTTGGCGGCGTGCGGACGGCCGAGGTTGGTGATGTAGTCGGTCTCGTCGTCGATCTCCTGGATCTGCAGGGAGTCGACGACCAGGCCGAGCTTGCTCATCTCGTCGGCGGCGGAGCTGCGCGTCTCGGACGTGAGGCGCTCGCGGTTGAGGATGAGGTCCTCGACGGTGAGGTTGCCGATGATGGAGCGGAGGTGGCCGGTGAACAGCTCGTGGATCGCGCCGTCCATCGACGCCTGCTGCTCCAGGAAGCGGCGCGCCGCGTTGGCGATCGAGACCAGGTCGTCCCCGACCTTGTAGATGACCACGCCGCGGACCTTGACCGGGATGCCCTGCTGGGTCACGCAGTTCACTTCGAGGTTGGCGGCGCGGCTGTCGAGCCGCAGCCGGCGCGACACCTGGAAGCCCGGCAGGACGGACGTCCCCTTGCCCGTCACGATCTTGAAGCCGAGGCTGTCCACCCCGTCGATCGCCTTGGACTTGGCGCCCAGCCCGGAGATGATCAGAGCCTCGTTCGGCTCGGCCACCCGCCAGACCAGCTTGAACAAGATGATCAGTACGATGATGGCGACGACGGCGCCGATCGCCACGGCGATCACGGGCATGGGGCCTCCCCCTCTTCAAATGTGAGAGCGTCCGGCCCATGGGGTGCCGTCCGCGTTTCCCATCAGACGCGCTAGCTGCGCATTCGGTTCGGTCCGCGGCCCTTGTTCCGGTGTCCGCTTGGGGACAGTCCCTACTGCGGCAGCGCGGGCGCCACGTACACGGTGCGGGGCGGGTGGTACTCGACCACCACGATGATCGCCCCGACGCCGATCTCGTCCCGCGGGTCCACGGGGTGGGCGTAGAACGCCTCGACCCCGCCGCGAATCGGGATCATGACCTCGCCGACCAGCCCCGGCCCGATTCGCCCGGTCACCCGGCCCTCTCTACCGATCAACACACCCCCTGGGGGAATGACGTGGCCGGAGCCGGGACACGCGTCCGCTCCGCGTAAGGCGAACCGTATCCGCTGGACGAGACCGGCGGCGAGCCTCGTGACTCACCGCAGGACGCGTTCCACTTGGCTTTCGGCTTCGCGGGCGAGGCGCTCCGCGTCGGCGCGGGTGGCGTTCGGGCCGAAGACCGTGACCGTGGCGAGGTAGTGGCGGCCCCTGAACACGACGTACCAGGTGCGGGTGTGGGCGGTGCCGGCGACGGTGGTGACGCCGACGGTGCGGGAGCCTTCGCCGATGTCGCCCTTCGGCGCCTCCGTCACCCGGTGCTCGGCCCACTGGGAGCCGACCTTGGTGCGGAACTTCAGGCAGCCGGTCGGGACGCGGGCGTTGACCTGCTTCTCGGCGTCGGCGGCGGACATGCCCATCAGCGTCTCGGTCGCGGTCTGCCCGCCGCCGCCCGTGAACGAGACGAGCGCGGCGGGGACGTCGCCCGCCACGTCGCCGCCGGGACGTCCCGTCCCGCAGCGGGGCTTGTCCAGGGTCGCCTCCCGCTGGAGCCTGGCGGAGTTCTGGATGGCCTTCAGCGAGCCGTACTCCCCCGAGTCGGGCTCCCCGGCGCGGCGGTAGCCGGGCGGTCCGGTGAGCAGCGCCTGCGCCAGCTGGTCGGAGGTGTAGCCGATGCCCGCCACCTCGGCGCGGGCGGTGCCGCGCACCTGGGCGGCGCGTTCGCCGCCGCCGCCTCCGCACGCGGTGGCGAGGACGGCGGTCGACAGCAGGACGGTCGGGAGGAGCCTGTGCGCCATGGGCGCGACCCTACGGTGCAGAGGGGGCGAATCACCCTCGGCGACACACCGGTCAGGCCTGTTCGGCGCGTTCGTTGTACTCGGCGGCGTACTCCTGGCCGGACATCTTCTGGATCGTCTCGACGATCTCGTCGGTGATGGCGCGGCGGGCCTTGGCGGGCGGCAGGTCGCGGTAGTGGGAGAAGTCCATCGGCGGGCCGATCCGCACGGTGGGGCGGGGGCCGAACACGCGCGGGAGGCGCGCGCCGATCGGCTGGATCTTCTCGGTGCCCTCCAGGGCGACGGGCAGGACGCGGGCGCCGGACTCCAGGACGAGCCAGCCCGCGCCCGTCCGGCCGCGGTAGAGCCGTCCGTCCGGGGAGCGGGTGCCCTCGGGGTAGATCGCGAACGCGCCGGCGTTCTCCAGCACCTCGGCGGCCTGTTCGAGCGCGCCCATCGCGGCGCGCCGGGCGCCGCGGCGGACCGGGACGTGCCCGAGGTTGGTGAGGAACCAGCGGACGAAGCGGTTCTTGACCCCGCCGCCCTCGAAGTAGTCGGCCTTGGCGATGTAGGTGACCGGGCGCGGCACGGCCAGCGGGATGATGAAGCTGTCGATGAACGACAGGTGGTTGCTCGCCACGATCAGCGGCCCGTAGCTCGGCACGTTCTCGCCGCCCACCACCCGGGGGCGGAAAAGCAGCCAGAGGATCGGACGCACCACGCGCGTCATGAACGTGTAGAACACCCAGCCTCCCGAATTCGCCAACGCCACTGTAACCTCTACGCGGATCTGATCCTCGGTCAGCGCCCTGCTTTCCGGCCGGACGGACGGTCAGAAATGGTCCAAGCGCAGGTCAAACCTTGGCCGAACGACTTTGAACGCCATTTCTTACCCTCAAGTAAGTTTCCCTACAGTAAGTTATTGCGCCTTTCCCGGAGGTCCCAGGAGCCATCCGGACGCCCCGGACGCATCGTCAGGTAGAGTCTTGACGAGGACTAGACGGGCGTCCGAGCCGGCGTTACGGTCCGGGGCACGGGACGGGCGACCTGGTCCGTTTCCGGGGAAGTGCTTGGAAAGCGGGCACGGGTGCGCAATCCTCCTGTTGGGGAGTCACCTGAGATGGCCGGGTACCACCGGAGTAGGGCGTGAGGTGACCATGGACTTCGACATCAGCCTGATGCGCGACGACCGCTGCACGCTCGTCCGTGTGAAGGGCGACATCGACGTGGTGTCCCGCACGCGGTTCGAGGAGACGCTCTTCGAGGTCGTCGAGGCGGGCGAGCCGATGGTGGTCGACATGCGCGAGGTCACGTTCTGCGACTCGACGGGCCTGAACGCGATCGTCGCCGCCAACCGGCGCGCCGGCGAGCACGGCACGCACCTGGCGCTGGTGGCGCTGCCGCCGCGCGTCCAGCGGGTCTTCCGCATCACCGGGATCGACAAGTTCATCCCGATCCACGACACGCTGCGGGAGGCGATCGTCGCCTTCCCGTCCACCACCCCGTAGCCCGGGCTCAGGTACAGCCCTCGAACTGGGGCACGCTGGTGGTCAGCTTCAGCCCCGACTTGCCGAACCACTTGGCCAGCAGCCGCTGCGCCGTGCCGTCCTGGTACATGTCGGTGATGGCGCGGTTGACCTCCTCGCAGCCACGCAGGTCGCCCTTCTTCAGGCCGACGCCGTACTTCTCGTCGGTGAACGGCGCGTTGATCATCCGGCCGGGGCGGCCGGTGGCGAAGCCGGCGAGGATCAGGTCGTCGGTCGACACCGCGTCCAGCCTGCCGGCGGCGAGGGCGTCCATGCAGGCGCCGTAGGTGTTCACCGTGACCGGCTTCGCGTCGACCTTGCGCTCCTCGATGACGCGGCGCCAGGAGTTGGAGCCGGTCACCTCGCAGATCCGCTTGCCCTTCAGGTCTCGCACGTCCTTGACCGCGGTGGCGTCCGCGCGGACGAAGGTGTCCTGGTGGGCGACGTAGTACGGGCCCGCGAACGTCACCTTCATCTTCCGCTTCGCCGTGATCGAGTACGTCGCGACGATCATGTCGACGGTGCCCTTGGCGAGCGCCTCCTCGCGGACCGAGGAGTTCGTCGTCTTGAACGTGAGGTTGCCCTTCGGGACGCCGAGCTTCCCCGCGACGTAGGTGGCGACGTCCACGTCGAAGCCCTCGTACGTCCCGTCGGGGCGTTTCACGCCGAGCGCGGGCTGGTCCTCCTTCACGCCGATGACCAGGGAGTCCTTGTCGGCCACGGACTTCTTCTCGGTGGCGCCCAGGCCGCAGCCGGACAGCAGCGCCGGCAGCAGCGCCGCGGTCAGCGCGGCGGCGGTCGCTCGGATGGCGCGCATGGCTTGCTCTCCTCCGGTCAGCGGAATTCGGCCAGCCGGGGACGGACCCCCGCCAAGATCAGAAGGGCGATGACGGCGGCGCCGGTGGCCGGGACGGCGTTCCAGCCGCGCAGCCCGCCGTCCGCGTCCTCGATCGCCTTGTCGAAGGCGTCCTGGTGGACGGTGGTCAGCGCGTACAGGGCCGCGTCGTAGGCGTCGAAGTCGCGGATCGCGTTGGACGTGCGGCCCATCCGCAGGTCGACGGCCCCCGCGCGGTTCCCCGCCGAGGCGAGCTGCCGCATCCGCGCGTCGTTCCGCTGGACGGTCCGGTACGCCGCCAGCGTCTTCGCGAGCGCGTCGGCCTCACGGCCCTTGTCGGTCGTGCGCGCCTCGTCCCCGAAGAAGCCGAGGAACGGGACGGCCTTGTCGCCCGGCTTGTAGGCGGCGACCTTCTGCTCCAGGCCCGCGTAGTAGTTCTCCAGGTTCACCGGCTTGTCGCCGAGGTCCGGGTAGATCACCGACAGCGACTTGTCCAGGTACGTCTGCTCGTAGGTGTCGGCGCGGCCGGGGTCGAGGAGGTAGCGGCTCTCGTCCGCGAACGCGCTGTGGCTGATCGCGCGGGCCCGGGACAGCTGGAGGATCGAGGCGAACCCGTCGTCCTTGGCCTTCCTGATATGCCCGGCATGCGCCGTCAGCAGGCCCGCCCCGACGGCGGTGAGCACGATCGTCGCGAGCGTCGCCAGGACCAGCGCCGGGTTGAGCACGCGGCGGAACGTCCGCACCAGGTACAGCTGCGTGGCGATCAGGAGCAGCAGCACGACGAGGCCGGTGAGGGCGACCCAGGCGCGCCCCGTCAGCACCGCGGACCGCTTCGTCTCGTACGACTGCCGGACATGCGAGCCCGTGTCGAGCGTGATGTTGTACGCCTTCGGCAGCAGCTGCAGCTTCATCAGGTCGGTCGCCTGCCGGTAGGCGTCCACGACCTGCGTCGGCGTCTCGCCCGGCGCGTGGTCCGACTGCACGTCGAGCTGCATCGCCTGGCCGACGAGCCGCTCGTACTTGCCGAGGCCGTCCAGCACCTCCTGGACGGTCCGCTTCAGCGCCGGATCGCGGCCGGCTAGCTGCGCGGCCTGCACCGCCGCCGCGTCCGCCTCCGCGCGGCGCTTCTCGTACACCCGCAGCGTCTCGTCATAGCCGATGCCGAGGTCGTGCTCGCGGCCGATCAGCAGGATGTTGGCGACCTGCGCGTCCATGTCGCTGAGCGCGAAGTACAGCGTGCCGGTCGCGACGACCTGCGGGCCCGCGTCGTGCCCGATCGTCTGGACGGAGTCGCGCGCGTTCCCGATCGCCACCGTGAGGACCGCCAGCAGCGCCACGAGCGCGGCCAGGCACAGCACGACATGCGCGCGGATGCGGCCCGGGATCGTCTTCAGCCAGCGCCCGCGGACGAACGTCCTCAGCCGGCCGCTGCGGTGCCGCGCCACGTCGGCGGGCTCCGGCGGCTCCGGAGCGGGCGGTGCGGGAGCCGCGGGCGGTGCGGGACTCATCGTCATGGCGTGCCCTCCTGCAGGGACAGCGTGATGGTCGTCCAGGCGCCCACGTGGATGCGGTCGCCGTCACCGACCGGCACCGGTACGTTCACCGGGATCGGCTCCGTCCCGCCGTTCACCGTGGTGCCGTTCGTCGAACCGGGGTCGATCAGGTTCCAGGCGCCGTCCGGCCGAGGGAGCAGGACGGCGTGCAGATGCGAGACGCCGGGGTCTTCGGGCGGCGCGCTCAGGTCGATCTCGGGCAGAAGCGCGCGCGAGGTGCTGCGCCGCCCGATGCGGACCTGGTCGCCGCTCATCGGAACGCGGCGCTCCGGGCAGTACGGCGGGAACGCCAGGCCCGTGGCGTCCGGCCCCATCTCCGCGACCACCGCGTCGAAGTACGAGCGGTCGGCCTGGACGAGCGCGTGCGGCCCGGACGCTATGAGCGGTGAGCTGGGCGGACGCTGCTTCGGCACCATCGGCACCGCCTGCGCGATACCCGCCGCGGACAGCTGGACGGTGTACACGGTGCCGGTCTCGAAGTCGTAGCCGTCGACCTCGCAGAAGCGTCCGGACCGGGGCGTCCCGCAACGCGGGCAGTCGGCGGGCTTCGCGGGCGTCTCGGGCTTCGCGGGTTCGGCGGGCTCGGGCTCGCCGCCGAGCGCGGCGGGCTGCACGCCGTCCATGAGGTCACCGCACACGTCGCAGTACTCGGTGTCCTGGGACGTGTGCCCCTTCGGGCAGACCGGCATGGGTCTCAGCCCCCTGCCTCGTCGCCGTGCCTGGTCCGCACGGTCCGGACGGAGCGGGTGTCGAGCGACATCTCGTCGGCCTTGGCCACGTCCCGTTTCAGGCGCACGGTGCCGCGCGCCTCGTCGACCACGTCCACGACCCGGTCGAGCAGGCCGGAGATCTGCTCGTTGCCGACCTCCCGCGCCAGGACCACGGCCCGTCCGAGCCGCGCGGTCGCGGTGTCCTCGTCGCCCTCCCGGCGCGCCTCCAGGCCCTCCTGGATCGCGTCGGCCAGCTCCGACTGGCCGGTGTGGTGCGCGACCCGCCCGTTGATGCGCGTCGACCTGGCCTCGTCGTCGGTCCACTCGGCGAGGACGTTCCCGGACGCGAGGACCTCGTCGCCCGCGACCAGCTTCACCCACGCCGCCCGCATCTGCCGTCCGATGTCGCCGGGCTGCACCTCGACGCACACGTGGTACTCGCGGCTCTCGTTCCCCCACGCGCCGAGCGGGTAGTCGCCCGTCTGCGTCGCCGACTCGACCCGCCGGCCGGTCAGGTCCTCCACGGCCGGGACCATCTGCTTGACGAACCGGAGCCGCGCCTGCTGCGGCGTCCACAGGCGCAGTGTCACGTCCGCGACCTCCTTGCTCATCGCGGCCTGCGTCATCGCGAGGAAGTCGGCCTCCAGGTCGGCCGGGTCGGGGACGTCCAGGAACCCGCCCAGCAGCGCCGAGCTGATCTTGCGCAGCTCGGCGACGTCCCAGTCGGTGCCGACGCCGCGCGCGTCGCAGAGGAAGGATCCGGTGCACTGGCGCAGCGCCGCGTCCAGCTCCTCGTCCGACTCGTGCTGGTTCTTCCCGTCGGTCAGCAGGATGGCGTGCTTGACGGCGTCGTCGGCCTCGTGCGCGCCGAACAGCCGGTCGGCGAGCCGCAGCCACGACCCGATCGCCGTCCCCCCGGCCGCCTCCAACCGCCCCACCGCGTTCACCGCGCTGCGCCGGGACGCGTCGCTCGCCTCGACGAGCCGCTCCCCCTGCGGGTAGATCATCCGCGGCCGGTTCGCACCGGCCACGACCGCGAAGTGCACGCCGTCGCGCAGCACGTTCACCGCAGCCCGCGCCGCCCGCTTCGCCGCCGCCATCTTGCCCCGGTACGACATCGACCCGGACGTGTCGATCATGATGATCTCCGCGGCCGGAGCCCGTCCGCCGCCCCCGCCGGACCCGTGCGCCGCCACGGACACGATCGCGTGCATCTCCCGTCCGCCGTCCGGGAGGTAGGGGTTCTGGTCCACCTTCACGGTGAACTCCGGAAAGTCGCTCATCTGCCCCGCTCCCTGCTCGCCCCTGGCGGCGGACAGGGGATCACCGCCACCGTCACGTTGTCGTGCCCGCCCGCGTCCAGCGCCGCGCGCAGCAGCCGCCGTGCCGCGCCGAGCGGACCGTCCCGTCCGGCCAGCGCCACGGCGGCGAGGCCGTCCGGCTTCGGCAGGTAGTTCCAGAGCCCGTCGCTGCAGACCACCACCAGCCCCGGCCCGGTCGGACGGAACGCCGCCACCCGCGGCTCGACCTGCCCCGCGTCCGCCCCGAGCCACGCCGTCAGCACGTGCGCCCGCCTGTCGGCCCACGCGTCCTCGGCGCTCATCGCACCCTGCTCGACCATCCGCGTGGCCCACGAGTCGTCGCTGGTCAGCCGGGACGACCCGGCGGCGGACACCCAGTACGCCCGGCTGTCGCCGACCCACCCGACGGTGACCCCGTCCTCGTCGACGACGGCCGACACGAACGTACACGCGGGCGCCTCGTCAGGGTCGTCGCAAAGCCCGGCCACGACCTCCCCGGCCCGCTCCGCCGCCGCCCGCATCGCGCCCCGCGCGTCCATTCCGACCTCAAGCCGCCCGGTGAGCACGGCCACCGCCGCATCGGCCGCCCGCCGCGAAGCCTCCTCCGACCCGGGCGCCGTGGCGACCCCGTCGCACACCACCGCACACGCCCCCGCAGGCAGCGCCGCCAACGCGAACGCGTCCTCGTTCCGGCTGCGCCGCAACCCGACATCACTGACCGCCGCCCCGCCGGCCC
>NZ_SMKY01000031.1 GCF_004349235.1 Actinomadura darangshiensis | reverse complement strand
CTCCCGCCCGGCCCCCGGATCGGCACGGCGATGCCGGTCGCCCGCTCGTCGATGAACCCGGGGCAGAACGCGACCCCGCTCCGGCGCAACTCCGCGACCAGGGCGCGCAGCCGTTGCGGTTCCACCACGGTGCCGGCCGTGTAGGCGATGAGGTCACCGGACAGGACGTCCTCCAGCAGTTTGGGCGAGGCATGGGCGAGCATGACGAGCCCGCTGGACGAGGCGTGCAGCGGCAGCCGCCCCGCGATCCGCGTCACGTTGATCACGGAGTTCGGCATCGAGAGCCGCTCGACGAACAGCACCTCCCGCCCGTCCAGGACGCCGAGCTGCGTGTGGTGGCCGATGACCGCGTGCAGGTCCTCCATGAACGGCATCGCCGCCTCGCGCAACCCGAGCGTCGGTGCGGCCCGCGACGCCAGCTCCCATAGGCGCATCCCGACCCGCACCCGCCGCTGCTCGTCCCGCGCGAGCAGCCCGTGCTCCACGAGCTCTCCGACCAGCCGCGACACGGTGGCCACGTGCAAGCCGGTCCGCCGCGCGATCTCCGAGACCGACAGCACCGGATGATCCGGTTCGAACGCCGCAAGGATCAGCACGGCCCGCGTCAGAACGGACTCACGCCCCATCCGCCCAGTATCACGCCGGCCGTCCCCTCTACGCCGTGAAGAACTCGCCGAGGGCCTGTGCGATCTGGCGAGGAGCGGCCTCCGTGGGGATGTGGTCCGCGCCCGGGACGCGTATGAGCGTGGTTCGCGGGATCTCCGAGGCGAACTTCTCGGCGTACTCCACCTTTTCGAAGCCGTCGTCCTCGCCCCAGATCAGCAGCTTGGGCACCGTGGACCGGCGCAGCGCGGGAACGAGATCAAGGGTGTGGCGATTGTCGGCCGCGCCCGCCATGGCCAGCCAGGAGCGCCGGACCCGCGGATCACGCCACGGATCGGTGTAGTCGGAGACCAGTTGCTCGGTGGCGGCGCCGGCCAGCGCCGCCGTCACAGCCTGCTGGCGGGCGGCGAGAAGTTCGTCCGCGGCCTCCGGGTCCCGGAAGCGGGCCACGTGAGGCGCGGGCCAGGAGTCGTAGAGGACCGAGTTGACCAGGGCCAGCCGGGGCACCTCCAGCGGGCCGCGGGCGAGGAGATGCTGGGCGACGGCGCCGCCGATGTCATGACCTGCCACGGCGATCGGCCCGGAGATCTTCAGCGCGGCCGCGAACCGCGCCACCCAGTCGGCGAGGGCCGGGACCGTGGCCGTCTCCAGAGTGAGTTCGCCTCCCGAGCGTCCCAGCCCGGGGAGATCGACCGCGATCGGCCGCAGCCCCGCGTCCGCGAGCCGGCCCAGCACCGGAAGCCACACCCGGCTCCAGTACGTTCCGTGCAGCAGCAGCACGGCCGGGCCGTCCTGCTCCACGGTCAGGTAACTGGCCTTCTCCCCGTCGACCTCGACTTCGGTCCTCAGCGTTCCAGCGGTCTCACTCATGGGTCCACTGTGACCGCGCTCCACATCTCCGGCGGAGAGTCCAGAAAGACATCCTTAGGTATATTCGTGCCATGGACCGTCATCGAGTGGTGGCCCTGCTCAACCCGCCCCAGTCGCCCTTCGAACTCGCCTGTGCCGCCGAGGTCTTCGGCACCGGCCGGCAGGACGTGCCCGGCCGCTACACCTTCCGGATCTGTGCCGAGAGCACCGGCCCTCTGGCGACCACCGCGGGCTACGCGATGCACGTCGACGCGGGGCTGGCGGTCCTGCAAGAGGCGGACACCGTGGTCATCCCCGGCTGGCAGCCCGCCGGGGCGCCGGCGCCGCCGGCCGTCATCGAGGCGCTGCGGGACGCCCACCGGCGCGGGGCGAGGATCGCCGCCATCTGCACGGGGGCGTTCGTCCTCGCTCAGGCCGGGTTGCTCGACGGCCGCCGCGCCACCACCCACTGGCGCCACGCCGCCATGCTCGCCGCCGCCTTCCCCGAGGTGCGGGTGGACCCGGACGTGCTCTACATGGATCACGGCGACGTGGCGACCAGCGCCGGAACCGGTGCGGGCATCGACCTCTGCCTGCACCTGGTCCGTTCCGATCACGGCGCCGCCTACGCGGCCGAGATCGCCCGCAACATGGTGCTGCCGCCGCACCGGGAGGGCAGCCAGCTCCAGTACGCGACCCGGCCGTCCCCCACCTGGGCAGACGAGTCGCTGGCGCCGACGCTGGATTGGGCCGCCTCCAGGCTCGGCACCCGGCTGACCATCGCCCGGCTCGCCGAGCGCGCCGGCCTGTCGACCAGAACTCTGGCCCGGCGGTTCAACGAGCAACTCGGCACGAGCCCGGGACAGTGGCTGCTCGGCCGGCGCCTCGACGAGGCGCGGGTCCTGCTGGAGCAGACCGACCTTCCGGTGGAGAGCATCGCCGCCCGGGTCGGACTCGCCTCCGCGGTCAACCTGCGACGACACTTCCGGGCGCATCTCGGCACTACGCCCGGCACCTACCGGCGGGTCTTCGGCGAGACCCGGTAGGCGGGAACCGTCAGGGGAGGAGGTGTTTCTCGTAGGCGGTGGCGACCGCCGCGGCTCGGTCTTTGACGTCGAGTTTCGCGTAGATGTGGGTGAGGTGGGTCTTGACCGTCGCCTCGCTGATGAAGAGCTCGGTGGCGATCTCGCGGTTGCTCGTGCCGCGGGCCACCAGGCGCAGGACCTCCAGTTCGCGGGTGCTCAGCGAGTCGCCGCGGGGCTCGCGCACGCGGGACACGAGGCGTGAGGCGATGGCCGGGGACAGGACGGTGCGGCCTTCGGCGGCGGCGCGGACGGCGTCGAAGAGGTCGTCGCGGGGGGCGTCCTTGAGGAGGTAGCCGGTGGCGCCGGCCTCGATCGCCGGGATCGTGTCGGTGTCGGTGTCGTAGGTGGTGAGGACGAGGACCTTGCAGGGGAGGCCGCGGCGGGCGAGTTCGGTGATGGCCTCCACGCCGCCTCCGCCGGGCATCCGCAGGTCCATGAGGACGACGTCGGGGCGGAGCTCGGCGGCGAGCGCGACGGCTTCGCGGCCGTCGGCCGCCTCGGCCAGGACCTCGAACCCGCTGGTCGCGGCGAACATGCCGCGCAGGCCGTCCCGGACGACGGGGTGGTCGTCGACGATGAGCAGCGTGATGTCGGCGGTGCCGTCAGCGGTGCCGTCAGGCATGGCGGATCAACGGTACGCGGGCGGAGACGGCCGTGCCCCGGCCGGGTTCGGACTCGATGGTCAGGGTGCCGGCGACGCGCTCGGCGCGCTCGCGCATGGCGGTCAGCCCGAAGCCGCCGGTGGATCCGGTGAAGCCGCGGCCGTCGTCGCGGACGTCGAGGGTCACCTCGTCGTCCATGTAGGAGAGGGTCACGCCGACCCGGTCGGCGTGCGCGTGTCGGGCCGCGTTGGCGAGGGCTTCCTGCGCGATGCGCAGCAGCGCGGCCTCCAGTTCGTCGTGCAGGGGTTCCGCCGTCCCGGTGACGGTGAGGCGGGCCCGGCCTTCGGTGATCTTCTTGAGGGCTTCGGGGAGCGCGTCGTGCTCCAGGTGGGTGGGCGCGAGGTCCCGTACGGAGCGGCGGGCCTCGCGCAGGCTCGTCCGGGCGAGGGCGGTGGCGCGGCGGACGTGCTCGCTGTCCTGCGCGGCCTGGAGCTGGGTGATGATGCCCGCCAGGCCCTGGGCGATGGTGTCGTGGATCTCGGCGGCCAGGCGGCGGCGCTCGTCGCTGACCCCGGCCTCCCGGGCCTGGACGAGGAGCTGGGCCTGGAGGCCCGCGTTCTCGGCCATGGCCTGCTCCAGCCGGGCGTTGGCCCGTTCGAGCTCGGCGATGGTCTCGGCCTGGACGCGGGTCCGCTCGGCCTCCCTGTCGGTGAGCCGGCCGAAGATGGCGATGAGCCCGGCGTTCAGGGCGAGGAGGCCGGCGAACACGGCCGCCTGGGCGAGGCCGTCCGGCGGCAGCCCGCCCGACTGGGCGCCCGCCATGGTGACCGCCGTGATGAAGGCTCCGGCCAGGGCCCAGCGGCGGGTCAGGTAGTGCGCGGCGTCGAAATACCCGAGGACGGCGTAGACGCAGAAGAACGGGTTCAGCCAGGAGAGGACGAAGGAGAGGACCGTCCGGGGCCAGAAGTAGACGGGCCCCGGGATCTTCCCGCCGGCGTGCACGATCTGGAGGGCCAGCGCCGTGACCAGGAGGGGCGCGGCGGCCCGCTGCTCCGCCGCCGACATGACCTGCTCCCGGATGGGCAGGGCGAGCAGGGTCGCGAGGGCGAGCAGGCCGAACGGCCCCCAGCGGTAGAACCGCTCCCACTGCTCCTGGATCGTCGCCATCGAGACGGTTTCTCCTACTCCCACCGGAACCAGCGTACGGCGGCGGCGACCAGGACGGCCGCCCAGGCCGCGGTGACGCCGAGGTAGGTCCAGTCGGGCCAGTTTCCGCCGGCCGCCTGGTTGAGGGCCTGGGACGCGGCGCCGAAAGGAAAGTACTCGACGATGTGCCGCAGCAGGCCCGGCATGGACTGGACGGGGGCCCAGACTCCAGCGACGAACATCATCGGGAAGAAGACGATCGAGCCGACCACGGTGGTGGCCTTGGTGGTGGGCGTGACCGCGGAGACCACGGCACCCAGGGCGAGCGCGCTGAGGGCGCCGAGGAGCAGTGCCAGCAGGTAGCCCGGAAGGTCGCCGGGCAGCGCCACGTCGAAGGCGAGCCTGCCGACGGCGATGACCAGCAGCGCCGACCCCAGGGCGGCCGCGAAGTGCAGGACGATCTGCGCGGCCAGCAGCGAGCCGGGCCGCACGGGGGTGGTCGACATGCGGCGCAGGATGCCGCGCTCCCGGTAGCCGGACAGGACGGGCGGCAGCGCCTGGATCCCCGCCATGATCATGGCGAGCAGCACGGTGACCGGGACGTACAGGTCGATGACCCGGTCGCCGCCGAGCCCGGGGTCGGGGTCCCGGAACGACGGGATCAGGCCGAGGATCGTCAGCAGGATGGTCGGGAAGGCGATGATCCAGAACAGGGTGAACGGCTCCCGGAGGAAGAGCCGGAGCTCGGCCTTGAGGACGGCGGTGGACGCGGGCACGTCAGTTCTCCTGCTCTGCGGTGAGTTCGAGGAAGGCGTCGTCCAGCGTGGAGTCGGTGATCCGCAGCTGGTGGGCGGTGACCCGGTGGCGGGCGAGCAGCGAGATGACCGCGTTGACGGTCGCGTCGGTGCCGTGGATGGTGAGCCGGCCGTCCCTGCGCTCGAAGGTCGTGGCCTCGGGCAGGCCGGTCAGGTCGCCGTCGTCGAGGGGCCGGGACGGGGTGAAGGCGAGCACGGTGCCGCCGGCGCTGCGGCGGATCAGGCCGGCGGGGGAGTCGAGGGCGGCGACGCGGCCCTGCTTGAACACCGCGATCCGGTCGCAGAGCTGCTGGGCCTCCTCCATGAAGTGGGTGACGAGCAGGACGGTGACGCCGGAGTCGCGGACCTCCTCGATCAGCTTCCAGGTGTCGCGGCGGGCGCGGGGGTCCAGGCCGGTGGTCAGCTCGTCCAGGACGACGACCCGGGGGCGGCCGATGAGGGCGAGGGCGATGAACAGGCGCTGCTTCTGCCCGCCGGACAGCCTGCCGAAGCGGGTGGTGAGCTTGCCGGTGATGCCGAGGCGCTCGGCGAGTTCGCGCCAGTCCGCCGGCCTCGGGTAGAAGGCGCTGTAGAGCTCCAGGGCCTCCCGCACGGTCAGCTTCTCCTGGAGTTCGCTCTCCTGGAGCTGGACGCCGAGGATCGCGGTCAGCTCGCCGCGGTCGGCACGCGGGTCGAGCCCGGCGACGCGGACGACTCCCGCGTCGGGCGCGCGCAGGCCCTCCACGCACTCGACCGTCGTGGTCTTGCCCGCGCCGTTCGGGCCGAGGATCCCGAAGATCTCCCCCTCGTCGACGGCGAACCCGATGCCGTCCACCGCGGGACGGCCGCCATAGGCCTTGCGCAGGCCGTTGACCTCAATGATCGACATGCTTCGAGGATCGCCGCGGGCGGTGCCCGCCCGCATCGCCCGAGCCGCTCGTCCGGGCATCAGCCGATCGGTTGAGGCCGCCCTACGACCCCGGGCCCCTAGCGGGCCAGGTGGCGGGAGATGACCAGGCGCTGGATCTGGTTGGTGCCTTCGAAGATCTGCATGACCTTGGCCTCGCGCATGAAGCGTTCCGCGGGGAAGTCGCGGGTGTAGCCGGCGCCGCCCAGGACCTGGACGGCGTCGGTGGTGACCTTCATGGCGCCGTCGGTGGCGATGAGCTTGGCGATGGACGCCTCGCGGCCGTACGGGCGGCCGGCGTCCCTCAGCCGGGCGGCGGAGAGGTAGGTGGCGCGGGACGACTCGACGGCGGCGGCCATGTCGGCCAGGACGAAGGCCAGGCCCTGGTGGTCGATGATCGGCTTGCCGAAGGCCTCGCGGTCCTTGGCGTAGGCGACCGCCGTGTCGAGGGCGCCCTGGGCGAGGCCGGTGGCCACGGCGGCGATGCCGAGGCGGCCGGAGTCCAGGCCGGCGAGGGCGATGGACAGGCCCTGGCCCTCGGAGCCGATCAGGTTGGCGGCGGGGACGCGGGCGTCGACCAGGCGGACCGTCGCCGTGGTCGAGCCCATCAGGCCCATCTTGTCCTCGGGCTCGTCGAACTCCAGGCCCGGGGTGCCGGCGGGGACGTGGAAGCAGGAGATGCCGCGGGTCTTCTCGCCGGAGGTGCGGGCCATCACCGTGTAGAAGTCGGCCTTGCCGCCGTGGGTCGTCCAGGCCTTGGCGCCGTTGAGGACGTAGGAGCCGCCGTCGCGGACGGCCTTGGCGCGCATCGCGGCCGGGTCGGAGCCCGCGTGCGCCTCGGAGAGGCAGTAGGCGCCGAGCTTCTCGCCGGACAGCATGCCGGGAAGCCACTCGGCGCGCTGCTCGTCGCTGCCGTAGGCGAAGAGCGGGAAGCAGGAGAGGGCGTGCACGCTGACGCCGACGCCGACGCTCGCCCAGGCGGCGCCGATCTCCTCCAGGACCTGGAGGTAGATCTCGTAGGGCTGGCCGCCGCCGCCGAACTCCTCCGGATAGGGGAGCGTCAGGAGCCCCGCCCGCCCGAGGGTGGCGAACACCTCGCGCGGGAACGTGCCGGTGCGCTCGGCGTCGGTGACGTGCGGCGCCAGTTCCTTGGACGCGATCTCGCGGGTGAGCGCGATCAGGTCCTCGGACTCGGGGTTCGGAAGGTGCCGGGTGGCGGGCATGGCGGGCTCCTTTCGGCCCGCTCAGAGTACCAAAGGCAGTACTGAAGAACTTATTTTGGTACTGTCGCCACCATGACCTCGGTGGACGAGCGGGCCACGCGGGCCTCACGGCGGCGGGAGGTCCTCGTCGACCGGCTCATGGGCGTCTTCCTGGAGCGCGGCTTCGCCGAGCTGGGCGTCGCGGATCTGGCCGCCGTGCTGCGCTGCTCGAAGAGCACCCTGTACTCGGTGGCGGCGAGCCGGGAGCAGATCATCGTCGCGGTGGTGCGGGCGTTCTTCCGCCGCGCCACCGAGCGCGTCGAGGCCGTCCTCGACGGGAGCGCCGATCCGCGGGAGCGGGTCGGCGCCTATCTGCGCGCCATCTCCGGCGAGCTGGCGCCCGCGTCGGCCGCTTTCTTCGCCGACCTGGACGCGTTCGCTCCCGCACGCGAGATCTACAAGCGGAACACGCGGTTCGCGGTCCGGCGGGTGCAGGGGCTCGTTCGGGAGGCGTCCTCCGGCGCCGGCACCGACGCCGCGTTCGTCGGTGCCGTCGCCGGGCAGGTGATGGAGTCCATCCACCGCGGCGAGATCAAGGCGCAGACCGGCCTGGACGACTCGGCCGCCTACGCCGCGCTCGCCTCCCTCATCGTCGCCCGGATGGCCGGCTAGCGAGCCCCGGCGGCCGCCGCGCGGCTCAGTGCCGGGCCGTGCGGAGTCACTGCCGGGCCGTGTGGAGGGCGTGCTCGACGAGCGCGACCAGCACGCCCCGCGCCACCTCCCGGCTCCGCACGTCGCACATCATCACCGGGACGTCCGGGTCGACGTCGAGGGCGTCGCGGATCTCCCTGGCGGTGTAGCGGCGGGCGCCGTCGAACTGGTTCGCGGCGATGACGAACGGGATCTCCCGCTGCTCGAAGAAGTCGATGGACGCGAAACTCGTCGTGAGCCGCCGCGTGTCGACCAGCACGATCGCGCCGACGGCGCCGTAGGCGATCTGGTCCCACATGAACCAGAAGCGCTCCTGGCCCGGCGTCCCGAACAGGTAGAGCCGGACGCCGCCGGAGAACGTCAGCCGGCCGAAGTCCATCGCCACGGTCGTGGTGGACTTGCCCTCGACGCCGCCGAGGTCGTCCACTCCCACCGACGCGTCGGTGAGGGTCTCCTCGGTGCGCAGCGGGCGGATCTCGCTCACCGCGCCGACCAGGGTCGTCTTGCCGACGCCGAAGCCGCCGGCCACCAGCACCTTCAGCGTGTGCAGGGGGACGTCCTCGTCCTGCCGGTGCGAGGCCGGCGGGTAGGACGCGGACTGCTCAGAGGCGGCGAAGTTCATCGAGCACTCTCATCAGGATGCGGGGGTCGGGACGGTCGGTCGGTTCGGCTGCCTGCGGGACCTCCTCGATCAGGCCGTACTGGTGCAGGTCCTCCAGCAGGATCTGCACCACCCGGAACGGGAGGTCGGTCTCCGAGGCGAGGTCGGCGGGCGTCGACGGACGCCGGCACAGTTCGAGCAGCCGGCGCTGCTCGCGGGACAGCCACACGCGGTCGCCCGGGGTGCGGCCGGTCGTGACGAGGATCGTCACGAGGTCGACGACGAGCCCGCGGGGGCGGGTGCGCCCGCGGGTCATCGCGTACGGCCGCACGACCGGGCCGGCGTCCCGCCCGATCCAGCGCTCTCTCGGAGTCTCCACGGCCGCTCAGCCCGACGCACCCGGCCGCAGCGACGCGTCCTCGGACCCGGTGCGCGGGGACGCCGCCAGCGCCCGCCGCACCCGCTTGATCAGCATGGTCGTCTCGTAGGCGACGAGTCCGGCGTTGCCGCCGGCGTCGCTCAGCACCGACAGGCAGCTTCCGTTGCCGGCCGGCATGACGAAGAAGAGCGTGTCGTCCAGCTCCACGACGGTCTGCCGGACCTGCTTGGCCGAGAAGTGCTCGCGGGCGCCGTTGGCCAGGCTGTGGAAGCCCGACGACAGGGCGGCGAGGAACTCCGCGTCCTTGCGGGTGACGTCCCCCGAAGCGCCCATGACCAGTCCGTCCCTGGACAGCAGGACGGCCTGGCGGACCTCGCCCACCCGTTGCACCAGATCGTCGAGCAGCCAGTCGAGCTCGCCGGTGGCGTGGCCCTGCCGCGTCATATGTCCCCCCGTTCGTCGCGTGGATCCAGATCGCCTTGCTCGTCGTCGGCGACCCTGCCGCGCAGCCATCCTGACTGTAGCGAGGCCATCAGGTCGCGGCTGAGCTCCGGACTCGGCTCCTCGAAGTCGTCGTCCGCCGGCTCGGCCGGTTCCGGGTGCCTGGCCACCGGGCGCCTGCGCAGCTGAGGAGCCAGGTTGCGCTGCCGCACCCGGCGCGGGAGCCGGCCGGTGACCTCGCTGTCCTGCGCCTCGGCCGGTTCCGGCTCTTCGGCCGCCGGCCGGGCCCGGCCGTTGGTGCGGCCGGGCGTGTTGAAGGAGACCGGCGGATCGGCCGCGGCGGGCGGGACCGGTATGTCCGGCGGGCCCGCCTGCGCCGGCCCGGCCGGACCTGGCAGTGCGGGACGGGCCGGGCGGCCGAGCCGCGCCGCGCCGCCGCCGTTGGCCCCGGCGGTGACCGCCTGCGCGGCCCCGGCGCCGGGTGTCCGCAACTGGTCGTCCGGGACCACCAGGGCGTGCGGGACGAGGACGATCGCGGTCGTGCCCCCGTACGGGGAGGGCTGCAGGGAGACCATGATCTCGTGCCGGGCGGCGAGCCGCGCGACGACGAACAGGCCGAGCCGCTCGGTGTCGACCAGGTCGAACTCGCCGGCGTGGGCGAGGCGCCGGTTCAGCGCGTGCAGCTCGTCGGGCTGGAGGCCGATGCCGCGGTCGATGACCTCGACCGCGAGGCCGTTGGCGACGCTCTCGATCTTGACGGTGACCTCGGTGGTCGGCGGGGAGTAGGCGGTGGCGTTCTCGATCAGCTCGGCGAGCAGGTGGATGACGTCGGCGACCACGTCCCCGGTGACGGCGGCCGCCGACGCGCCGGTCACCTCGATCCGGGTGTAGTCCTCGATCTCGGCGACCGCGGCGCGCACGACGTCCTCGGCGGCGACCGGGTGGTCCCAGGCCCGCACGGTCGGCGAGCCGGACAGGATGACCAGACCCTCGGCGTGCCGCCGCATGCGGGTGGTCAGGTGGTCGAGGCGGAACAGGTCGTCCAGCTCCTCGGGGCTGGAGGCGCGCCGCTCCATCTGGTCCAGCAGCCGCAGCTGCCGGTGCAGCAGGGACTGGCTGCGCCACGACAGGTTGACGAAGACCCGGTTGATGCTCGCGCGCAGCTCCGCCTCGCCGATCGCGGTGCTGATGGCCGTCCGCTGGACCGTCTCGAACGCCTCGCCGACCAGGGCCACCTCGCGGGTCCGGCCGCCCGGCGGGCGGGGCGTCTCGGCGTCCAGGTCGACCCGGTCGCCGCGCCGCAGCCGGGCGACGACGCGGGGCAGCCGCTCGTTCGCCAGCTCCTGCGCCGACCGCTGGAGCCGCCGGAGCTCGCCGGCATGCCGGCGGGCGAACAGCAGGGACAGCACGATGGAGGCGATCACGGCGGCCAGCCCGACGCCGCCCGCCAGGTAGACCCGCAGCATGATCCGCTGGCCGGCGGGGTCCACCTCGTCGTGCTGGAGCAGCTCGCCGGCCTTGAAGGTGGTGCCGAGCCACACCTGGCCCGCCGCCTTGGTGGCGGCCTGCCACCGCTGCGGGTCGGGGGCCCGGCCCTGCTGCACGACGGCTTCCTCAAGGGCGACGTAGTCGGCATAGGCGGGCGAGTCCACCAGCCCGCTCATGGTCTGCGCGATCTGGCCGTCCAGGCCGATCTGCCCGAGGCCGAGCAGCTCCGCGCGGGCGCCCGCCCAGCGGGCGAACGCGGCCCGCGCGCCGGCCTTCAGCCGGTGCCCGCGCAGGCTGGTCAGCAGCAGGTCCTCGCGCAGCATGAAGTCGCGCGCCCAGTACATGTACAGGACGCCGTTGGTCTGCTGGTAGACCCCGATGTCGTTGATGGTCACCAGCGTGGTGAGCAGCCGGACCGTGTTGTCGAAGACCTGGCTGTAGGCGTTGACGGCCTCCAGTACGCCGACGTTCCGCGCGGTGATCTGCGACCGGACGCTGGCCAGCTGGTCGAACTGGTTGGCGACGTTGCGGGTGCGCTGCAGCACGTCGTCGGGCATCTGGTCGGTGGCCGCGGGGGAGAGCGCCGCCTTGCGGAAGACGTCCACCGCGCGGTCGGTCTTGCCGATCAGGTCCTTGAACCGCTGCATGTTCGCGGTGGTCGGCGACGTCAGCGCGGTGATGCCGGCGTCGCGCTCCTCCTGCACCGCCTGCATGGCGAGGTTGGACGGCTGGCCGACCCGGTCGTGGTTGTCGGCGTAGCGGAAGCGCGTGAGGGCGTCGTCCACCGCCGGAACGGCCGAGAACGCCCACAGGGCCACGAGCGAGACCAGCGGGATCGCCAGCAGCAGGACGATCCTCCGCCCGATCGGATGTGTTCGCGGACGCCCGTGCGATCCGTGCACCTGTTCGGGACTCGACAACGGCCCACTCCTGATCGTCGGCGGCCACCTGCGAAAGTTCCCGCAGCATACTCACGCCGTTTTGTCCGCGGCCAGTGGCCTCACCTGCTGGAACACGCGAACGGCGGAAATGTGCCGCCCGTGGTGAGGCGCGGGCCCGCGGAGACCGTGGTTTCCCGGACCTTTCCCCCGTACTCGCAGGTCACGATGTGCGCGAAGGCGGCCATTCCGGCCCTGACCTTGGAATCGACTTCCGTCATGAGTGCCGTGAGCGATACCAACGGTGGAGGCGGCGGAGACGGACGGTAATCGTGGGGCAGGACGTCGATCTTGTTGGCCGGGTTCGGCGATAGGCCAATATTGGCCGTTCTGATGCAGAGTCGTGTCTTGTTGCACGAAATGACGCATGTCAGGCTCTGGGGTACTTTGTCCCCCCCATCAAACGGAGACCGAGTCATGCGCAGAGCCGCGCTAGCCGTTCTCGCCGGGCTGTCGCTCACCGCCGCCACCGCGGCCGCGACGCCCGCCCAGGCCGCCGGGCCGGCCCAGTCGAAACTGGCCGGGCTCGTCACGCTGAAGAACGTCCGCCACCACCAGCTGAACCTGCAGAAGATCGCGGACGCCAACGGCGGGAACCGGGCCGCCGGGCTCCCCGGCAACAAGATCACCATCAAGTACATCGCGGACCAGCTCAAGCGGGCCGGATACAGCCCCACGATCCAGGACTTCGAGTTCGACTTCTGGCAGGAGCTGTCCGAGCCGGTCTTCGCCCAGACCGCGCCCGAGTCCAAGACGTTCGCGCCGCACACCGACTACGAGACGCTGCAGTACTCCGGTACGGGCGACGTCACCGCTCCCGCCAGCCCCGTCGACCCGGGCGCCACCGGCACCGGCAGCGGCTGCGAGGCCGCCGACTTCACCGGCTTCCCCAAGGGCCACATCGCGCTGATCCAGCGCGGCGGCTGCTTCTTCTCCGTGAAGGCCGACAACGCCATCGCCGCCGGCGCGACCGCCGTCGTCATCTACCAGCTCCCCACCGAGCCCGGACCGGTCGGCGGGACGCTGACCACGCCGTACGACATCCCGGTGGTCGGCCCGACGAACGCGGTCGGCGCGGCCCTCGTCCAGCAGGCGCAGAACGGCGGCGTGACGCTGCGGGTGAAGACCGACACCCTCAACGACAAGCGCACGGCGACCAACGTCATCGCCGACACCCCGCGCGGCAGGGCCGACAACGTCGTGGTCGTCGGCGCCCACAACGACAGCGTCACCGCCGGGCCCGGCATCAACGACGACGGCTCGGGCACCGCGACGCTGCTGGAGATGGCCAAGCAGATCCACAAGCTCGGCGGCAAGGTGCGCAACCAGGTCCGGTTCGCGTTCTGGGGCGCCGAGGAGGAGGGCCTGCTCGGCTCGCAGCACTACGTCGACAGCCTCCCGCAGGCCGAGCGCGACAAGATCGCGCTGATGCTCGACTTCGACATGCTCGCCTCGCCCAACTACGTGAACTTCGTCTACGACGGGGATGACAGCGCCGGCGAGAACAACGTCGAGCCGCCCGCCGGGTCCGGTGCGATCGAGAAGGCGTTCAACGACTACTTCGCGAAGCGGAAGCTGGCCACCGACCCGACGCCGTTCAACGGACGATCGGACTACAACGCCTTCATCACCGCGGGCATCCCCGCCGGCGGCATCTTCACCGGCGCCGAGGGCATCAAGACCCCCGAGCAGGCGAAGGTCTACGGCGGCGAGGCCGGGGTGGCCTACGACCCCTGCTACCACGCGGTCTGCGACCGCTACGACAACGTCGACCTCAAGGGCTTCGACCACATGATCGACGCCACGGCCGCGGTCACGCAGCTGTTCGCGCACAGCACCCTGACGGTCAACGGCAACGAACTCGCCCGCAAGCAGGCGCAGGCTCGGCCGAACGAGCGCACGGTGCCGGACGAGATCGGCCTGTACGCGACCCGGTAACGACCCGCTCTCCGAGGGACGCGCCCCGCGCCGGGCGCGTCCCTCGCCATGCCGGCCGGTCTAGCGCAGCGCCTCGGCGACCGCCCGCAGGCCGGGGCGCGGGTCGGCGTCCCGCTCGGTCAGCACCTGGACGGCCACGTGGTCGGCGCCCGCGTCCAGATGCGCGGACACCCGCGCCGCCACCGCCGCCGCGTCGCCGTGCGCGATCAGCGCGTCCACGAGGGCGTCGCTTCCGCCGCCCGCGACGTCGTCGGTGAAGCCCAGCCGCTTGAAGCTGGCGACGTAGTTGCCGAGCGCGAGGTAGCGGCCGAGCATGTCCCGTCCCAGCGCGCGGGCCCGGCCGGGATCGGGGTCGAGCACGAACTTCTGCTCCGGGGCGAGGAGCGGGCCGTCGCCCAGCGCCTCCCGCGCCTGCCGGGTGTGCTCGGGCGTGGTCAGGTACGGATGGGCGCCGGCGGTGCGCTCCGCGGCCAGCCGCAGCACCTTCGGGCCGAGGGCGGCCAGCGCCCGCCCGCCGGCCGGGACCTTCGCCGCGTCCAGGTCGTCGAGGTACCGGACGATCGTCTCGTAGGGGCTGCGGTACTCCTGCGTCGCCTCCGGATGGCCGATGCCGACGCCGAGCAGGAACCGCCCGCCGTGCGCCTCGTTGAGCCGGTGGTAGGACGCGGCGACCTCCGCGGCCGGCGTGTTCCACATGTTCACGATGCCGGTCGCGATCACGATGCGGTCGGTGGCGGCGAGGAGGCGGTCGGCGATGCCGAGGTCGCCGGTGGGCGAGCCGCCGATCCAGACCGCCCCGTAGCCGAGGTCCTCGACGTCCTTCGCCAGCCCCGGGTCGAGCAGGCTCCACGGCCGCCATATCCCCAGCCGGCCCACGTTGATCTTCGTCATGTTCGCTCCCAACAGATCGTCCGCCCGTTTCATGCCCCGTTCCCGGGTGCCAGGATGTGACGCATGACCGACCGGCCCCGCCTGCTGCTGCTCGACGGCCACTCGCTGGCCTACCGGGCGTTCTACGCGCTGCCGGTCGAGAACTTCAGCACCACGTCCGGGCAGCCGACGAACGTCGTGTACGGGTTCGCGAACATGCTGGCCAACGTGCTGCGGGACGAGCGCCCGACGCACGCGGCCGTGGCGTTCGACGTGTCGCGGCAGACGTTCCGCGCCGAGGCGTTCCCGGACTACAAGGCCACCCGGTCGAGGTCGCCGGAGGAGTTCGGCAGCCAGCTGCCGGTCCTGGACCGGCTGCTCGCCGCGATGAGCCTCCCGGCGCTGCGGGCGCCCGGCTACGAGGCCGACGACATCATCGCCACCCTCACGACCGCCGCCGAGGCCGACGGCATGGACGTGCTGATCGTCACCGGCGACCGGGACGTGCTCCAGCTCGTCAGCGACGGCGTCACCGTCCTGTACTTCTACCGGACGGCCTCGGAGATGGTCCGCTACACGCCCGCCGCGGTCCAGGAGAAGTACGGCCTGACCCCGGCGCAGTACCCGGACTTCGCGGCGCTGCGCGGCGACCCGTCCGACAACCTGCCGAGCATCCCCGGCATCGGCGAGAAGACGGCCGCGAAGTGGGTCCGCGAGTTCGGCTCCCTGGACGCCCTGCTGGACCGGGCGGACGAGGTCAAGGGCAAGGCGGGGGAGAAGCTGCGCGCCGCGCTCGGCTCGGTGCGGCTGAACCGGCGGCTGACCGAGCTCGTCCGCGACCTGGACCTGCGGGTGACGCCGGACGACCTGCGGCGGCGCCCCTACGACCTGGCGGCCTTCACGACGCTGCTGGACGAGCTGGAGTTCCGCAACGCGAGCCTCCGCCAGCGCCTCTTCGCCGCCGAACCGGGCGGCGGCCGTCCTGCGGAGGCGGCCCGGCGGGAGCCCATGGAGGGACGCGAGCTGGGCCCGGACGAGCTGGCCGGCTGGCTCCGGTCCCGCGCGACCGGCCTGACCGGGCTGGCCGCCGACCACACCTGGGTGCGCGGCGCCGGCGACATCGCCCGCATCGCGCTCGCGACCGGCGACGACCACGCGGCGTCGTTCGAGCCGGCCGGCCTCACCGAGACGGACGAGCGGGCCTTCGCCGGCTGGCTGGCCGACCCCGAACGGCCCAAGGCGCTGCACGACGTGAAGTCGCTGATGCGCGTCTTCGGCGAGCGCGGCTGGCGCCTCGACGGCATCGCCACCGACACCGCGCTGGCCGCCTACCTGCTGCTGCCCGGCCTCGCCGCCTACGGGATCGCCGATCTCGCGGGCCGCCACCTCGGGCGGCGCCCGTCCGCCGAGGGTGCGGCGGGGCTGATGCTGCACGCCCGCGCCGTCCTCGACCTGGCCGGCAGGTTCGCCGCCGACCTGGCGTCCACGGGCATGGACGAGATCCTCCGGGACGTCGAGCTGCCGCTGTCGCATCTGCTCGCCCGTGCCGAATGCACCGGCGTCCACGTCGACGCCGGCCTCCTCCGCGAGCTGGAGGCCCACTTCGCGGACGCGATGGAACGCGCCGCCGACGACGCCGCCGGCATCGCCGGGCGCCGCTTCAACCCGGGCTCCACGAAGCAGCTCCAGGAGGTCCTGTTCGGCGACCTCGACCTGCCCAGGACCAAGAAGATCAAGTCCGGCCACTCCACCGACCTGGACGCGCTGACCTGGCTCGCCACGCAGACCGACAACGGCCTGCCGGAGGTCCTGCTGCACCACCGCGACCAGGCCCGGCTGCGCACCACGGTCGCCGGGCTGATCCGGGAGATCGGCGCGGACGGCCGCATCCACACCACCTTCCAGCAGACGGTCGCCGCGACCGGGCGGCTCACGTCCACGGAACCGAACCTTCAGGTCATCCCCGTCCGCACCGAGGAGGGGCGGCGGATCCGCCGCGCGTTCCTGCCGGGCGGCGGCTACGAGTCGCTGCTGACGGCCGACTACGGCCAGCTCGAACTGCGCGTCATGGCGCACCTCTCCGAGGACCCGACGCTGCTGGCCGCGTTCGCGTCCGGCGAGGACCTGCACGCGACGATGGCCGCGCGGGTCTTCCAGGTCGCGCCGGACGCCGTCACCCCCGACATGCGCCGCAAGATCAAGGCGATGTCGTACGGGCTCGCCTACGGGCTGTCGGCGTTCGGCCTGGCCAGGCAGCTCGGCATCCCGATGGCGGAGGCGCGCCCGCTGATGGACGCCTACTTCGAGCGGCTCGGCGGCGTCCGCGACTACCTCGGCGAGGTCGTCGCCGAGGCCCGCGCCACCGGCTACACCCGCACGATCCTCGGCCGCCGCCGCTACCTGCCGCACCTGACCAGCGACAACCGGCAGCGCCGCGAGACCGCCGAGCGGATGGCGCTGAACGCCCCGATCCAGGGCTCCGCCGCCGACATCGTCAAGATCGCGATGCTGCGGGTGGACGGGGCGCTCACCGCGGCCGGGCTCGCCAGCCGCCTGCTCCTCCAGGTGCACGACGAGATCGTCCTGGAGGTCGCACCGGGCGAGCGGGACGCGGTGGAGCAGATCGTCCGCACCGGCATGACGACCGCCTACCCCCTCATGGTCGGCCTGGAGGTCGCCGTCGGCACCGGCGCCGACTGGAACGACGCGGCCCACTGAGCTACGCGGCCGCGTCCCGTAGCCGCGTCAGCCGCTCGTGGTCGGCCGTGCCGGGCGCGGCCTGGTACACGGTCAGCCGCCGCCCGGAGGTGTCGAGGCGCAGCACCTCGTATCCCAGCGTGAGGTCGCCGGCCACCGGATGGTGGAACGCCTTCCGCTCGCTGCGCCGGTGCCGGACGTCATAGCGCGGCCACAGCTCGGCGAACTCGGCGCTCCCCGCGGTCAGCTCGTCCACCAGGCCGCTCAGCCCGGGCGACCGCGGGTCGTCGGCGAGGACGCCGCGCAGGCTGGCGACGCAGCCGACCGCCGAACGATCCCAGTCCGCTAGGAGGCTCCGCGCCGCCGGATGCAGGAACACGTACCGGATGGTGTTGCGGCGCTCCTCGGGCCATCCGTCCATCCCGGCGTAGAGCGCGAGGGCCTCGGGATTGGCCGCGAGGACGTCGCTGATCGGGCTGAGCAGGTACGCCGGACAGGGCCGGAGGTTCTCCAGCAGCAGCCGCATTCCGGGACGCACCGTCCGGTCGGGGCTGTGCCGGGCCGGCAGCGTCCGGCGCGACGCGTGGTTCGCGAGGGCGTACAGGTGCGCGTGCTCGTCCCCGCCCAGCCGCAGCGCCTTGGCCAGGGCGTCCAGGACGGAGCTGCTCGGGTTGAGCTCCTTGCCCTGTTCGAGCCGGATGTAGTAGTCGATGCTGACCCCGGAGAGCGCGGCCAGCTCCTCGCGGCGCAGGCCGGGGGTGCGGCGCAGCCCGGTGCCCGCCGGGAGGCCCGCGTCGGACGGCAGCACGCGGGCGCGGCGGGCCCGCAGGAAGTCGCCCAGCTCGTTCGACGTGACCACCGGCCAAGTCTCCCAGCCCGGCCGCGGGCGTGCCTAGCCGTGTCACTGCCAGGAACGCGGCGGCCTCGCGGCCGTGTCCGGGCGGGGGCAGCATGGGTCCCGGCAGAACCCGGAAGGAGAACGACATGGCATTCGACGCGACCTCGACGGCGGCCGAGGTGGTCTCCGGTCACGACCTGACCGGGAAGGAGGCGATGGTCACCGGCGGCGCGTCCGGCCTCGGGCTGGAGACCGCGCGGGCGCTGGCCGGCGCGGGCGCGCGGGTCGTCGTGGCCGGGCGGGACGCGGCCAAGGGCGAGGCGGCCGCCGCCCGGCTGCGCGCGGAGACCGGCAGCGACCTGGTCGTCTTCCGCTCCCTGGACCTCGGCTCGCTGAAGTCGATCGAGAACTGGACGCACGGCCACGTCGCCGCCGGCAGGCCGCTGCACATCCTGGTCGCCAACGCCGGGGTGATGGCGCCGCCGCTGACCCGGACGGCCGACGGTTTCGAGTCGCAGTTCGGCACCAACCACCTCGGCCACTTCGCGCTCGCGACCGGCCTGCTGCCGTCGCTCCGCGCGGCGGACGGCGCCCGCGTGGTGTCGCTGTCGTCCCGTGCGCACCGGCGCGGCGACGTCGACTTCGACGACCCCAACTACCTGCGCAGCCCGTACGACCCGTGGGAGGCGTACGGCCGGTCCAAGACGGCAAACGCGCTGTTCGCCGTGGCCCTGACCGATCGATTCGCCGATGACGGCATCACCTGCAACGCGGTCATGCCGGGCGCGATCAGGACCGGCCTGCAGCGCCATATCGGCCCCGAGCGGCTCCGGGAGATGGGCTGGGCGGACGCGGACGGCGGCCTCGCGGACCTGCCCGGCTGGAAGACGCCCGCGCAGGGCGCGGCCACCTCGGTCTGGGCGGCCGTCGCGCGCGAACTGGACGGCGTCGGCGGCAAGTACCTGGACGACTGCGCGATCGCCGAGCCCTGGACGAAGGACGATGACCCGCCCACCGGCCACTATCTGCCGTACGCGCTGGACCCCGTCCACGCCGCGCGGCTCTGGGATCTTTCGGAGGGACTCGTGTCGCGGCCGGGTCGTGGGTAGTCCTTCCCTGGGAGGGATTCATGGAGATCGACATGATCGTCGAGATCCCCCGGGGATCGCGCAACAAGTACGAGATGGACCACCGGCTCGGCCGCATCCGGCTCGACCGGATGCTGTTCACCTCGACCCAGTATCCGCTGGACTACGGGTACATCCCGGAGACCTGCGCGGAGGACGGCGACCCGCTGGACGCCATGGTGCTGCTGGAGGAGCCCACGTTCCCCGGCTGCCTGGTGGCCGTCCGCAGCGTCGGGGTGTTCTGGATGCACGACGAGGGCGGACCGGACGCCAAGGTCCTCACCGTGCCGGCCCGGGACGTCCGCTACCAGGGGATCCGCGACCTGCGGGACGTCCATGAGCATCTTCTCGACGAGATCGCGCACTTCTTCGACATCTACAAGAGCCTGGAGCCCGGCAAGTCCACGGACGTGCGCGGCTGGCAGGACCGCCAGGTCGCCGACCGGACGATCGAGCAGGCCGCCGCCGCGCACAAGCGGGACAAGGCGGGTCACCCGGCCTGAGCCCGTCAGCGGCGCGCGGAGTACGTCAGCCGGTACGCGCCGACCAGGGCGCCCAGGCCGGCGACGACCGCGAGCACGCTGGACGCGGGCGGCAGCAGCAGCGCGGCGGCGGTCAGGGCCGTGCACACGGCACCGGCGATAAAGGCGGGCAGGTGGCGCTGCACGCCCGTGGCCGCGTCCACCACCAGCAGGAACGCGAGAAGGAGTAGCCCCGCCGCCGCGGCGGCGGGGACGCCGGGGTCCCAGAAGGCGCACAGGACGACCATCGCGGTCGCGGCGGCCGTCACGGCGGCGGACCGGAGCCGGGCGCTCATGAATGCCTCCCCGGCACCGGCCGCCTGAAGGCCGCGGCGACCGCGTCCAGCGAGCCGTCGGGCGCCCAGGCCACGACGGGGATGCCGAGGTCGGCGAGCCCGGCGAGCAGCGCCCGCCGGTCCAGCCGCCACAGCCGCAGCGACAGGGCGGCGGCGGCCGGACGCCCCCCGGGCGGCGGCTCCCGGTCGAGGGTGTCGATCACGACGACGGGCCGGCCGCGCCGGCGCAGGTCCTGGACGGTCCGCACCGCCCGGTCGTCCAGCAGCGGCGAGAACACGATCACCAGCGCACCGGGCGGCAGCGCCGTGCGCAGGACGCGGCCGATGCCGGTACCGGTGCCCTGCAGGCTCCGGGCGTCCATGACGGCCTCGGCGAGCCGGTGGAAGTGGTGGCCGCCCTGCCCCGGCGCCAGCCACCGGGTGGTGCCGCCGAACGCGACGATGCCGACCCGGTCGCCGCCGCGCAGGTAGGCGGTGGCGAGGGCGGCCGCCCCGCGCATCGCGCGGTCGAGGCCGCTGTCACCCGGCCCGCCGAGGTCGGTGCAGGCGTCCACCGCGAGGACGATCTCCGCCTGCCGCTGGTCGGCGCGCGTCGTCACGTGCAGGCGGCCGCGCAGCCCGCTGGCCTTCCAGTTCACGTCCCGCGCCCGGTCGCCGGGCTGGTAGGGGCGGATCCCGGCGAACTCCACCCCGGAGCCGGCGGCGCGGGCGGCGTGCTCGCCGAGCCGGCGCGGCAGGTCCAGCGGCACGATCCGGGGCCGGACGGGCGGCCCGGCGGGGAACACGCTGATCTCGCCGAGCGGCAGCGCCACCCGGGCCCTGCCCGTCCGGTACCGGCTCCGGCAGTCGACGACCAGGTGCGGCAGGGGGCGGCGGCCCCAGCGTCCCGGCCGGACGACGAACGTGGCCTCCGCCTTCCCGGCCGCCGGGTCCTCGGCGTACGAGGCGATCTCGACGCCGAACCCCCGCACCGGGGCCAGCGAGAGCGCGATCCCGTCCAGCGGCCCGCCGGCGTCGGCGGTGACGGTGATCTCGACGGGCTCGCCCTCGAAGCAGCGCCGGGGACGCTCGGTGGCCAGCACCGCGACCGCGTCCGGGCGCCGCGCGGCGAGCCCGGCGGCCAGCACCCCGACCGGCGGCGCGGCGACGAGCAGCAGGTTCGGGCGGGACAGCAGCAGCGCGGCGGCCCCCGCCAGGACGGCGACCGTGGCCAGCCGGTGCGCGAGCGGAGCCGGCCGCCAGCCGAGCCGGTGCCCGCTCACGTGGCCCGGCCCGCCGCCGTGCTCCCGTTCGCCGCCGTGCTCCCGTTCGCCGCCGTGCTCCCGTTCGCCGCCGTGCTCCCGTTCGGCGCCGCGATCCCGCGCGGCACCGGCACCTCGTCCAGGACCTCGGCGACCAGGTCCTCGCCGGTGACCTGCCGCACCCACATCTCCGGCTGCAGGACGAGCCGGTGCGCGAGCGCCGGGACCGCGACGGCCTTCACGTCCTCGGGCAGTACGTAGTCGCGGTCGGCGAGCAGCGCGCGCGCCCGCGCGAGCTGGACGACGCCGAGCGTCGCCCGCGAACTGGCCCCGACCGTGATCTTCGCGTGCGCGCGGGTCGCCGCGGAGACCGCCACCGCGTACCGCACGATCCCCTCGTCCACGTGGACCTTCTCCACGCAGTCGCGCATCGCCAGGACCTCGCGGGGGCCGGCCAGGGCGCGCAGCTCCGGCGGCGCGGCGCCCCGGGACAGCCGCCGGCCGATCATCTCGCCCTCCAGTTCGGCGCTGAGGTAGCCGAGCCGCATCCGCAGTGCGAACCGGTCGAGCTGCGCCTCCGGCAGCGGGTAGGTGCCCTCGTACTCGATCGGGTTGTCGGTGGCCAGGACGATGAAGGGGCGCGGCAGCGGGCGGCTCTCCCCGTCCGCGCTGACCTGCTGCTCCTCCATGGCCTCCAGCAGCGCGGCCTGCGTCTTCGGCGGCGTCCGGTTGATCTCGTCGGCGAGCAGCAGCTGGGTGAACACCGGGCCGGGCCGGAACACCACCTCCGAGGTTCGCGGGTCGTAGACGGCGGCGCCGGTCAGGTCGGCGGGCAGCATGTCCGGGGTGAACTGGACGCGGGCGAAGTCCAGGCCGAGGACGGCGGCGAACGTCCGCGCCAGAAGCGTCTTGCCCAGGCCGGGGAGGTCTTCGAGCAGCACGTGCCCGGACGCGAGGATGCCCGTCAGCACCAGTTCGAGCGCCTCGCGCTTGCCGACCACGGCCTTCCCGGCCTCGTCCAGGACGTCCCGGCACAGTGCCGCCGCGTCGGCGGGCGTCTCGATGTTCAGTGGCGCGGCCACAGTTCCTCCAGTCGGGTCACGACGGCGTGCAGGTCGGCGAGGGGCGGCCCCGGGGCGAAGGTGTCGGCGGAGCCGGGCCGGCCGGGGTCGAGCAGCGGCCACAGGTCCTCGCCGACCAGGGCCCTGGCCCGGTCCGGCTCCCGGGCGAGGTCGATGCCGTGCCCGTCGGCCAGGGCGGCGGCGAGGAGCCGGACGAGCATCGGCCGTGTCACCGAGTCGTAGTGCCGGGCGGACGCCTGCGACCACGACATGGCGTCGCCGATCCGCCGGTAGGACGGGAACTGGTGAAGGTCGTCCGGCTCGTCCGGCCTCGGTGTTCTCCCCGGGAGGGGCAGCGCGGCCGGGATCGCGGCGCGGGCGGCGAGCAAGCCCAGGACGGCCAGGCCCGCCGCCAGCACGAGCACGGCGGGCGTGCCCGCGGCGAGGTAGGCGGCGGCCAGCGCGCATCCGGCGGCCAGGACCAGTGCGGCGGCCCTCATACCCGGCTCCCGGCGCGCAGCGATTCGAGTGCGGCCAGGGCCTCCGCCCGGTGCCGCTCGGTGACCGGGTGGGCGCTGTAGCGCGCTTCCCGGAACAGCCGGGTGAGCGTGGCCGCCGCGTCCAGCCCTTCGAGCCCGGCGCCGGACGCGCGGGCCAGCACCTCGGCGGGCGTGTCGCTGCGCCGCGGCCCGGCGCCCGCCTCCGTCAGGACGTCCTCCATCGCCGTGTAGCAGGCGATCACGGCTCCGCGCGGGTCACCGGTGGTGCGCAACGCGCGGCCGCCCGCTTCCGCCGCCTCCTGGAAGCCGGCCGGCGGGGGCGGGACCGGGACGTCGGGTCCGGGCGGGCCCGCCCACGGGCGGCGCCGCACGACCAGCCAGGCCGCCACCGCGGCGACCAGCAGGAGGAGGACGAGCGGAATCAGCGTCCAGGTGTCCGAACCGGGCGATTCGTCGTGCCAGGGCGGAGGGGGGAGGGACGGCAGCATGGTCGGGTCCGTCTCGGACGGCGGCGCCCCCGACGGGCCCGATGACGGCGTCGGCAGGGGCGCCGATTCCGCGCTTCCCGCCACCTTGACGGCCGCGACCAGCAGCATCGCGAGCGGCGACCCGAGCACGAGGACCACGAACCCGGCGGCCAGGGGCCTCGTCCACCGTCCGAACCTGCGCGGGCCGGCCCGGCGGCGCCGCAGGGCCGCGACGGCCAGCCCGAGCGCGACCGCCTCCAGCACCGCGAACGCGGCCAGCGACGCGCCCGGCGGCCGGTCGGCGGACGGCGACGTCCAGAGCCCGGCGAGCGCCCGCACCCCGGCCGCACCGCCGGCGAGCAGCAGGGCGGCGGCGCACACCCTGCCGAGTTCCCGCGCGGTGGGGGAGGGGCCTCGGGACATGCGGGCATTGTGCCCATGCCCGCGTCTCATCTTGATCAACAGTGGCCGCCCCTGGCCACCGCGCGCTTTACGCGGGGCGGCCGAGCGGCGCACCATCGCAAGGGTGAGCCCTGTGACGGACACCGAACCGGTCGTCATCGTCGGCGCCGGGCCGGTCGGCCTGGTCACGGCGCTGCTACTGGCGCGGCACGGCGTGCCGAGCGTGGTGCTGGAGGCCGCCGCCGCGCGCGACCCGTCCGGGTCCCGGGCCATCTGCTTCCAGCGGGACGTCCTCGACGTGCTCGACCGGGTCGGGTGCGCCGCGCCCATGATCGCCCGCGGCGTGACCTGGACGACCGGCCGCACCTACTACCGCGGTGACGAGCTGTTCTCCGTCACGTTCCCGGACGCCGGGTGCGGCGGCGTCCCGCCCTGGATCAACATCTCCCAGGCGGAGGTCGAGGCGCGGCTCCGGGATCTGGCCGCCGCCGAACCGCTGGTGGACGTCCGGTACGGGCATCCCGTCAGCGGCCTCCGGCAGGACGCGGCCGGGATCGAGGCCGACGCCGGGGAGACCGTGCGCGGCAGCCATCTGGTCGGCGCGGACGGCGGGCACAGCGCCGTCCGGGACCTGCTCGGCATCGGCTTCCCCGGACGCACCTTCGCCGACAAGTTCCTCATCTGCGACATCCGGGCCGACCTGCCGTTCCCGAACGAGCGCCGGTTCTTCTTCGACCCCGAGTGGAACCCGGGGCGGCAGGTCCTCGTCCACCAGTGCCCGGACGGGACGTGGCGCATCGACTGGCAGGTCCCCGCCGACCACGACCTCGACGGGGAGCGGAGGTCGGGCGCGCTCGACGCCCGCATCCGCGAGATCGCCGGGGACGTCCCGTACGAGATCGTGTGGGCCACCGTGTACCGGTTCCACGAGCGGTGCGCGGCGGTGTTCGCGTCCGGCCGCGCCTTCCTGGCCGGGGACGCCGCCCACCTGTACGCGCCGTTCGGTGCCCGCGGGCTGAACTCCGGCCTCCAGGACGCGGAGAACCTCGCCTGGAAGCTCGCCTACGTCCGCCGCGGCCGGGCCTCGCCGCGCCTGCTCGGCAGCTACGACATCGAGCGGCGGGCCGCCGCCGAGGAGAACCTGCGCGTCACCACGCGCACGATGGAGTTCCTCGTCCCGCAGACGCCGGAGCAGCGGGCGCGCCGCGTCGCGTCCCTGGAGCGGGCCCGGACGCATCCGGACGCCCGCGCGATCATCGACTCCGGCCGGCTCGCCGAGCCGTTCTGGTACCTGGAGTCGCCGCTGACCACGCCGTCCGGGCCGGTGGACGGCTTCCCGCTCGAACCCGGTGCCGTCCGCCCGCCGCTGCCGGGCGTCATCTGCCCGGACGCTCCGTGCGTCGTCGGCGGTGCACCGACGCGGCTGCGCAGCCTGTTCGGCACGCGGTTCGTCGTCCTCACGCAGGACGAGCGCGGGGCCGATCTGGCGACCGACGTCCCGTACGACGTCCACGCCCTGGCCGACATCGACGCGGACGGTGTGCTCCGGACGGCTCTGCACGCCGGCCCGGACACCGTCCACATCGTCCGCCCGGACGGTCATTTGGCCGCCGTCCTGCCGTCCTACGACCCCGAAGGAGTGGTCGCCGCCCTGCACAGGGCCTGCGGACGCGCCTAACCGGCGTCCAGGACGGCGCGGGCCGCGTTGTGCCCCGGAATCCCGCTGACGCCTCCGCCCCGCCGGGCGCCCGCCCCGCACAGCAGCACGCGCGGATGCTCGGTCTCGACGCCCCAGCGTCCGCGTTCGCCGGGCGACTCGGCGAACGGCCACGACAGGTCGCGATGGAAGATGTGGCCGCCGGGAAGCCCCACCTCGTTCTCCAGGTCGACGGGCGTCTTGACCTCAAGGCACAGAGAGCCGTCCGGGCCGCGCAGCAGGCAGTCCTCGATCGGCTCGGCCAATACCGAGTCGAAGGACGCCAAGGTCGCCCGCAATGCCCCGGCCCGCGAACCCTCGGGATCGGAACGGAACAGCCGTGCGGGCATATGCAGTCCGAACAGCGTCAGAGTGTGCGCCCCGGACGCCCGCAATTCCGCTCCGAGAATGGACGGATCGGTCAGCGAATGGCAGTACACCTCGGCGGGGGGCAATGACGGAATACAGCCGCCGGCGGCCTCCCGATAGGCCTTGTCGAGTTGCTCCCGGCTCTCGTTGATATGGAAGGTCCCGGCGAACGCCTCTTCCGGCCGGACGGACGCGTCCCGCAATCGCGGCAGCCGTGAAAGCACCATGTTCACCTTCAGTTGCGCCCCCTCGGCGGACGTGTCGCCGGGCATGTTGACCAGTACCCACCGGCCCGAAACGGTGTGCTCGGCGCCTCCGGCTTCCCGGAACGTCACCTCCCCGGACGGGTCGACGTGCAGCACCTCCGTCCCCGTCCGCAGTTCGGCCCCGGCGGCTCGCGCGGCATCGGCCAGCGGCTCGGTCACGGCGCCCATTCCGCCGACGGGCACGTTCCAGTCGCCGGTCCCGTCGCCGACGACGTGGTAGAGGAGGCACCGGTTGGCCAGGAGCGCCGGGCCGGACGTGTCCGCGAACGTCCCGATCAGCGAATCGGTGAGGACGACGCCGCGCACGACGTCGTCGGTGAACCGCTCGTTCACCACGTCGCCGATGGGCCGCTCGAACAGGTCGCGCCACGCCTCCTCGTCGTCCACCGCCTGCCGCAGTCCGGCTCGGTCGCGCAGTGGCTCCAGCAGCGTTGGCGCGACACGTTCCGCGACCCGTCCCGCCATCGCGTAGAACCGCCGCCACGCCTCCGCGTCACCGCGCAGGGACGTCGCCGTCCGGGCCGGGTCCTCGTTGTCGATCAGCAGTCCGCCGTCGCCCGCCGGCGTGTACGAGGCGAACCGCCGTCCGCGCAGATCCAGGTCCAGCCCCAGGTCGCGGACGATCTTCGAGGGCAGCAGGCTCACCAGGTAGGAGTACCGCGAGACCCGCGCGTCCACCCCGGGGAACACTCGCGCCGACACCGCGAGCCCACCGAGGTGATCGAGCCGCTCCAGCACCAGCACCCGGCGTCCGGCACGGGCCAGATAGGCGGCGGCGACCAGGCCGTTATGCCCGCCCCCGGCGATGACCACGTCATACATCCCCCCAGAAAACCACACATGCCCGACCTCATCGGGCGCCGCACATGCGCTTTGTGTAACGTCGGCGGCGTTTCGACCCACCTTTCCCGTGGAGGCGGTCCGTGGCGCACATCGAACTGGACGACACCGTTCCCGGCCTTCCGTCGCTGCTCCGGTTCCGGCCGGAGACGGCGGGGCCGCTCACCGCGCTGGCGGAGGCGCTGCTGCGCGGCCCGAGCCCGCTGGAGCGCGGTGAACGCGAGCTGATCGCGGCCTACGTGTCGGAGCTGAACGGCTGCCGGTTCTGTGCCTCGTCGCACGGCGCATGCGCCGCCGTGCAGCTGCCCGGCGGCATGTCGCTCGTCGAGGCGGTCCACGCGGACCTCGCCGCGGCGCCGGTCTCCGGCAGGCTCAGGACGCTCCTCGGCATCGCCGCCGCCGTCCAGCGCGGTGGCCGCGAGGTCGGCGACCCGCACATCGCCGCGGCGCGCGGCGCCGGCGCCACCGACGTGGAGATCCACGACACCGTGCTCATCGCCGCCGCGTTCTGCATGTACAACCGGTACGTGGACGGGCTCGCCACCGGCGTCCCGTCCGACCCGGCCGCGTACGCGCGGATGGCCGAGCGGATCACCGCGCACGGCTACGGCGCCGCTCGCTGAAACCCGTTGGCCGCGGCGGGCGCGGCGAGGATGATGGGCGGGGTGAAGATCCGGCTCGCTCATGGTGTGGTGGCTTCCGGACGTGCCGCGTGGACCGCCCGGCCGTCGGGCCCGGTCCGGCTGCGCGACGAGTCGGACGCGCACCCTGGGACGGCCGTCGCACTCGGGCCGGAGGACGCGTCCGCGGACGACGTCGCGGAGGCCGTCCGGGCACTGTCCCTCCTCGTCGCGGACGGGGGAGCCGTCGCGGCGGGCGCGGGCGTCGACCTCGGCGCCGGCTTCCGGTCCGCGCGCCTGGACGGGGCGCGCGGTGACCAGCGCGACGCCGCCCTGGCCGCGCTCCGCGCGGTCGGGCCCGGGGGCGCGCACCGGCTGGGGGAGCGGGCCGGGTTCCTGGTCGCGCTGTTCGGGCCGGCGGTCACCAGGCGGGTGGGCGCCGCCGCCGGCCGCGCCGCGCAGGACGGACGGTGGGCGGCGCTGCACCTGGCGTCCGCGGCCAGCGACGTGCTCGGCCCCGAGCAGCTCGAACAGGTCCTCGCCCTGGAGGCGCCCGAGGACGTCGACCTCACCCCCGGCGGCCCGCCCTCGGTGCTCGCGCAGTACTTCCGGCAGGTGTTCGACCAGGTGCCCGGGCCCCGCAGGCTCGCCCTGGTGCTGGACCTGTGGGCGCGGGTCCTGGAGCACCGCGCCGGCCTCGCCCGCCGGGAGCGCCGCCTCGCCACGCAGAGCCGCCGCGACCGGGTCGCCGACCTTCGCAAACGCCGCCTCCACGACGAGGACGAACGGATCCTGTGGCGGTTGCGGAGGGACCTGGCGCCCGAGGAGCCCTCGCTCGCGGACGCCGCGCGCTGGATTCCCGACGATGCGTACTGGCGCGAACGGCTCGACCGCGCCTTCCAGGACGCGCTCGCCGTCACCGCCCTGCTCCGCGCCGCCGTCGCCGTCTCCGACCACGGCCTGGAAGACGGACTGAAGCGGGCGATCCCGGTCCTGACCGCTGCGCAGGCCCAGGTGCCCACCTGGCAGGCCACCCGGACGGCGCGGCGCGTGCCGGGGCTGACCGGCCTCCCGGTGCGGCCCGGCACCTACGTGCGCGACCTCGTGCGCAAGATGGCGAGCGACAGGCCGCGGGACGCCAAGTTCGCCGGCTACGTCAGGCCGCGCCTCGCCTGCGCCCGCGACTTCGCCCTCGTGGTCATCGACGACATCGGGCGGGTGGTTCGCGAGGCGCTCGTGGACAACACCGACCTCGTACGCGGCTGGGCGGCGTCCGGCCTGGCGGGCTGGCGCGAGGGGGCCGGGTACGGCCGTCCGCCCGCAGAGTGGGCCGGCATCCCGCCGTGGACCGGGCCGATGCTGGGGGACACCGAGCCGCTCCGCGTCCGGCTCCCGCCGTCGCAGGACCCGGCGTCCGTGGAGACCGCCGGGGACCTGCTCTGGTACGCGGACCTGATCGACGCCCTGGCCCGGCTGTACGGGCACGAGCGGGCGCAGCCGACCCCGGGCACCGGCGATCCGTGGTTCGACCACGACCCGCCCCCGGCCGCCGAACCGCTGGCCCCGCGCCTCGACTCGATCATGGTGGCGGTCTCCGGCGCGGCGCAGCTCGCCGCGCTCGGCGGCGTCCCGCCCCGCGCGCCCCGCGGCTGGACGGCCCTCACCGGCGGCCTGATGTCGGGCGCCGCGATCACCGAGGCGCTCACCGGCGACTTCGCCGTCCCGGCGCCGCTCGCCGCGCTGGACGGTGCGGCCGTGCCCGGCGCCGCCGTCCGCTTCCAGGTCGCGCACAGCGCCCGGGACGTCGCCGGCTGGGCGGACTACATGGGCAACTGCATCGCGGGCCCGGCCTACGTCGAGGACGCCAGGAAGGGCCGCAGCGCCCTCGCGGGCCTCTACGACAAGCACGGCGTGCTGGTCGTCAACGCCGAGCTGCTCCCGCTGCGGCCCGCGTCCCGCGGCTGGCGGGTCAGCGAGATCGCGGCCCGGTTCAACGACACACCGGACGAGAGACTGGAGCAGCGCTTCCGCGACTGGGTCGCCACGATCTCCCCGGCCGTCAAGGAGGAGGCCGCCCCGGTGCCGGACGAGCTGCCGCCCGTCCGGGCGGCACGCCGGCGCCCGGCGCCGCGCCTGGTCGAGGACGTGGGCCCGGCACTGGGAGCGCTCGTCCGCCGCGACGCCGATCCGGCGGTCCTCGGCGCCTTCGCCGCGGTGGCGACGACCGCGCCGGACGCCGCCCTCGCCCGGCTGCGCCGCCTCGGCGGCGCCCAGCTGGCCGGGGCCGTCCGCCGGGCCCTGGACGACGGCGCGATCGACCTCGTCCGGCTGTGGACGGCCACCGCGCACCGCCCCCTCGCCGCCGCGCTCGACGCCCTCGACCCCGGCCTGCGGGACCGGTTCGACCGGCTCCCGCTGCTTCTCGGCGAGCCGCCGCTGCCGAAGACGCTGCGCAGGCTCGTCAAGCCGCCCGCCATCGCCGACGCCTATTCCGTCGACCTGATCGCGCGCCGCCTCCGCCGCGCGATCGGACGGCTCACCGTCCAGGACGATCCCGCCATCGCCGCCGCCCTCGCCAAGCCCACGACCGAGCCGCTGCTCTGCGCGCTCGCCGTCACGGCGGCGTGCGGTGCCTCCGAGACCGGCCTCGCCGCGGTGACGCGGCCGCGCTCGACCACCGTCCCCGGCTACCCGGTCACCACGCTGGAGGACGAGGAAGGCCCCTGGCAGCGCGCCCTGCCCGTCGCCCGCGAACTGGGCGCCGATACGGCGCGGTTCTGGGACGAGATCGCCGAACACGGCCTGCGCGTCCCCGCGTCCTGGCTCGCCCACGGCGGCTGGGCGGCGCTGTGGTCGCGCGCCCACACCCACCGGCGCTGACCGGGCAACCATTGCGGGGGCCCAGGCAGTAGTACCGGGCAGGGTGTCCGACGGGAGGTCGAATGCGGGAGCGACCGGACTACGCGGTCTACGTGACGGAGCGGTCACCGAGGCTGCTGCGGACGGCCTACCTGCTCTGCCGCGACTGGGGCCAGGCGGAGGACCTCCTCCAGACGGCGCTGGTCAAGGCATGGCGCGCCTGGCGGCGGGTGGGCGACGACCCCGACCCGTACGTCTACCGGATCCTGGTCAACACGCATCTGTCCTGGGCCAAACGGCGCTGGCGCGGCGAGCGCCCGACCGGCACGCCGCCGGACCGGTGCGACCCGGCGGACGCGATCGGGGCCGCCGAGGACAAGGCGGTCCTGTGGGCCGCGCTCGGCAGGCTCCCGCACCGCCAGCGCGCCACCCTCGTCCTCCGCTACTTCGAGGACCTCACCGAACCGCAGGTCGCGGCGATCCTCGGCTGCTCGGTCGGGACGGTGAAGAGCCAGACCAGCAAGGCCCTGGCCAAGCTCCGGGTCGACCCGGGCATCCTCGCGGGCTCGGCGCAGGGAGGCGAGTGACCGATGCCGTACTCGCTGGAAGACCTCACCGAGGTCATGGAGGACCGCAGCGCCGCCGGCTCCCCGCCCCCGGACATGCTGGCGCAGGTCCGGCGCCGGGTCGCGCGGGGTCGCCGGCGCCGCGCCGCCGTCGCCGGCTCGGCGCTCGCGGTCGCGGCGTCGTTCTTCGCGGTCCGGCAGGTGGCGCAGCCGCCCGCCGACTCGGCTCCGCAGGTGATGACGGGCGCGGTCAACGACGCCTTCGCGACGTCGCCGCCGAAGGAGGGCCTGGATCCGGTGCGCGAGGTCTCCTACTCGGCGGTCGGCCGGAAGGCCCACGTCCGGTTCACGCCGACCGGGCCGTCCAGCATGATCACCTACTGGTGCTCGGCCCGGTTGAGGGTCTTCCACGTCCGGAACGGGCTGCTGTCCTCCGCCGGCTGCGGCAAGGACGGCGGCGGGGCGAGCTACCTCGACACCACGCCCGGCGTGCCGGTGGCGTTCGACGTGGTCGCGCTGCCCGCCGCCGCGGCGCGGGAGCCCATGTCGGTGGTCGGGCTCGACCGGTACGTGACGTCGCACGACCCCGTCGCGGGGACGTGGCGGCTGCAGATCTACAGCGGCCAGTGCCCGCTGCAGAAGTGCTACCGGCCCGGGTCCGTCGGCCCGAGCGACCTGCCGCGGCCGGCCGCCGGCGAACGCCTCACGCAGAGGGCCGGCACCGCGGACGGCCGACTCCGCAGGGTCGCCTTCACCCCGTCGGGTGCGGGCGTCCGCCTCCACTTGACCTGCGCGGACGGCGCGGCGTCGGCTTTGCTGCGGCTGTCCGGGCGCCTGAAGATCCTGGGCTGCCGGGCGGCCGGGTCCCGCGGCGTCCTGCTGGACGAGCAGGTCGAGCCGGGCAGGCGGACCGAACTGCGGATGAGCGTCGTCCCGGGGTCGGCCGTCCCGTTGGACAGCGCTGACACCTCGCTCGACGGGGACATCAAGGGCATCGAGCCCGCCGGGACCTGGGCACTGGAGGTCTACGACCTCTGAGCGGGGCGGCGGTAGATGGTGAGGGAGTGGCCTACCTCGTCTATCGGCTTGCTGGTGCTGGTCAGCGGGGTCAGGCGCGGGTCGTGCTTGGCTGTCCAGCTGTCGGACACCACCAGCAGGCCGCGGACCTGGTCCGGGGGGACGGTGAGCGGGTCGCCTGCTCGGATGCCGTAGTAGGACGGGACGCCGGCGCCCTTGTAGGCGAGCCAGACCTGTTCGCCCGGGTAGCGGTCGCGGAGGTGGTCGGCGAGCCGTCCGAGGTCCTGGCCCCAGTCGACGTTGGAGTCGTGCAGGCGCAGGTGGGTCTTGGACGGGCCGCCGAACGCCTCGTTGGAGTAGGGCAGGTAGTAGGGGAAGGTGCGCAGCGAACTGACCGCGACGAACAGCAGCAGCGCGGCTGTTGCGGCTTTGCTCCACCGCCACCGGACGAGGGTCGCTCCGGCGACCGCCACGGCCAGGAACATCGGGACGAAGATGGCGTACCGGACGCCGAGGTCGCGCGCCCCTGTCATCGCCACCGCCAGCAGCACGGCCGTGGGCGCGAGGACGTACGGCGCGGCCGGACGCAGCCGGGGGAGTGCCGCCATCGCCGCGATGCCCGCCGCCCAAAGCGCGAGCATCCCCAGCGGCGTCTTCACCAGGAGTGCGGCCGGAAGGTAGTACCAGCGTGAGCCCTGGTAGACGTGGCCGAACAGGAAGCCCGTCCAGCGCTGGTCCTCGAAGCCGAACTGGACGCGCATCCCGTCCTGGAAAGGCCGCGGGAAGGGCATCCAGCGGGCGGCGAGCCCGCGGAGACCGTCGATGTCCGGAATGTCGGCGGGCGTCGTCCAGCGGAGGTGCGGATCGACCGCGAGGTAGCTCGCCCACACCACCGCGATGGCCAGGACGCCGACCCCGGCCGCCGACAGCACGCCGGTCATGAGGCGGCGCCGGGACGGGTGGGACGTCCATACCGACACGATCACCAGTGCCAGCAGCACGGGGACGGCGGGCAGCGCGCTCATCTTGGTGGCCATGGCCGCGCCGAGTGCGACCCCGGCGAGCGGCAGATGGAGCCGCGGCCGGTGCCTCGCCCGCCACAGCAGCCACACCGACGTCAGCAGGAAGCCTGCCATGGGCACGTCCAGCGTGGCCAGCGACCCGTGCGCGATGACGTCGGGGGAGAAGGCGTACAGGGCGAGGGCCGCCAGCCCGCCGCCGGGGCCGGTCAGGTCGCGGGCGAACGCGAACACGACCAGCCCGAACAGCAGGGTCAGGGCGATCACGGGCAGGCGCGCGGCGAGCAGCACCCGCTGCGCGTCGTTGCCGGACTCGTACAGGAAGTGCCGTCCGACGTCCTGCTGGGTGCCGGTGAAGGAGGCGTCCAGCCGGGGGCCGGTGAGCACCGCCCCGGCGCCGATGACCAGCTTGCCGAGCGGCGGGTGCTCGGGGTTGTAGCGGAGGTCGTGCTCGCGCAGGTAGACGACGCCCGTGCCGATGTAGACGGGCTCGTCGATGGTCGGGGTCTGCTGCACGGCGGTGGAGACCATCGCGACCGCCATCTGGGTCAGCAGCGCCAGCACCACCGCGGTGAGCACCCATCGCCGCCGCAGCACCCCGAACCGGTCCCGCGGCGCCTCGGCGGGAGGTGCCGCGGGCCGTCCGGGTCCGGCGGACAGCGATGTCACTACCCGATCAGCCTCCGAAGGCGGTGAGGAAACGGTCACGGAAGGCGCTCATCGGCCACACCGGCGTGTTCTTGGCGGGACGCAGGCCGTCCTGCCAGCCCCAGCCGGAGACCTTGTCCAGCACCGCCTTGTCCTTCGCGACGATCGTGATGGGCACGTCCCGGCTCGCGCCCGCGCCGGTGATGAGCGGCGCGGGCTGGTGGTCGCCGAGGAAGACCAGCACCGTGTCGTCGTCGCCGTAGGTCTCCACGTACGAGACGAGCGTGTTCAGCGTGTACTCGATCGACTTGCGGTACTCGGTGCGGATCTGGCCGGGCGCCGGCCAGGGCGCGTCGTAGCCCTTGCCCATCCCGTTGAAGACCGAGCCGTCCCCGACCTGGTTCCACGGGACGAGCCGGGGGATGGACGCCCACGGCGCGTGGCTCGACACCAGCGCCGTCTCCGCCATCACCGGCGAGCGGTCCTTCTTCGCCAGCTCGGTGCGCTGGAGCGTCGACAGGGTGTACTGGTCGGGCATCGTGGCGAAGCTGAAGCGCGGCCCGCGGTAGCCGAGGTTGCGGTCGTCGTAGACCTGGTCGTAGCCGTAGAACTTGCCCTCCGGCCAGGCCCGGGTGATCGCGGGCATGAGCGCGACCGTCCGCGCGTCCGCCTTGTGGAAGGCCCCGTTCAGCGTCAGCCGGTCGCTGTGCACGAGGGACTGGTACCGCTGCTGGTTGTTGATCCACAGGCCAGACAGCAGGGTGGCGTGCGCCAGCCAGCTGCCACCGCCGGCCGTGGACGAGGTGAGCCAGCCGCTCCGCGCCCCGAACCCGGCTTTGCCCAGCCGCTGTGTCCCCTGGTCCAGGACGGCGTCGACCTGCGGCGCGTACTGCGGGCTCTCCACGGCCGACCGCCCGTAGCTCTCCACGAACGCGAGCAGGACGTCCTTGCCGCGCAGCCCGGTCAGCAGCTTGGCGTCGGGCGTGTCGCGGAACTTGTCCACGGCGGCGGCCTTCGCGAACTCCTTCCTGTCGTTCAGGCTGGTCCGCACCGCCCGCGCGTGGTCGTAGGCGAGCACGGCCGCGCTCCTGGACGCCACCGGCACGCCGTGGACGAACTGCGCGCCCAGCACGGCGCAGGCGACCCAGGCCGTCCCCAGCACCCCGGCGCCCCAGGCCGCCGGCCCGGTGTGCCGGGCGGCCACCCGGCTCAGCCGCAGCACCGAGAGCGCCATCAGCGCGACCACGCCGACCGCGAGGACGACCACCAGCACCACGGCGCCGATCGCCCCGGCCTGCCCGGCCGACTCCTTGACGAACTCCACGCCCGGCCCGAGCATCGGCCAGTCCAGCACCAGGTCGAACGGCCGGACGAGCACCGCGTCGAACCCGATGTCGGTCACCTTCAGGACGAACAGCAGCCCGAGGACCGCCCCCGCGGTCAGCGCCGCCCACCGCCTCGCCCGCGCCGGGACGACGAGGACCAGCGCGACGCCGAGCACGCCCTCCACCGGAATGCGCGCGAACGCCCCCGGCGTGAGGCGGGCGAACTCGGCCGGCGCGACCAGCGCGGCCAGCACGAACAGGAACGCCGCCACGGTCACCGCACGCGCCGCGATCCGCCGCCATCTCGGTCGCCCGACCGCCTCGGGGGCACCGGCCGGGGCTTCCTCTGTGTCCCGCTCCACGCGGCTATCGGTGTCCAGCTCGTCCTCCCAGGTTCGGTCCCCCCGCCGCGACCGCGACACCCACTGCACGGGCGTCCCGCGCCCACCGGTTCAAACGCTTCCATCTTTCTCCCCCAGGGATGTCGAGGATGTGCGGGCGGCTCCGACATTCTGGTGAGAGGCGCCGCGAGGGCGCCCGGCAGGGAGGCACCGGCATGAGCAAGGTCACCTGTGACATCACCGTTTCCGTGGACGGATACGCCGCGGGCCCGAACCAGCGCCCGGACGAGCCGCTCGGGGACGGCGGCGAGCGGCTGCACCGCTGGATGTTCGAGGAGCGGGACGCCAACGCCGAGGCGGTCGAGAAGATCACGTCGGCCGGGGCCTACATCATGGGCCGCAACATGTTCGCGTCCGGCCGCGGCGAGTGGGACCTGGACTGGAACGGCTGGTGGGGCGAGGAGCCGCCCTACCACGCGCCCGTGTTCGTCCTGACCCACTACCCGCGCGAGAAGGTCGCGATGAAGGGCGGTACGACGTTCACCTTCGTCACCGACGGGATCGAGTCCGCGCTCGCCCAGGCGCGCCAGGCCGCCGGCGACCGGGACGTCGCGATCGCCGGCGGCGCCCAGACCGTGAACCGGTACCTCGCGGCGGGGCTGATCGACGAGCTCCGGCTGCACGTCGCCCCGATCGTCCTCGGCGCGGGCGAGCGGCTGTTCGAGGACGTCGGCGACATCGCCCTCGAACCGGTCGAAACCGCTCGGACCACGCTGGTCACGCACGTGACCTACCGCGTCAGCCGTCCGCGCGGATGACCTTCAGCAGGCGCGCGACCTCGGCGGCGACCGCGTCCCGGCCCGCCGCGACGTAGCGGCGCGGGTCCACCAGGGCGGGGTCGGCGCCGAGCCGGTCGCGGACCGCGGCGGTGAACACCTTGTTCAGCTGCGTCGCGACGTTGATCTTCGTCATGCCGTGCTCGACCGCGGCCGTAAGGGCGTCGTCGGGCACGCCGGACGAGCCGTGCAGCACCAGCGGGACGGGCACGGCGGCGCGCAACCGGGCGATCAGCGGCAGATCGAGCACGGTGTCGCGGGTCAGCATCGCGTGGGACGTTCCAACGGCGACGGCCAGCGCGTCCACGCCGGTGGCGGCCACGTAGCCCGCGGCCTCCTCGGGGTCGGTGCGGGCGTGCGGGGCGTGCACGCCGTCCTTGCCGCCGATCTCGCCGAGCTCGGCCTCGACCCAGACGCCGTCGGCGTGGCAGCGGGCGGCGACCTCGGCGGTGCCCGCCACGTTCGCGTCATGGGGGAGCGCGGACGCGTCGAACATGACCGACCCGAACCCGAGCCCGACCGCCGCACGGACGAGGTCGGCCGAGGTGGCGTGGTCCAGGTGGACGACGACCGGGACGGCGGCGGCCCGCCCGACCGCCAGGACCGCCTGCCCGATCGGCGCGAGCGCGCCGTGGTAGGCGACGCAGTTCTCGCTGACCTGGAGCACCACGGGCGTTCCGGCCCGTTCCGCGCCGGTGACGATCGCCTCGGCGTGCTCCAGCTGGATCACGTTGAACGCCCCCAGGCCGCGTCCGGGCGCGCCGACGGCTTCACTCATGGGGACGAGCGGCATGGTTCTCCTCGGTTCGGAGGGTGACATGGGGGAGGAACGAGGGGACCGCGGACGCGTCGATCTCGCCGGCGACGGGGGAGCGGACCGCGCCGGCGGCCAGCGCGACGGCGCGCCGGAGCCGGTCCGGCCAGGGCAGGCCGTCCGCGATGCCCGCCGCCAGCCCGGCGACGAGCGCGTCGCCCGCGCCCGTCGGGTTGCCCGGGACCGGGCGGTCGAGGGCGGCGCGCAGCAGCCCGTCCGGCGTCGCGGCGACGACCCCGTCCGCGCCGAGCGACGCGACGACGGCCGCCGCGCCCGCCGCGCGGAGCGCGCGGATCCCGGCGGCCGTGTCGCCGATGCCGGTGACCCGGGCCAGCTCGCCGGCGTTCGGCTTCACGACGTCCGGGCGCCCGGCGAGGCCGAGCCGCAACGCGTCCCCGTCGGCGTCCAGGATCACCGGGCCGGGGGCCAGCCGGGTGAGCCGCGCGTAGGCGTCCGGGGGGACGCCCGGCGGGAGGCTCCCCGCCAGGACGACGACGCCGGCGTCCCGGGCGAGGGTCTCGAAGCCGTCCTGGAAGGCGGCCCACTCGGCGGCGGTCACGGCCGGGCCCGGCTCGCAGAACATCGTCACCTCGGGCCCGACGATCGTGACCGTCCGGCGCGACTCCCCGGCCACCGGCGTGAACGAGGCGGGCACGCCGAGCGAACCGAGCCCCTCCTCGATCTGCCGCCCGGCGGCGCCGCCGGCCAGCCCGGCGGCGACGACGTCGTGCCCGAGGCCGTGCAGCACCCGGGCCACGTTGACGCCCTTGCCGCCGGGCCGCCGGTGCACCGCGGCCACCCGGTTGACCTCGCCGGTCCGCGCGTCCGGCACCTCGTAGGTGTCGTCGACCGCCGCGTTGAGGGTGACCGTGAGGATCATGCGCCCGGGCCTTCGGCGGCCCCGTCCAGGATGACCGACCGGGTGAGGTGGCGGGGGCGCTCGGGGTCCAGGCCCGCCGCCTCCGCCCGCGCGACCGCGAGCCGCTGCACCCGGATCAGGTCGGCGAGCGGGTCCCCGCCGGCCGCGCGCAGCAGCCCCCCGGTCGCGGCGACCTGGCCGGCGAGGCCGTCCGGCAGCTCGCCGAACATCCACACCGCCCGGCCGGGGCCGGTGATGCTGATCGGCCCGTGCCGGTACTCCATCGCCGGGTACGCCTCCGTCCAGAAGCACGCGGCCTCGCGCATCTTCAGGGCGGCCTCCTGCGCGATCCCGACCGTCCAGCCGCGGCCGAGGAACGTGACCTGCTCGACGCCGAGCAGCTCCGGCGGGAGCGGGTCGGCCACGGCGGCCTCGGCGTCGGCGATCGCGGCGGTCAGGTCCTCGCCGAGGTGGGCGCGCAGCAGCGCCAGTTGGGTGGTGGCGAACCGGGTCTGGACGACCGACTCCTCGTCCGCGAACTCCAGCGCGACCACCCGGTCGGCCCGCTTGGACACCGGGGTGTCCGGGTCGGCGGTGATCGCGGTCGTCGGCGTGCCGCCGCCGAGCCGGTCCAGGACGTCGAGGACCTCGGTCGTCGTCCCGGACCGGGTCAGCGCCAGCACCCGGTCGTAGCGGCGGGCGAGCGGCACCTCCGAGGCGGCGAACGCGTCGGTCTCGCCGTGCCCGGCGGACTCGCGCAGCGCCGCGTACGCCTGCGCCATGAACAGCGAGGTGCCGCATCCGACGACCGCGACCCGCTCCCCGCGGGACGGCAGCGCGTCCCGGACCCGCCCCGCCAGCCCGGCGGCCCGCCGCCAGCACTCCGGCTGCGCGGCGATCTCGGTCATGATGCGGTTGTCGGCCATGGATTCTCCTGACTTGTCGTGACTGCTTCGATCATGCGCAATGGACGCCGGGTCGTCATCGGGGGCGTCAGCCCTTCAGGCCGCTGAACGACATCGTGGCGATGAAGTGACGTTGCGCCAGCAGGAAGGCGATCAGCAGCGGCGCGGTGGCGAGCGTGTTGCCCGCCATCAGCGACGACCACTCGGTGTGCCGCGTCCCGGAGAACGTCGACAGGCCCATCTGGAGCGTGAACGTGTCCTCGGAGTTGATCGCGATCAGCGGCCAGATGAGGTCGTTCCACGAGCCGAGCAGCGTGAAGACGACCAGCGTGGCGACCGCCGGGCGGGCCATCGGCAGGACGATCCGGAAGAACACCCCGAGCCGCCCGCAGCCGTCGATCCGCGCGGCCTCCTCCAGCTCCGGCGGCACCGACAGGAAGAACTGCCGCATCAGGAAGATGCCGAACGCGCTGGCCAGCCACGGCACGAACGCGGCGCCGAGCGTGTCGATGAGCCCCAGCATCCGGAACATCAGGAACGTCGGGATCATCAGCAGCTGCACCGGGATCATGATGGTGACCATCACGGCGAGGAACCCGGCCCGGCTCCCCGCGAACCGCAGCCGCGCGAAGCCGTAGCCGGCGAGCGAGCACAGCACCACGTGCGACAGCACCGCCACCGCCGACACGATCAGCGTGTTGAGGAACCAGCGCGGGTAGTCGTTCTCGGTGAGGACCTTGCGGTAGCCGTCCAGCGTGACGTGGTCCGGCAGCAGCCGGGGCGGCAGCCGGTTCAGGTCGGCGTCCGGCATCAGCGACGTCAGCACCATCCACACCAGCGGAGCCGCGAACAGCACCGCCACGGGGACGAGGACGACGTGCAGCATCCACCGCCGGTCGCGCCGGCGCCCCGCCGCCATGAACCCGCTCATGACCGTGCTCCCTGTGGGGGGACGACCCCCCACCACCCCCCGGTTCGCTCCGCTCATGACCGTGCTCCCGCCGCGCCGCCGGCTGACCGGCGCAGCATCAGGGCCGACACCACCAGGGTGACCACGAACAGCGCGTACGCCACGGCCGCTCCGTATCCGGCGTTGAACTGCTTGAACGCCTGCTCGTAGAGGTAGTAGACGATCACCGAGGTGGAGTCGAGCGGCTGCCCCTTGGTCGTCGTGTAGACCAGGTCGAACAGCTGCAGCGCGGTGATCATCTGCCAGATGACGACGAAGGTGGTCGCGGGGCGCAGCTGCGGCAGCGTCACGTTGCGGAACGCCTGCCACGGGTTCGCGCCGTCCACCAGCGCCGCCTCCTGGAGCTCGCGCGGGACGTCCTGCAGCGCCGCGAGGTACACCACCACCGGCAGCCCGACCGACCACCACAGCGACACCGCGACCAGCGTGTAGAGCGCCTGGTCGGGGTCCTGGAGGAAGCCCGCCCGGGACAGGCCGAGCGCCTTCACCCCGCCGTTGACGATGCCGAACTCGGGGTCGAGCACGAAGTTGGACAGGATGCCGACGGCCGCCGCCGACGTCACGTACGGGACGAAGACGCACGTCCGGTAGATGCCGATCCCGCGGATGCGCTGGTTCAGCGCCACCGCGAGCGGCAGCCCGATCAGCACCGAGCCCGGCACGTACAGGACGGTGTAGACGACCGTGTGCCAGGCCGCGTCCCGCAGCGCCGGGTCGTGCACCATCTCGCGGTAGTTGTCGAGCCCGACGAACTCGCCGCTGGAGATCAGGTCGCTGTCGTGCAGCGACAGCCACAGCGCCCAGATCGCGGGGAACAGCGCAAGCCCGACGACCACCAGCGTCGCCGGCGCCACGAAACCCCAGCCGACCAGGTGCGGCATGAGCCGCCGCCGCGCCGGTCCCTTCCGCTTCGCCGTGCGCGCGGTCCGCGCGAGGCGGGGCGGAGCGGTGCCCACCGTCATGTCACTTTTCCTTGGCGAGCAGGTCGTCGGTCTTCTTGGCCGCGTCGCCCAGCGTCTGGCTCGCGGGGTCCCCGGCGATCAGCGATTTGGTGATCGCGTTCCCGACCGCCTCGGAGAACTTGGCGTAGGCGGCGCTGCTCGGCCGCGCCTTCTTGGCGTTGTCGAGGTTGGCGACGAACTCCGCCGCGCCGGGGAAGTCGTCGACGTACTTCTTGTACTCGGGAAGCTGCGTGGTGGCCTTGCGCAGCGGCAGATTGCCGACGGCGAGCGACCAGCGGGCGTCCTGCTCGGGCTTGGACAGCCAGGCGGCGAACTCCTTGGCCGCCTTCGCGCGCCGCGACCCGTTGTCGAACAGCACCCAGAAGTCCGGGCCCGAGATCGTCTCGTGGTTCCCGTTGTAGCCCGGCAGCGGGACGGCGCCGTAGTCGATGCCGTGCTCCTTGAAGTCCAGCAGCGCGAACGGGCCGGTCACCACCATCGCGACCTTCCCGGACTGGAACAGCGGCAGGAACTTCTCGCCGTTCTGGTCGAGGTACACCGACTTGTCGTCGCGGGCCATGCCGCGCCACAGGTCGAGGGCCGCGGCGGCCTGCGGGGTGTTGAACGCGGCCTTCTTGTTGTCGGGGGTCAGGATGCCGCCGCCCTGCTGCCACAGCATCGGCCACAGCCGCCAGACGGTGTCCTCGCCGCCGCTCACCGGGTAGGCGGTGCCGTACACGCTCTTGCCCGGGTCGGTCAACTTCTTGGCCGCGGCGCGGAAGTCGTCCCACGTCCAGTCGGGCTTGGGGTAGGCGACGTGCGCGGCGTCGAACAGCTTCTTGTTGTAGACGACGCCGAGGTTGTCGACCACCGCGGGGACGCCCACGACCTTGCCGTCCACGGTGGCGGCGGCGCGCTCGGACTCCCAGAAGTCGCTCCACCCGAACGACGGGTCCTTGACCGTGTCCGTCATGTCGACGACCTTGCGGTTCTCGGCGAGGGACGCCGTCCACGACCCGTACATGTACGCGATGTCGGGGGCGTCGCCGCCGGCGAGCGCCGCGGTGACCTTCTGCAGCATGTCGTCGACGTTGCTGGTGCCGAGCTGGGGCTCGATCCGGACGCCCGGATGCGCCTTGGAGTACTCGGCCGCGAGCTTCTTGATCGGCGCGTCGTACGGCGCCGCCTGCCCGTGCCACCAGGTGATCTTCACCGTGCCGCCGTCCGCGTCGCCGTCGCCGCAGCCGGCCGCCGTCACGGCGAGCAGCGCCGCCGCCGCGAGCGCCACCGCGCCGCGCAGTCTGTGGGCCATCGGACCTCCCGAGGGTTGAGGTGGTTTGAGACTCTATGCTTGCTTGTGCTCGAAATAGAAGAGAACAGAGCAGAAAACATCATGAGCGGGCGGGGACACATGACCGAAACCGGCGAGCTGCGACTGTCGGACTACGCGCCGCGCCCGAGCGTGCACCTTCCGGGCAGCCGGGTCGCGCGCCCGCGCTTCCGCTGCGTCGACGCGCACAACCACCTGGGGCGCTGGCTCACCGAGGACGGCGGATGGATGGCGCCTGACGTGGGCCGGCTCCTCGCGCTGATGGACGAGCACGACGTGGACGCGATCGTGAACCTGGACGGCATGTGGGGCGCGGAGCTGTCGGCGAACCTCGACCGCTACGACCGCGCCCACCCAGGGCGGTTCCTCACCTTCTGCCAGCTCGACTGGAATCTGCTGCGCGAACGCGACGGGATCGGCCGCCTGGTGAGCAGCCTTGAGAACTCGCGGACGCTCGGTGCTCGCGGCCTGAAGGTGTGGAAGACCCTCGGCCTGCACTACGCCGGACCGGACGGGCGCCTCGTCCTGCCGGACGACCCCGTGCTGGCGCCCGTCTTCGAGGCGGCGGGCGGGCTGGGCCTGCCCGTGCTGATCCACACGGCGGACCCCGTGGCGTTCTTCGCTCCCGCCGACCGGCACAACGAGCGGCTGGAGGAACTCCTCGCCCATCCCGAATGGCACTTCGGGCGTCCGGGCCTGCCGACCTTCCAGCGGCTCATGGACGCCCTGGAGCGGCTCGTCGCGTCCCACCCGCGCACCACGTTCATCGGCGCGCACGTCGGCTGCTACGCCGAGGACCTCCGGTGGGTCTCACGGATGCTGGACGAGCACCCCAACTTCCACGTCGACATCGCCGGCCGGCTCGCCGAGCTGGGCCGCCGCCCGCGCGCGGCCCGCGCGCTCATGGTGCGTCACCCCGGCCGTGTCCTGTTCGGCACCGACGCGTTCCCGCTGTCGGCCTCGTCCTACCCGACGCATTTCCGGTTCCTGGAGACCGGCGACGAACACTTCCCCTATGCGCCGGACGAGGAGGTGCCGCCGCAGGGCCGCTGGGCGATCTCCGCCCTCGACCTGCCGGACGACGTGCTGGAGAAGGTGTACGCGGCCAACGCGAAGCACCTTCTCCAGCAGTGACCTAACGCTTGCCGGGCCGCACCACCCGGACGAAGCGGACGTCCAGGTCGTCGCCCCGGCCGGTGGCGATCCGGAAGTCGGTGCCGCCGTTCAGGTGGTCCGCGAAGGTGGGCCGGGGGAGGCGGAACGTCGCCGTCTTCGTGTAGCCGCAGTCGGTCAACTACCAGCATGTAGGCGGGTTTGCAGCTCGTGACTGCCCCTAACCGAGGGACGGTGACACTGCTGCATGAGGCGTGTTGACGAACGCCCACACCGTGCGCGCCCGAGTGCGGACGTTCACGGCGGCGATGTAGTCGGCTGGGCCAGCGAGCCCGCAGACCACACAGGTGAAGTCGTCCCGCGTGGGACGGTTCTTGCGTGAGACGTGCCTGCAGCGTGGACACCTCTGGGGGTGTAGGCCGCATCCACCACAAGCACCGGTACGCCGACGCGCTGGGCCTTGTAGGCGATGAACTCACCCAGTTGGTGGAACGGCCAGGATGACAAGGTGGCCCGCTGGTGCTGCTTGAGCCGTACCCGGTCGCGGATGCCCTGGAGATCCTCCAGGGCGATGCCGCGTTCGGTGCGTTGGGCATCGGCCACCACTGTCTTGGCGATCTTATGGTTCACGTGCGCGGTGTGCCGGGCCTCCCGGCGCGCCCGTTTCTTGAGCTTACGTTTTGCCGACTTAGTACCCTTGGACTGCAATTGAGTTCGGACCCGGGTCATACGTCGCCGGTAGCGCTCGAGGCCTCGCCCTTGGTGATTGTCGCCGTCCGATGTTGTGGCCAAATTGGCAATACCGCGGTCTACCCCGATCCAGTCGCGCGGGTGGCTGTTCAGCGGATTTTCTGGAACCTCGCAGGTGGCGATGAGGAACCACTTGCCGCCCCGGTAGACGAGATCACTTTCGCCTTGACGAAACTCGGCCAGTGTTTTCAGCTGAGATGGCTCGCCGGTGAAGGCCAGGTTCTGCATACGGCCGTGCGTGGTCCAGATCGACACCATGCGCGCGTCTATCTGCCACGACAAGCACCGATCGTCGAATGGATGCGCCGCTTGCGGACGGAAGGCGATCGGCTTGCCTTCGGCCTGCGAGCGCCGTGCCGAGCATTTACCGCCGAGCAATCCGGCTCGGATTTGTCCTCGCAGGGCAGTGTACGCGTCGGCGACCTTGCGAATCACGTGCAACGTAGGCTGCGCCGACAACCCTCTCGCTCTAACCTCAGCGTAAAGAAGCTTTTGTAACCCGGTTCGGGAGAACACTGCGCGTTCATGTGCTACCCGTGACACCCACGCGGCGGCGGAGTTGCAGGCGTGCAAGGTCTCGGCAAGTGCCGTCGCCTGTTCAGGCGTCGGCAGGAGTTTGACCTGCACTACGAGCTTCACGATATGCGACTGTATCATTACTTTAAGTGGTCATGGTGTCGAGCTTGAGACTTCGAGCATCTTCCCTCGGAGAAGAAACCGGGAGTTCGCTGAAGGCCGGACCCAGTCCGGCAGGCTCCAGTTGTCCCCCGTGCGCACCTTCACACTGTCGCTCACCGCGTTCGCGGGCCCGCCCCGGCCATCGTGCAGAGAATCGTCAGCCCCGGCGCGGCTGCCGCGGCGCGCTTCACGACAGGCCCGTGCGGCGGAGCGGCTCGGGCAGCAGGTCGCCGTGTGCCTTGACCATCTCGTCGCACAGTGTCCAGATCTCCTCCAGCGTGAGCGTAGCCGCCGTGTTCGGGTCGGCCATCACCGCGTGCCGGATGTGGTCGGGACGCCCCTCCATCGCCGCCCGCACGGTCAGCTCACCGACGCTGACGAACGACCGGTTGAGCGCCGCGCACTGCGGCGGGAGGTCGCCGACGGCGGTGGGCTGCACGCCCTGGCCGTCCACCAGGCACGGCACCTCGACCGCGCACCCTTCGGGCAGATTCCCGATCAGGCCACGGTTCACGACGTTGCCGTAGACGACCCGGGGGCGGCCGGTGACCATGCTGTGGATGATCTGCGGTGCGTACTCCATGCTGCCCTCGACCGGGATCGGCTCGCCCGCCGCGAGCGCCGCCCGCGTCGAGGCGTACTCGCCCAGGTTCTCCTCGCTGACCCGGACGTAGTCGTCCACCGGGATGCGCAGCCGCTCGACCTCCGCGTCGCTGCGCATGAACCACGGGACGTACTCCGCCGAATGCTCGCTGGTCTCGGTCGGGTAGTAGCCGAGCCGCCGGTACATCTCGACCCGGACCCGCCGCCGCAGCTGCGGATCGCGCCCGATCGCCTCGTCCAGCCGCGGGTAGAGGTCCTCGCCGTTCCGCTGGAGCTTCAGCACCCACGCCTGGTGGTTGACGCCCGCCGCCAGGTAGGACACCTCCTCGTACGGGACGTCGACGAGCTCGGCGAGGCCGCGGGTCGTCCAGTACACCGAGTGGCAGAGCCCGACGGCGTTGCGGATTGGCGTCGCGGCGGCCAGGTACCAGACGTTCATCGCCATCGGGTTGGTGTAGTTCAGCAGCCAGGCGTCCGGGCAGCAGGCCGCCATGTCCGCCGCGATGCCGTCGAGCACCGGGAACGTGCGCAGCGCCCGGAAGATCCCGCCGACGCCGATGGTGTCGGCGATCGTCTGGCGGAGCCCGAAGCGGGCCGGGACCTCGAAGTCGGTGACCGTCGCATCGTGCCCGCCCACCTGGATCATGTTGATCACGAAGTCGGCGCCGTCGAAGGCCGCCCGCCGCTCCCGGTGCGCCGTGATCACCGGCCGCGCGCCCCGCGCCTCGGCGATCCTCCGCGCCGCCGCCTCGGCCGTCTCCAGCCGCTCGGCGTCGATGTCGTGCAGCGCGATGTGGGCGTCCGCCAGCTCGGGGAACCCCAGCAGGTCGGCGAGCAGGGCCTGGGTGAACACCACGCTCCCCGCGCCCACGAAAACGATCTTGGTCATCGGACGTTCCTCTCGGCGGGACGGGTCGCGGCGATGGCCTGCCCGCACCTTCGATTGCGCGTTTCCGCTCAAAACTCTCGCTAATCATCCACAAACAAGCATCACCGCACAAGGCCGGATCGAAGGTCGGACCCGGCTGCGAGACTGGGGGCATGCCTGGGGAGGTGGCCGTGTGACACCGGAGGAGCGGTTCGAGGACCTGGTCGACGCGATGACGGGGCGGCCGGGCGTGTCGCCGCCGGGGTCCACCGGGCGCGGCGGGTTCGGCTCGCACGCGCTGCGGATCGAGGCCAGGATGTTCGCGATGCTGGTGCGGGGGCGGCTCGTCCTGAAACTGCCGGAGACGCGGGTGGACGAGCTGGTCGCGGCCGGCGAGGGCATCCGGTTCGACGCGAACAAGGGCACCCCGATGCGCGAATGGCTGGCCCTCGACCCGGAGGCGGAGACCGGCTGGGTCCCGCTGGCCGAGGAGGCGATGGAGTTCGTGCGCCCGGGTCCGGGAACCCGGAGATGACGGCGGCCCCGCCGGCTCGCGGTGGAGCCGGCGGGGCCGATCAGCGGGGATCAGAGGATCAGGGCCAGCCCTGGAGGCCGGCGCCGTAGGGGTAGAGGGGGTCGCCGTAGTCGGTGGGGGGCGGCTGGCCCGCGTCGATGCGGGCTCGGATGTCGGCGCGTTCGGCGGCCGTCGCCCCGAGGTCGTAGGGGATGTTCCAGTTCTCGACGGCGTCCTCGGGCCGGTCGATGCCGCCCGGCTTGAGGATCTGGTCGACGCTGCGCGGAAGCTGCCAGGGCAGCCGCCCGCGCGGCTCGTAGTCGCCGAAGAGCAGGCTCGCCGTGGCCGGGCCGACCTCCTCGCCGCCCCGGTAGGTCATCACGATGGCGTCGGCCAGGCCGTTCCACTCGCTGATCACCGTCGGGCGCGGCAGGTCCATCACCACGACCACCGGAACGCCCTGGTCGTGGAACTGCTTGATGAGGGCGAGCTGGTCGGGCGGCAGGTAAGGCTGCTCGTTCACCCAGGCGGTCGCGTGGGTGTACGAGGGTTCGCCGACCGCGACGATGGCGAGATCGGGTGCGGGCGCGCTGTCCTGGTGGACGGTCACGCCCGCCTTCGCGGCCCGCGTCTTGATCGCGTCCAGCAGGGTGAGCGAGCCGTAGTTCTGGTGGAAGTAGCTCGTCCAGATGCAGCAGGCGCCGCCGTCGGTCGCGCGCGGACCGGCCACGACGATGTCGTCTCCCTCCTTCAGCTTGACCGGCAGGGCGCCGCCGTTCTTCAGCACGGTGATCGACTCCCGCGCCGCCTGGTTCGCGAGCGCCGCGTACGACGGCTGGTGGAACCGGTACGGGCCGTTCACCGGGTCGCCGTACGGGTGGTCGAAGACGCCGAGCTTGAACTTCAGCCGCAGGACGCGCTTGACGGCGTCGTCGATCCGGGCGGCCGGCACCTGGCCGGTGAAGTCGGCCATCGAGAACCCGGACGCGCCCGGGTCCGCGCCGCCCATCACGTCCGACCCGGCGTTGGCCGCGCTGATCCACGCGCCGGAGGGCAGCCAGTCGGTCGTGATCAGCCCGGTGTAGCCGAGGTTGTCGCGCAGGTAGCGCAGGATCGGCGCGCTGTTCCCGGCGCCCGGTCCACCCGGATCGAGGTACGAGCTGCCCGCGTACCCCGGCATGATGTTCACGGCGCCCGCGTCGATCGCGGCCCGCCACGGGATCATGTGGTACTTGATCGTCACCGCGTCGTAGGTGATGCCCGCCTCGCCGCCGGCGCCCTCGCCCGGCCAGTGCTTGACGGTCGCGAGGACGGATCCGGGGTTCAGCTCCGGGCCGCCCTGCAGCCCGGCGACCAGCGCCCGCACCTGCGCGGCGGCGACCTCGGCGTTCTCGCCGTTGCCCTCCTGGATGCGCGGATACAGCACCTTGGTGCCGACCTCGGCGAGCGGCCCGAGGACGCCGCGCGCCCCCACCTCCAGTTCCTCCCGGCGCTGCATGTCGCCGAGCTTGTAGTCGAGCGGGTAGTCCTTCCCCGCCGCCAGGGCGCTCTGCAGCGGGTACGTCGTCTCGTAGCCGGCGATCGTGTCGCCCGCCGACACCGGCGGGATGCCGAGCCGGGTGCCGGCCGCGCCGCGCAGCACGTTGTGCAGGTCGTTCGGCTGCGCCGGGCCGAAATGCCAGCCGGACGCGGCGTACGTCTGCGCGTTGTAGAACATCTGGTACGCCTTCTCCTCGGTGGTCATCCTGCCGAGAAGGTCGTTGACGCGGTCCTCCACCGGGCGCCGCCAGTCCTCGTACGGCTCGATCGAGCCGTTCTTGTCGAGGTCGCGGGCGCCGTTGACGACGTTGACTCCGTCGTCGACGGTCTCGATGTCTGGGAGATAGACGCTGAACGTGCGGATGTCGGACGTGGTCCGCGCGCCGGAACCGCCGACCGCGACGACGTACCACCGGTACGTCCAGCGGTCACCGATGTCCCAGGACGGGGTGTAACCGGTCCCGGGCGTCTCGGCGACCTTGGTGTAGAGGTCCAGCAGCGAGCCGGACGCGGTGAAGTCGTAGTCGGTCCGGCTGATGTTGATCCACACCTCGTAGCGGGCGGTGCCGGACACACCCGACCAGGACAGGGGCGGGCGCCGGGTGTTCGTCACCATCGCGTGGTCGGCGGGCGCCGACAGCCCGAACTGGCCGGTCGTCCCCGGTGCCTTGGTGGGCGGGGACAGCAGCGGCGGCGTGGCGGACGAGGAGTCGACGCTGCCGAAGACCTGGAACTCCCAGAGCGAGTACCCGTAGCCGGTCGCGCGGGCCGTCCCGGTGAACCGGATGTAGCGGCCCTTGCCGGTGACGTCGAGTCTCTCGGTTCCTCCCTTACCGGTGGTCGTGGAGTAGACGGTCGTCCAGGACGTCCCGTTGCCGGACACCTCCAGGCGGTAGCCGGTCGCGTAGGCCGACTCCCAGTCGAGCGTCACGCCGGTGATCGTCGCGCTGCCGCCGAGGTCGACGCGGAGCCACTGGTCGTCGCTGAACTTGCTGGACCAGCGGGTGGTGGTGCGGCCGTCCAGCGCTGCCGCCGGGGCGTTGCCGCCCTCGTGGGAGGACGCCGACACCTGCTTGTACGCCGAGATCGGCGCCGTCCCGGACGGCGGCGGCTCGGTTCCCGCGTCGCCGTACACCGAGAACTCCCAGAGGGAGTATCCGTAGCCGGTGGCGCGGGCCGTCCCGTACATCCGGACGTAGCGGCCGTCACCGGAGACGTTGAGCGTCTGGTTTCCGCCGGTCGCATTGCCGGTGGAGTAGACGGTCGACCAGTCGGAGCCGTTGCCGGACACCTGGATCTGGAAGGCGGTCGCGTACGCCGCCTCCCAGTTCAGGACGACCTGGCTGATGCTCCTGCTCTCGCCCAGATCGATCCGCACCCACTGCGGGTCGCTGAACGCGCTGGACCAGCGGGTGCCAGCGTCGCCGTCCACGACGGCGGAGGCGGAGTAGGCGTCGCCCTCGGCGGACGACGCCGTCGCGGGCTTGTTCAGGGAGAGCAGCGTCGCCGCGTGCGCGACGTGCGCGGGGACGGCCAGGAGCGCGGCGAGCACCGTTAACACCGCGAAAGCACTTGTGAGCCGCTGGACTGCGGTCATCGGTTCCTCCCTCTGCTACCAGCCGACGGCGACGAGGAGCCACTGCGGGTCGCCGTGCGAGATGAAGGACGAGCGGCCCGCGTAGTCGTCGTACGGGAAGCCGTAGGCGAGGTGGCCGATCGCGTGGTCGTGCCAGAACTTCGCGTAGTAGTTCGCGGGCGCGGCCTTGTAGAACAGCGACGGGTCCGACCACTGCGACTGCGGCAGCTGCGCCACGTGCCGGTTGATCGCCGAGCACCTCCCGGCGTCGTTCGCGAGCGGCCCCGCGCATCCGGTGACCTGCTGGGTCGTGGCCGAGACGCCGACGGACGCGGCGTAGGAGGTGAAGTAGTCCGCGTGCGCGCCGCCGGGCTGGAACACGGGCGCGTTGCCGGGCGCCGGGATCCGGTACGGGGCCTCGACGGTCGCCAGCGAGTCGAACTCGGACGGCACCTCGTTCTGGAACCGCTGGAAGGTGGCCGACCGGTCCTCGGCGAAGGTCGCCTGGTCCTCGCCGACGGACACGTCGTAGCCGTCGTGCGCGTGCAGCCGCAGGGCCAGCTTGAGGCCGAAGCCGTCGACCCGGGTCGTGTTGCCGTTGAAGACGTCGCTGCCGACCGTGAACTCGATGAAGTCCTGGTAGCGGCCGTTCGGCGAGCCGAGGTAGAAGTACATGCGGCCGGCGGAGTTGACCGGCATGTCCAGGTACGGCTGCTCGGCGATCGAATGGGTCTGCCCGTTGAAGCTCCAGTACACCTGGCTGTCGGGGTACTGGCCGTTGGTCCGGTTGAGGACCTTGACCATGACGACGTTCTGGGCGGGCGGGATCGACGCCGTGTCGCCCCAGAAGTCGTCGACGGGCGGGTTCGTCGACTCGCCCGTGTGGACGTCGAACGACCACAGCGAGTAGCCGTACTGGGTGCCGCGCGCGGTCCCGTACATCCGGATGTAGCGGCCCTTGCCGCTGACGTTGAGGGTCTGGTTTCCGCCGGTCGCGTTGCCGGTGGAGTAGATGGACGTCCAGTTGGCGGCGTTGTCGGAGACCTGGATCTGGAACGCCTTGCCGTAGGCGGCCTCCCAGTTGAGGACGACCTGGCAGATGTCCTGGCTGGAGCCGAGGTCGACCTGGAGCCATTGCGGGTCGCCGAACGCGCTGGACCAGCGCGTTCCCGAGTTGCCGTCGACGGCGGCGGACGCCGGGAAGGCGCCGCTCTCGGTGGAGGAGGCGGTGGCGGGACGGTTCAGTGCGGCGTCCGACGTCCCGCACGCGGCGGCGTTCGCGGGCGCCGTCAGCGCGAGGTAACCGGGAAGAAGGAGGGCCAAGGCGGTCATTGCCGAGCGGAGCTTCATGGAGCATCTCCGATGCGAGGGGTGGGGGAGGAGATGAGGGCGTGCAGTCCCTGCGGGCCCGCTCGATCGCGGGCCCGCAGGAGAACCTCACAGGTGAATCAGGGGTAACTGACCACGTTGGCCGGGACGGTGTCGCTGCCGGACGCCTCAGGCCCGGTGTCGTTGACGACGTGCCGGATGACTCCGTTGCCGCCCAGCGACACCGTCAGCAGATCGTGGAACCGCACACCGGACCGGTTCGGCGCCTCGAATCCGCGCGCGGCCGCGATCGACGGGTTGACGTTGAAGTAGCAGTAACTGCCGAGGCCCCAGCCCTCGTGCGTGGTGACCGAGTCGGCCACCTTGTACGCGGCGTAGCCGTCCGGGGAGTCGCTCCGCCAGGCCGACTGGTCCGGCGGGTCGTAGGGCATCTCGTTCTGGAAGAAGATCGTCTTGCCGCCGTTGCCGTTCCAGACCAGCTGGTACTTCTGGTAGTGCTCGACGAACAGCCCGTACGCGGTGACGTCGTCGCCGTTGACGATCACCCCGTTGTCGGCGGTGTTGACCGTCCAGCCGACGCCGCTCCCGTGGTCGGCGCGCCACGCCCAGATGTGGTCGAGCAGCGCGTCGTCGCTGTTCACGACCAGGCTCTTGGACGCCTTGCCGGGCCCGGCGCCGCCGATCCGGAAGAAGACGTCCTGCACCGAGGTGGGGTCGCCTGCGTGGTCGGCGCCCGCGTTGTCAGGCCCCAGCTGCAGCAGCACCGGCGAGTTGACCGGCCCGGCGTCGAAGAGCATCCCGGCCAGCTTGACGCCGTTGACGTCGGCCACGTTCATGGCCGGCACGCCGTTGTCGGGGATGAGGGTCGGGTAGCCGATGCCGAGCACCACCGTGTCCGGCCGCGTCACGTTGATCGTCTGGTTCAGGTGGTAGACGCCGGGCGTGAACAGCAGGTTCAGGCCCTGGCCCAGCGCGGTGTTGATGGTGGCCGCCGAGTCGCCCGGCTTGGCGATGTAGAACTGCGACAGCGGGATCGACGACCCGGGCGTCGAGCCGCCCGACCAGGTCGTCCCGCGCGAGTTGTGCCGCAGCGACGGGGCGAACACGTTGTACGCGCCGGAGGAGTCGACGTACAGGTACGGCTTCTCCCTGGTCACCGGGCTGGTGTCCAGCGTCGTGTAGGGCGGGTTCGGGAAGCCCTGCGCGGGCGCGCCCTCGACACCGGAGAACACCATGTTCCAGACGCCGTTGAGGTTGCCGCCGATCTGGCTGTCGCGGGTGAGCCACTGCTGCTGGGAGTAGGGCTGCACCTGCCCGTCCACCTTCGAGTCGGCGATGTAGCCGCCGCTGGCCCAGCCGTAGCCGGTGGGCGCGAGGTTCAGGTTGCCGCGCACGTGGATGCGCCGGAACGGCGCCGCCTGCGACACCGCCCACTGGTTCGTCCCGCCGGGCGGGCTGATCGACAGGTTCTCGGCGGACCGCCAGAAGTTCTGCGTGGCGTTGCCGCCGAACCAGCCGGCGTCCACGGTGACCCCGTTGAGCGTGACGTCGTCGGGGTTGCGGCCGAGGCCGGCGATCGAGGTGTAGAAGCCGATGTTCGCGTTGACGTTGTAGCTGCCGGGCTTGAACAGCAGCGCGTACCGGGCCGACCCGAACTGGTTGCTCTCCTGCTCGCGGAACACCGAGTCGAGCCTGCCCTGGACGTCGGACGCGCTCATCGACGGGTCGAACACGATCACGTTGGGCCCGAGGTCGCCGCCGCCGGGCAGCGTGCTCCCGCCGGACCCGGTGTGCACGGCCAGCCCGAACAGCGAGTAGCCGTACTGGGTGCCGCGCGCCGTCCCGTACATCCGGACGTAGCGGCCCTTCCCGGTGACGTTGAGCGTCTGGGTGCCGCCCGTCCCCGACGAGGTGGAGTAGACGGACGTCCAGTTGGAGGCGTTGTCGGAGACCTGGATCTGGAACGCCTTGCCGTAGGCGGCCTCCCAGTTGAGGACGACCTGGCAGATGTCCTGGCTGGAGCCGAGGTCGACCTGGAGCCATTGCGGGTCGCCGAACGCGCTGGACCAGCGCGTTCCCGAGTTGCCGTCGACGGCGGCGGACGC
>NZ_SMKY01000319.1 GCF_004349235.1 Actinomadura darangshiensis | reverse complement strand
CCACGCACCCTGCGCCGGCCCGCAAGCTCCCGGACCTCTGCGAAGCCGTGTCCGAACGGACCCTGCACCGCCTGGTGAATGAGGACCTGGACAGCCTCGACCCCGACGAGGGCGAGGGCGGCCTCGCCGTCGGCGGCGCCCACCGGCGCGGCTGCTCCTGGACGACGATGGAACGCGAGCTCAAGGTCTCCGCGGCGGAGATCCCCACGACCGGGCTGTTCGACGGGACCTGGCTCGCCACCCGCGAGTACACGATCCTGCACGCCGACGCCCGCGCGGAGGAGACGCTCAGCGTCCACGACAAGAAGTACTTCCGCGCCGTGACCGGACTCGGCGACCAGGCGTTCGCCGCGCACGTGCCGGGAGTCATCCCGGGGACGGTCGTCTTCCGCGACGGCGGCCTGCTGGTCCAGGTGGCCTACGAGGCGGCGGACGAGCGCAAGCCGCTCAGCCGGGAGCACGCGGTACGCGGCGCGTACGCGGCGGCGACGGAGGTCGCGCAGGCGCTGCCGGCCGGTTAGCGGGCGCGTTTCTCCTCGTCCTCCAGCAGGGGGCCGACGCGGAACGGGACCTGGTGGGTGAGGACGATCGAGGTGGTGCTGCGGCGGACGCCGGGGCAGGCGAGGATCGAGTCGATCACCTCGTGGAGCTGCTTGCCGTTCGGGGCCACCGCGCGGACGAGGAGGTCGCCCTGGCCGGTGATCCCGAGGACCTCCAGGACGCGCGGGATCGCCGACAGCGCGACCGCGGCCTCCCGGAGCCGTCCCTGGGCCACTTCGAGGGTGACGAACGCGGTCAGCTCGAAGCCGATCGCGCCGAGGTCGACCTCGCGGCCGCGGTGGCCGATGACGCCCTCGCGTTCGAGTTTCTCGACGCGGGCGTGCGCGGTGTTGCGGGCGATGCCGAGCTTGGCGGCCAGCTCGGTGACGCCGATGCGGGGCTGCTCGACGAGGCGGCGGAGTATCTGCAGGTCGAGGAGGGTGGGACGGGTCACAACGCTCAGCTCCGGCGGGTAACTCGGTTCTGACTTGAGCAATCTGCTCAAGTATCGCGCCACCATCTTGCACTCCGCTCAGCAAAAGAGGCTGAATGCAAGCATGAGCACCACCGTATCTTCCTCTCCGCTCCGCGACCGGCTGGAGCTGGAGCGCGGCCGGATCGCGATCGGCGGCGTGCACGCGCTCGTCCGGCTGCTGCTCGACCAGCGGCGCGCGGACGCCCGCCGCGGCTGGCGCACCGCGGGCTTCGTGTCCGGGTACCGGGGGTCCCCGCTCGGCGGCCTCGACCAGCAGCTGATGCGGGACGCGGCGCTGCTGGAGGGCAGCGACATCCGGTTCGTGCCCGGGGTGAACGAGGAGCTGGCGGCGACGGCGGTGTACGGGTCGCAGCTCGCCGAGCACCTGCCGGGGCCGCGCTACCAGGGCGTCTTCGGCCTCTGGTACGGCAAGGCGCCCGGCGTCGACCGCTCGCTGGACGCGTTCAAGCACGCGAACTGGCTCGGCACGTCCGAGCGGGGCGGGGTGCTCGCGGTGGTGGGCGACGACCCGTCCGCGAAGTCGTCCACGCTGCCGTCGGCGACGGAGGGCGCGCTCGCGGAGGCGTTCATGCCGGTGCTCGTCCCCGCGTCGGTCGGCGACGTGCTGCGGATGGGCCGGCACGGGTTCGAGATGTCCCGGTTCAGCGGCGCCTGGACCGGGTTCAAGGTCGTGACCGACGTCGCCGACTCGCACGAGATCGTGGAGGCCGAGCAGATGCCCGACCCGGTGCTCCCCGAGTTCGCGTGGCGGGGGCGCCCGTGGAAGCCGACGCGCAGGCCGGGCGTCGACCTCAAGGACACCACGTCCCTCGAAACCGAGGTCCTGCAGGGCCGGCTGCAGGCCGCGACGGCCTACGCCGCGGCGAACGGGCTCGACCGGATCGAGGGCGCCGCGGCCGACGCCGCCATCGGGATCGTCGCGGCGGGCCGCACCTATCTGGAGCTGCGCGAGGCCCTCGACCGGCTCGGGCTGGACGACGCGGCACTCGCCCGGCGCGGCGTCCGGCTGCTGCGGCTCGGCATGATCTACCCGCTGGACGCGGACCGGATCCGGGAGTTCGCCCGCGGGCTCCGCGAGATCGTGGTCGTGGAGGAGAAGCGCGCGTTCGTCGAGACGCAGATCCGCGACGTCCTGTACGACCTGGCGGAACGCCCCGCCGTGTACGGCAAGAACGGCCCGGATGGCGCCGGCCTCGTCCCGCCCGACGGGGGCCTGGACGCGGACCGGATCACCAGGGCGCTCGCCCGGCTGCTCGCCGACCGCGTGGGCGAGGAGCACCTCGACCTGCGCGACGCGGTGCTCCAGCCCCGCAAACCCAAGATCAACCTGCTCTCGGCGGCGCGCACCCCGTACTTCTGCTCCGGCTGCCCGCACAACCGGTCGACGGTCGTCCCGGACGGGTCGATCGCGGCGAGCGGCATCGGCTGCCACGTGATGACGGTCTTCCAGGACCGCAGCATCGGCACCACGCAGATGGGCGGCGAGGGCGCCATGTGGGTCGGCGCGGCGCCGTTCAGCGACACCGGGCACATGTTCCAGAACCTCGGCGACGGGACGTTCTTCCACTCCGGCAGCCTCGCCGTCCGGCAGGCCGTGGCCGCGGGCAGCAACATCACCTTCAAGCTCCTCTACAACGCGGCCGTGGCGATGACCGGCGGGCAGGACGCCGACGGCGGCTCCGACCCGGCCGCGATCACCCGGATGCTGCACGCCGAGGGCGTCGCGAAGATCACCGTGGTGGCGGACGACCCGTCTCGCTACCCGCGCGGCACCGACTGGGCGCCGGGCGTCCGGGTCCGGCACCGCGACGCCCTCGACGACGTCCAGCGGGAGCTGCGCGACGTCCCCGGCGTGACCGTGCTGCTGTACGACCAGGCGTGCGCGGCCGAGACGCGGCGCAAGCGCAAGCGCGGGCTCGTCCCCGACCCGCAGACCCGCGTGCTGATCAACGAGGCGGTCTGCGAGGGCTGCGGCGACTGCGGCACCAAGTCGAACTGCCTGAGCGTCGAGCCCGTCGAGACCGAGTTCGGCCGCAAGACGCAGATCAACCAGACGTCCTGCAACAAGGACTACTCGTGCCTGGACGGCGACTGCCCCTCGTTCGTCACCGTGATCCCTGGCAAGAAGAAGGCGCGCCCGGAGCTGCCTCAGATCGGTGAGCTGGACGAGCCCGAATCGCGTCCCGAGTCGGCCAACGTCCTGCTGGTCGGCATCGGCGGCACCGGTGTCGTCACCGTCAACCAGGTCCTGGCGACCGCCGCGCTCATCGACGGGCGGCACGCCCGCGCGCTCGACCAGACCGGGCTCAGCCAGAAGGCCGGCGCCGTCGTGTCGCACCTGCGGATCGGGGACGCCGAGCGGGACCGCCCCGGCATGGTCGGCGCGGGCGGCGCCGACGCCTACCTGGTGTTCGACCCGCTCGCCGGGACGTCGGAGCCGAACCTGCGGCGCTGCGCCCCGGACCGGACCACCGCCGTCATGTCGACCAGCGAGGTCCCGACCGGGCGGATGGTCGTCGACACCTCGGCGTCGCTGCCGCCGAGCGCGTCCCTGGTCGAGCAGATCGCGGGCCGCACGCGGGCGGACCGGCTCGTGGCGCTCGACGCCCTCGCGCTCGCCGAACGCTGGTTCGGCAGCACGACCACGGCCAACTTCGTCGTGGTCGGCGCCGCCTACCAGGCGGGGCTGCTGCCGCTGTCGGCGAAGGCGGTCGAGGAGGCGCTCACGCTGAACGGCGTCGCGGTGGAGGCGAACGTCCAGGCGTTCCGGGCGGGCCGCCGGCTCGTCCTCGACCCGGGCTTCGGCACCGAACCGGCCGCACTGGTGGACGCGTCCCCGCGGCCGCTGGACGCGACCGCGCCGGCCGCGATGGACCTCGTCGACGCGTCCGGCGCCGGCGGCGAGCTGGCACGCGTCCTGCGGATCCGCGTGCCCGACCTCGCCGCGTACCAGGACCTGGCGCTCGCCGAGCGGTACCTGGCCGCCGTGCTGCGCGTCGCGCGGGCCGAGGAGCGGGCGGGCTTCGACGGGCAGCGGCTCGCGGTCGCCGTCGCGCGCAACCTGCACAAGCTGATGGCCTACAAGGACGAGTACGAGGTCGCCCGCCTGCACCTCGACCCCGAGCTCACCCGGCGCGCGGAGGAGCAGTTCGGCCCGGGCTCGGCGATCGCGTACATGCTGCACCCGCCGCTGCTGCGGGCGGCCGGGCTGGACAAGAAGATCGCGCTCGGCCGGTCGGCGCGCCCGGCGTTCCACGCGCTGCGCGCGCTGCGGCGGCTGCGCGGCACGCCGCTGGACCCGTTCGGCGGCACCGCGCAGCGCCGCGCCGAGCGCCGCCTCGTCACCGGGTACGTGGCCGTCGTGAACGAGCTGGTCGCCGGGCTGGACGCCGACTCCGGCCGGCACGAGGCCGCGGTGCGGATCGCCGGGCTGCCGGACATGGTCCGCGGGTACGAGGACGTCAAGACCGCGAACATCGCCCGCTACGAGGAGGAGCTCCGCGAGCTGCTCGCCGGCTGGCGCGCCGGGCGCCCCGCGACCCGGGTGTGACGGTCAGGTGATCGCGCTGGTCACCGCGCCGACCAGCGCGATCACCACCAGCTGCAGCGCGAGCAGCTTGGCCAGCGGGCGCGGCGCGAGCCGGTGCTCATAGCACTGCTCCACGAGGATCTTCAGCTGGTCGGCGAGCGGCAGCCGCGGCGCGGAGTGCCGGGACGGGACGCCCCGCAGCGCGGCCGGGGGCGGGGGCGGCTCCTCGACCGGGCGCACCAGCACGCTCGTGACCGCCCGCGTCGGCACCACCATCTGGTCCCAGTGCAGCGCGTCCAGCGGCAGCGGCTTCCCGTGCCCGTCCAGCTGGAAGATCGGCCCGCACAGGGTGATGAACCGCAGGTCGGGGCCGCGCGCCGCGGATTCCTCGCCGAGCAGCCCGCGAAAGGTCTCGCCGCTGTTCAGCGTGATTTCCAGTTCGACCTCGCGATCGAAATAGTCGGCCTGCAGGCCGATCCTCGGGCGCACGCTGGGAAATGGCCCGGGACGATTCTCCAGCCGCGCCAATACCGCGGCCGCCAGCGACGACAGCGTCAGCGAGAACGCGAGATAGCACGCCACCGACCAGGTCGCCACCAGCGGGGAGACCGCCGCGGCGCCGTCGTCGAGGAGAGCGCCGAGGCCGAGCAGGGAGTCCTGTCCCAGCGCGGCGAGGACGGCCAGCGTGACGGTCGTGATCAGGGCGCCCGCGACGACGACCCGGGAGAGCCGCGGCGCCGCGGCCACCGGGGTTCGGCCGGACGCCCGGCGGCCGCGCATCAGGTCGTAATGCAGGCCCGGAACGGCCGCCAGGACGGACAATGCGACAGGCACGACAATGGGAGCGTCGGTCATGCTCACCCCAACCCGCTCATCAGGGGTCATGAGCTTCGAATCCTGTCAGTTGGACCTTGAAATCTCAACATCGAGACGACTGACGCGTGATCCAATTGCGGTTCCACTTCCGGTGCCGGAGATAAAGCCGCCGGTCGGCGTCCCGGTCGAACCCGGCAATGGCGGCGGCGCGTATCTCCTGACATGGAATCGGGCTTGCGGCTGACGGAGCGCTACCGCCTCGTGGAGCGCCTCGACGACGGCGGGACGATGGAGGTCTGGCGCGCCTGGGACGAGCTGCTCGGCCGCCCCGTCGCGGTGAAGCTGCTCGCGCCCGCCCACGCCGGCCTGCACCGCGCGTTCCAGGAGGGCGTCAACCGCGCCGCCGGGCTGTCGCACGCCGTCCTGGAGACGGTCTACGACAGCGACCAGACCCGCGACGCGTCCGGGCGGCTCGTGTCCTTCGTCGTGACCGAGTTCGTGGCCGGCGAGACCCTCGCCGGCCGGCTCCGGCGCGGCCCGCTCACCGCGTCCGAGGCGGCCGGCGTCTGCGGCCAGGTCGCGGACGCGCTGGGGGCCGCCCACACCGGCGGCGTGACGCACGGCGACCTGCGGCCGGGCAAGGTCATGCTGATCGCCGACGAGGTGCGGGTGACCGACACCGGCATCGGCGGGATCGTCCGCAGCGCCCGGACCAACGCGAGCCGGACCGCGGACCTCGCCGTGACCACCGGGGCCGCCGAGGCCAAGGCGGCCGACGTGCACGCGCTCGGCACCATCCTCGCCGCCTGCCTCGCACCCGGGACGTCGGAAGCGCTGTCCGCGCTCGCCGCCCGCTGCATGGGCTCGGACACCCCGTCCGCCGCGGAGGTCGCCGGCCTCCTCGCCCGCGACGACACCCCGCCGAACGCCGTGTTCGTCGCGGCGGCGAGCGCGGACCCGCCGGGCGGCCACCGGACCCGGACGCTGCGCCCGCCGGCCCCGCCCCGCCGCCGCGGCGCCCGGCTCGCCGCGCTCGCCCTCGTGGTCGCGATCCCGGTCACGGCCGCCGCCGCGATTCTCGCGTCCGCGCCGCGCACACCGGCCGGAGCCCCGCCGCCGGCCGCGGACGCCGTGCCGACGCAGCGGACGGCACCACCGCGCACCCCGCCCGCGCAGGCCGGCACGGATACCCCCGGCCCCGGCGTGACCGGCACCGCCGTGACCGAGGCCATCGGGCGGCTGCGCCCCATCGTCAGCCGCGGCTACGCCTCCGGCGAGATCCGTTCCGATGTCGCCATCGACCTCAACAACGTGATCACCAACCTGGAGAACGACCTCACCGCCGACCGGGGCGTCGACGTCGGCGACCGGATCGCGCTGCTGCACGACAAGATCGACACCCGCCGGCAGGAGCGCGGCCTGTCCCCCGACCTCGCGGCCGAGCTGGACCGCGTCCTCGCGACCGTCCAGGCATGACGGACCGGCCAGGCATGACGAACCGGCCAGGCATGACGGACCGGCCAGGCATGACGGACCGGCCAGGCATGACGGACCGGCGGGACACCGCGGAGTGGCGGCGCGAGGAGCTCCCCCACCCGGTGCCCGCGTTCCGCCTGCGCTGGCTCGCGCTCGCCGGGGCCGCCGCCACCATCGTGGCCGCCGCGACCCTCGTCCTCGGGATCGGCGACACCCTCTCCGGCAGCGACCGCTCGGCCGGCCGGCTGCTCCCCCTCCAGGCGGCCTCCCCGCCGGCCTCGGCGGCGCCCGAACCGTCCTCGCCGCCCGAGCCGTCCGCCCCTGAGCCGTCGTCCGAACCGCCCCGGGCGGAGACCTCGGAGCCCCTCACGACGAGCATCCACGACGCCCTGCTGAGGTTGCGCTACTCCGTGGACGAGGGCGTCGCGGCCGGCGATGTCCGCGACGACGTCGGCCTCGACCTCGGCAACGTGATCGAGCGGATGCTCGGCCAGGGGCGGCGCCCGCTCGAACGCCGCCGCGAGGACGTCGCCTACCTGCAGCAGAAGATCGCGACGCGCACCCGCGAAGGCGCGATAACCGACGGCAGAGCCGAGGAGCTGCGCGGCATCCTCGCCCGCGCCCGACCACGTTGACTTGCGGCGTGTCAGACGCAGCCCTCGAACTGGGGTACCTCGATGATCGACAGGTCCAGGCCGGTGCCGTCGAACCAGCGGCGCATCAGTTTCTCCGCCGTGCCGTCCTGGTACATGCCGGTGATCACCCGGTTGAGCGCCTCGCAGCCCTCGACGTCGCCCTTGCCGAGCCCGATGCCGGTGTTCTGCTCGCTGATCCGGGCGCGCACGAGCCGGAAGCCCCGCCCCTCCCGCCGGATGAGGCCGGCCAGGATCACGTCGTTCGTCGTGATCGCGTCCACCGTCCGCGCCTTGATCATGCTCATGCACTCGTCGTAGCTCTTCGCGGGGACGGTCCGGGCCGTCATCCCGTGCACCGCCCGGAGCCGCTGGACGGGGTCGGCGCCCTCGACCGCGCAGAACCGGCGGCCCTTCAGGTCCCGCACCCCGCTGATGCCGCGCTCGTCCGAGCGCACCAGGATGTCCTGGTAGGACATATAGTACGGGCCGGCGAACGCGATCTTCGTCTTGCGCTCCGGCGTGACCGACAGCGTCGCGAAGACCAGATCCGCCCGGCCGGACGTCAGCACCTCGATCCGCTCGGACGCCAGCACCTTGACGAACCGGACCTTCTTCCCGAGCCGGTCGGCCACATGCCGCGCGACGTCGATGTCGAACCCCTCGTAATGACCGTCCGGCCGCCGCAGGCCCAGCCCCGGCAGGTCCGGCCGCACCCCCACGACCAGGGTCTCCTTGTCGAGCAGTGATTCCTTCCCGACCTGCCCGCATCCGGAGACCGCCCCGGCGGCCAGCACGGCCGCCGCTAAGATCCGCCCTGTCGCCACCCCGGACCTCCACCTTGATCACAGCCACCGCGCGCGCCCACCCTAAGGCGGCGGAGGGGGCGGTGTCAGCAGGCCGGTGCGGCTGCCCGTGCCAGGCGGCCCGTCTCAGGTGACCGGTGTCAGGTGGTCGTGTGGACGGCGGACAGCGCCTCGGAGCGGTCCGTGGTGGTGGGGATGGCGCGGTTGAGGCCGGTGACCTGGATGATCCGGGAGACCGGTCCGCCGTTCGGGGAGAGCAGGCCGACGCGGATGCCGAGCGCCTTGGCGCGGATGCAGGCGCGGAAGATGGCGTCCACGCCGCAGGCGGCGCAGAACCGCGTGCCCGACAGGTCCAGGATCACGGCGCGGGGATTGGTGTTGAGCAGCCAGAGCAGCTGCGTCCGGATCTTCTGGTCGTTGAGGAGGTCGACCTCCGCGGGGAACGACACGATGTCGCAGTCGTCGGCCCGGTACACGCGCAGTACCGATGGTGTCGGTCGCATCACGCTCTCACCCCGATCTCACTTCGCCTGACGCCCGGTCCCCTAATATATCGTGTCACGATATAGTTGTCCATCGGAGGCCGCCGGCGGGGCCGTTCACCTGCCCGGATACGCACGGTGAAGTACCATCGAGAAACCGGAGGACGGACGTTCGCGTCCATGAACGGGGGGCGCGTGCAGGAACTCAGCCAGGAGGACTTCACCGCCCTGCTGGCATTCCGCACCGGGCTCCGCCGCTACCTGCGCTGGAGCGAGCAGGAGGTGCGCGCCGCGGGGCTGACGCCGGCGCAGCACCAGCTGCTGCTCGCCGTCCGGGGCCACGGCGCCGGGCGCCCCCCGACGATCGGCGAGCTGGCCGACTACCTGCTGCTGCGCCACCACAGCACCGTCGAGCTGATCAACCGGGCCGAGAACGCGGGCCTGGTCGGACGGGAGCGCGACCCCGCCGACAACCGGGTGATGCGGGTCCGGCTGACGCCCGCGGCCGACCGCGTCCTCGCCGAGCTGACCCGGGTGCACCTGGCGGAGCTGCGCAGCCTCGCCCCGATCCTGGACCGCCTGAGCGCCGAGTTGAAGACCCTCGAAGACCTGCCCTAACCCGAGACCGCCGCGGCGATCGCGCCCAGGGCGACGATCGACAGGACCAGGACCGCCGTCAGCACCCAGCAGAGCCGCCGGCTCGGCTCCAGATGCTCCCGGCGCGGCGGCGTCTCGGCCGCCGCCAGCCGGTTGAACATCGTGAACCGGGCCGCGAGCTCCCGGTCCTCCCGGCACAGCCCCATCTCGATGAGCGCGAGAACGCGGCTCTCGTGCAACGGCAGGCTCATCGTTCCTCCAGCTACATCGACGCTCCTTCATGACTAACCGGGAAGTGCAAGATCTATCGCGAATCCGCGTGCTCAGGCGCGCGGGCCGAACTCCACGCAGCAGTAGCCGGGTCGCGGGGCGAGGGTCGCTTCGACGCTGGACGCGCCGAGACCGTCCACCATCCCCGACAGGAACGCGTGGTTCACCCCGCACACCAGGGCGGGGTCGTCCTCGGCCATCGGATGGAACGGGCAGTTGCGCAGCCGCAGCTCGGTCGGGCCTTCCCGGTCGGGCTCGAACCCGTGCCGTGCCAGGATCTCCGCGACGCAGGTCAGGGCCCGTTCGGCGCCGAGCCGCCCGCCCCGGACGGGACGGCTCTCCCCCTCCC
>NZ_SMKY01000318.1 GCF_004349235.1 Actinomadura darangshiensis | reverse complement strand
CCTCCACCCCGCCCTCCTCCGTCCCAGCCACGAGGAGGAGATCCGATGAGCAAGGCGAGCCGTGGGGGCCGGGAGCGCGATCACTTGGAGGGGGTGCGAATGATGTCGGACGAGTTGGACGATGCGCTGGCCCGGCTCGACCGGGTGCGGGTACCCGCCGACCTGTTCGGCGGCGACGAGGCGGAGGCGGCGCGCCGGTACCGGCGGCTGGCCCGGCTCGTCCATCCGGACGCGACCGGGGGCCGGACCCGTGATGCGTTCATCAGGCTGAACGCGCTCTGGCGGACCTACAACCGAGGCGACTCGACGACGATCACCACGCGCCGGCACGCCTACCGGCTGGAGGGCGATCCGATCGCCGGCGACCTCGCCGAGCTGTACACGGCGCGGCCGGAGTCCGGACATGCCGCCCGGAGGGGCCGGCCGGGCTCGGCTCCCGGCCCTGGCCGGACGGTGCTGCTGAAGATGCCGCGCGACCCGCATGACAGCGATCTGCTCGAACGGGAGGCCGTGGCGCTGCGGCAGCTCCCCAAGGACGGCGACGGGAAGTTCCTGCCGTACGTCCCGCGGCTGGTCGAGTCGTTCCGGCACCGGGACGCCGCCACCGGGGCGCAGCGGCAGGTCAACGTCGTCGCCGGCCTGGACGGGTTCCACAGCCTGACGGCGGTCAAGCACGCGTTCCCGGACGGCGTCGACCCGCGCGACGCGGCCTGGATGTGGCGGCGGCTGCTCGTCGGCCTCGGGTTCGCGCATCGCGCGGGGGTCCTGCACGGCGCGGTGCTCCCCGACCACGTGCTGATCCATCCGGAGGAGCACGGCCTGGTCCTGGTCGACTGGTGCTACTCCGTCCCCGGCTGCTACGCGAACGTCGATTCCTCGGGCCGCGTGCCCGCGATGGTCGACCGGTACGCCGGCTGGTACCCGTCCGAGGTGCCCGGACGGCGCCCGGCGACCCCGGCGACCGACCTCTACATGGCCACCCGGTGCATCACCGACCTCATGGGCGACAAGGCGCCCAAGGCGATGCGCTCGTTCGCGCGCGGCTGCATGCTGCCGGCGCAGGACCGGCGCCCCGCCGACGCCTGGCGGCTGCTGGCCGAACTCGACGAGCTGCTGGAGCGGCTCTACGGCCCGCGCCGCTTCCGGCCCTTCCACCTGCCCGTCACCCGCTGAAGGAGAGAGATCATGGGAAGCGGAAACTGGTCCACCGACGTCTACGCCGCCCGCGCGAGCTACCGCGCGTCCACCGGCGCCAGCGCGTTCGCCTACTCCGACGGCGGCGCCACCGCCGTCCACGCCGACCTCGACCCGCGCGGCGTGGCCGTCCGGGAGAGCCGGGACTCCGATGAGCACCCCGAGTCGCTCGCGATCGGCGTGCTGTTCGACGTGACCGGCTCGATGGGGACCGTGCCGCGGACGCTGCAGACCAAGCTCCCCGACCTGCTCGGGCTGCTGCTCCGCAAGGGGTACGTCGAGCACCCGCACATCCTGTTCGGCGCGGTCGGCGACGCGACCTGCGACCGGGCGCCGCTGCAGGTCGGGCAGTTCGAGGCCGACAACCGGATGGACGACGACCTCGGCAAGATCCTCCTCGAAGGCGGGGGCGGCGGCCAGATGCGGGAGTCGTACGAGCTCGCCATGTACTTCATGGCCCGGCACACCTCGATCGACTGCTTCGACAAGCGCGGCAAGCGCGGCTACCTCTTCATGATCGGGGACGAGCTGGCCTACCCGAAGGCGAAGCGGCACGAGATCGCGAAGGTCGTCGGCGGGCAGCCGGACGAGGACGTCCCGGTCGCCGAGGTCGTCCGCGAGCTGCAGCGCATGTACGACGTGTACTTCATCATCCCGGAGGGCGCCTACCACGCAGGCAGCCGCGAGCTGAAGGACTTCTGGCAGGGACTCCTCGGTCAGAACGTCCTCTACCTGGACGATCTGGACGCGGTCTGCGAGACGATCGCGCTGACCATCGGCCTCGCCGAGGACGCCATCGACCTCGACGAGGGCCTGGACCACCTGGCGGAGGCCGGCTCGGACGCGGGCGCCTCGGTGTCCCGCGCGCTCGCCCGGCTGGACGCGTCCCGCGCGCCCGTCGCGGTCTCGTCCGCCCCGGCGGGCCTGGACGCGCCGGCCCCGTCCGCGACGACCCGGCTCTGATCCCATGGGCCACGTGATCGTCGTCGACCTCGGCTTCGGGGACGCGGGCAAGGGCACGGTCGTCGACCACCTCTGCACCGGAACCGAGGTCACGGCGGTCGTGCGGTTCAACGGCGGCGCGCAGGCGGCGCACAACGTCGTCACGCCGGACGGGCGGCACCACACGTTCGCCCAGTTCGGCTCGGGGACGTTCACGCCGGGCGTCCGGACGCACCTGTCGCGGTTCATGCTCGTCGATCCGCTGGCGCTCGCCGCCGAGGCCGGCCACCTCCGCGCGCTGGGCGTGCCCGACGCGCTCGACCGGCTGACCGCCGACCGGGACGCGCTGCTCACGACCCCCTACCACCGGGCCGCCAACCGCGCGCGGGAGTCGGCGCGCGGCGCGGCCCGGCACGGGTCGTGCGGGATGGGCATCGGCGAGACGGCGTCCTACGCGCTGGCGCACGGCGACGCGCCCCGCGTGGGCGACTGCCTGTCGCCGCTTCGGCTGCGGCGCCGCCTCGCCGCCGTCCGCGACTGGTACCGCGACACCTTCCCGGACGGCGAGGACGCGCCAGATGCCGACGCCTGCGCCGACGCCTTCACCGCCTTCGCCGAACGGGTGCGGATCGTCGGCGCCGGCCACCTCCACGGCCTGCTCCGCACCGGGAACGTGGTGTTCGAAGGCGCCCAGGGCGTCCTGCTGGACGAGTGGCACGGCTTCCACCCGTACACGACCTGGTCGACGACGACGTTCGCGAACGCCGAGACGCTGCTGGCCGAAGCGGGCGCGTCGGCGGCGCGGCTCGGAGTGCTGCGCGCGTACGCCACCCGGCACGGCCCCGGCCCGTTCGTCACCGAGGACCCGGCGCTGACCGCGGACCTCCCCGACCCGCACAACGGCACGGGACGCTGGCAGGGCGCGTTCCGCGCCGGCCACCTCGACGCCGTCGCGCTCCGGTACGCGCTGGACGTGACGGGCGGCGTGGACGGCCTGGCGGTCACGCACTTGGACGTAGCGGGGGCACGTCCAGACCTGCGTGTCTGCCTGTCCTACGACATGGACGGCGAACAGGTCGGGCGGCTGGAGACAGGCCCGCCCGACCTGCACCGCCAGGCCGCCCTGACCGCACGCCTGCTCAAGGCCCGCCCCGTCTACGCGCCGCTGGGGCCGCCGGCGGAGACGATCGAGGACGCCCTGCAAACCCCGGTCGTCCTGCACTCCTACGGCCCGACCAGTGCCGGCAAGCGGCCGGCTCAGCCGTTCGGGCGGAAGCCGGGGAGTTTGCGCAGTAGCAGGTAGAGGGCGGCGGCCAGGAGGAAACCGGAGGCGAACGTTATGTCGCCGAACGACGGGTGCGCCTCCGGGACCACTCCGACGTACTTCTCCTGGTTGGAGAACAGCCACACCGAGATCACGACGCTCGCCGCCATCGCCGCCGGGCCCGCCCAGCTGCGGTGGCGGGTGTCGAACATCATCCGCTCCATCGCCTCGTCCGCGAGCGGGGAGCGGCGGCGCAGCAGCATGTCGGCGAGGACGACGCCGAGCCACGGGCCGATCCAGTAGGCGATGACCAGCAGGAACGCCTCGTAGTCGTGGCCGGCGTCGTCCAGGCCGAAGTAGGCGACGACGAGCCCGACCGCGCCGAACGCGAGGGCGACCAGGGCGCGCTGCAGGCCCCCCGGCAGCGGCAGCCGGATGCCCGTCGCGACGAACGACATCGAGCCGGAGTAGATGTTGATCGCGTTGGCGCCGATCGCGCCGATCGTGATGACGAGCAGGGTGAGGTTCGCGACCAGGGACGGCAGGTGGCCGGTGAACGCGCCGGTCGGGTCGGCGAGGGCCTTGCCGCCGAGCGTCACCGACGCGGCGCCGACGATCTGCAGGACGGTGCAGCCCGCGAAGATCCCGAGCGCCGCCGACAGGCCGGCCGTGCGCGGGCTGGTCGCGGGCGGCAGGTAGCGGGTGTAGTCGGCGGCGTAGGGGTTCCAGCCCGCCGCGTACCCGAAGGTCGCGCCGACCACGATGAGGAACGCCCCGATGCCGCCGGGTCCCGACCCCGCGGGGGCGGGCGCGCCGAAGTCGGCCTTGGCCAGGATGATGACGGACGTGACCGCGAACACGGCCGCGAGCACCGGGAACGCGTACCGCTCGTAGGTGTGGACGAGGTTGTGCCCGAAGAACGCGACGCCCGCCTGGAGCGCGACCACGATGGCGAGGCACAGCGGCTTCGGCATCCCCGTCAGCGTGTTGAGCGCGAGCGACCCGCTGACGCTGTTCACCGCGAACCAGCCGACCCCGCCCGCGACCGAGTTGATCGCGGACGGCAGCATGTTGCCCCGGTGGCCGAACGGGATGCGGCCGAGCACCATCTCCGGGACGCCGTGGCGGGGGCCGCGCGCCGACAGGATGCCGTGGGTCACCGCGCCGAGTCCGCTGCCGACGACGATCGCCGCGGTGGCCTGCCAGAACGTCAGCCCGAACGCGGCGACGGCGAGCACCCCGAGGAAGACCGTCGCGAACTCCAGGTTGGGCGAGGCCCACGTCCAGAACAGCTTGTGCGGCCGGCCGTGCCGCTGGTCGAGCGGGATGAAACCGGCGCCGCCGGGCTCGACGGCGGCGACCCGGTCGCCGTACTCGCCCTCCCGGACGACGATGCCGGCCACGTCCCGCGGTTCCCTGGTCTCGGTCATGGGGGCCTCTCAGATGCGGGGGTTCGGCACGTGCGGGGGTCAGCCGATGGTGATGGCGTTGAGGCGTTCGAGGAGGAAGTCGTGGGCGCGGACGGTCTCGCCGCCGGCGCGCCGCCCGATGGGCGGGGCGATCGGCTCGATGCGCGCGTCCGGGTCGCACTCGTAGAAGAAGACCAGCGACACGAGCTCCTCGTCGGGGGCGCTCGGGTCGGGCGGCAGGACGCGGTGCCGGTTGGACGTCCAGCGGCCGCCCGTCCAGTGCGCGAGGAGGTCGCCGACGTTGATGGTGAAGGAGTCCTCCACCCAGGGGGCGTCCACCCAGCCTGTCTCGTCGGAGTGGACCTGCAGGCCGCCGACGCCGTCCTGCCGGTCCAGGACGGTGACGGTGCCGAAGTCGGTGTGCGGGCCGATCCGGAACTGGCCCGGCTCGGGCTCGCCGAGCTGCGACATCGGCGGGTACCGGTTGATGTTGAGGGTGAAGGACGGGTGGCCGGCGCGTCCGGTGAAGAACGCATCCGGCAGGCCGAGGGCGGTGGCGCAGAGCCGCAGCAGCTCGTCCGACAGCGTCTTCATCCTGGCGAGGTAGCCGGTGAGCAGGGTCTCCAGCTCGGGGACCTCGCCCGGCCAGACGTTCGGCAGGAACCACTCGTCGTCGAACAGCGGGTCGCCGACGCGGCGGTCGGCGCCGGCCGCGAAGGTCTCCTTGAGGTCGGGCGGGGTCTGCGTGCCCTCGGCGTAGCCGTTGGCCTCGACGCCGGGCGGCAGCCAGCCCCGCTCCCCCACCGTCACCGCGTAGCCGCGCTTGGCCTCCTCCGGCAGGGCGAAGAACCGTTTGGCGGCGGCGCGGATCGCGGCCCGGTCCGCCGCCGGGACGCCGTGGCCGGTGATCACCAGGAAGCCGATCTCGCTCAGCGCCGCGTCCACCCGGGCGGCCACCTCGGCCCGTTCCCGCGCGCCGCCGTGGAACCAGGGGGTCAGGTCGATGACGGGGACGGCCTTCATGGAACGTTCCTTTCGGGCGGCGAATCAGGCAACCCGCCTACTATCACCCGAGATCGCCTCCGAATCATCCCCCACGGCCGACACGAAACCGTCACGCCGCAAGATTTAACGCGCCCGCAACATCACCGTGCGTGATCTTCGTCTGGCCGGATCCGGACGCCCATTGATCTGCGGCCCGCGCGAGACCAAGATCTCGCTAACGGTCCCGCCGAGACCCGGCGGAACCCGCGGAGGTGGACGTTGCGTTTCCCCCAGCGCACCCTGTCGGCGGTCGCGGCGCTCGCCGCGTCCCTCGCGCTCCTCACCGCCCCGGCGCCGCCCGCGGCGGCCGGAACCGGTGACGGCTGCGACCCGATCGACCCGGCCGCGTGCCTGCTGCCGTTCCCGAGCGACTGGTACTCGGTGGCGGACGGCGGCACGGCGACGGGCCGCCGCGTCCACATGGGCGGCACGCTGAAGAACGCGCTCGGCCTCCCCGTCTCGCCGGACGAGTGGAACCGCGCGGACGGCTTCTCCCCCGGCTCGATGCTGCTCAGCCGGGTGCCCGGCGTCGACCTGGCCCGCACCGGCGCCGCGCCCATCACCGACATCGGCGCCTCGCTCCACGACGATGCCCCGATCGTCATCGTGGACACCGCGACCGGGGAGCGCTGGCCGTACTGGGCGGAACTGGACGCGAACGCGCCCGAAGACCGGAAAGCGCTGATCGTCCGTCCGGCCCGGAACTTCCGGGAGGGCCACCACTACGCGGTCGCGCTGCGCAACCTGCGGGACGCGTCCGGGAACCCGATCGAGCCGAACGCCGCGTTCGCCAAGATCCTCGGGCCGGATCTGCCTTCCGGCGACCCGCTCGCCAAGCGGCAGCGGGCGGAGAAGAAGGTCCTGGCGGCGCTCCAGGCCCACGGCGTGGGCCGCGACGGCCTCTACCTCGCCTGGGACTTCACCGTCGCCAGCAGGCAGAGCCTCGCCGGGCCGATCCTCCACATGCGCGACGACGCGCTCCGCAAGCTCGGCGACGGCTCGCCCTCGTTCTTCGTGACGCAGGTGACGAACGACGTGGACGACAAGATCGCCCGTGAGGTGAAGGGGATCGTCTGGGCGCCGAGCTACCTCGACCAGTACGGCGGGCTGCCCGGATCGTCCCTGCACCGCGGCAAGGACGGCATGCCGTCGCAACTGCCCGGCAACTCCCAGGCCGTCCCGTTCCAGTGCGAGATCCCGAAGACGGCCCTCACCGACCCGGCCCGTCCCGCCCTCTACGGGCACGGCCTGCTCGGCAGCGAGGGCGAGGTCGACGCCGGCAACGTCAAGGCGATGGCGGCCGAGCACGGCTTCATGTTCTGCGCGACCAAGTGGATCGGCATGGCGGACGAGGACGTCCCGAACGTCGTGTCCGCGCTCGCCGACCTCACCCGCTTCCGGACCGTCGCCGACCGCCTCCAGCAGAGCCTGGTCAACTTCACGTTCCTCGGACGCGCGATGACCCGCGGGTTCGCCGCGAACAAGGCTTTCCAGAACGACGCGGGCCGGCCCGTGATCGACACGAAGGCGGAGCTGACCTACGACGGCAACAGCCAGGGCGGCATCATGGGCGGCGCGCTCACCGCCGTGTCCCCCGACATCCGCCGGGCCGTCCTCGGCGTCCCGGCGATGAACTACAGCACGCTGCTGAACCGCAGCGCCGACTTCCCGCAGTACGCGAAGGTCCTCGACCTGTTCTACCCGGACAAGCTCGACCAGCAGGTCGGCCTCGCGCTGATCCAGATGCTGTGGGACCGCGGCGAGGCCGACGGCTACGCCGCGCACATGACCGGCGATCCGCTGCCGAACACGCCCGCGCACCGCGTGCTGATGCACGTCGCGTTCGGCGACCACCAGGTCGCGCCGGTCGCCGCCGAGGTCGAGGCCCGCACGATCGGCGCCCGCATCCACGCGCCCACCGTCACGCCCGGCCGCAGCCCCGACAAGGTGCCCTACTGGGGCATCCCGACGTTCGGCTCGTCCCATGACGGCTCAGCGATGGTCGTCTGGGACAGCGGCTCGCCCGTCCCGCCGCTCACCAACACGCCTCCCACGGCGGGCCGCGACCCGCACTCGGACCCGCGCGGCAACGCCGACGCGCGCAGGCAGAAGGCCGCGTTCCTCAAGACCGGCACCGTCGTGGACGTGTGCGGCGGCGGCCCCTGCGTCATCACCCCCTGATCCGCACCTGAGATGATCGGATCATGCTCCAGGTCTGCCCGAACGGAAGCCGGACCGAGGGCGTGCCGACGTCCCCGGACGAGATCGCCGCGGCCGTCCGCGCCGCCGCCGACGTCGGGGCGGAGGACGCGCACCTGCACCCGCGGGACGACGCGGGCGCCGACACCCTGGACGCCTTCCACGTCGCCGAGACCGTCACCGCCGTCCGCGCGGCGACGCCGTCCATCCACGTCGGGGTGACCACGGGCGCCTGGACGGCCCCCGACCCGGTCGAGCGCGCCGCGCTGGTCCGGTCCTGGACGGTCCTGCCCGACCACGCGTCGGTGAACTTCCACGAGGAGGGCGCCGAGCTGGTCGCGGAGGCCCTGTTCGAGCGCGGCGTCGCCATCGAGGCGGGCGTCTTCTCCGGCACCGACGCCGCCCAGCGGTTCCTGCGCTGGCCGCACGCCCACCACGTGCTGCGGATCCTCGCCGAGGTCACCGACGGCGACCCGGAGACCGCGACGGGCACCGCCAAGGACCTCCTGCACGACCTCGGGACCCGGCTCTCCCGGCCGATCCTCCTCCACGGGGAGGACGGCGGCGCCTGGCCGGTGCTGCGGCTCGCCGTCCGGCTGAACCTGGACGTCCGCATCGGGCTGGAGGACACCCTCGACCTGCCCGACGGCTCCCCCGCCGGAGACAACGCGACCCTCGTCCAGACGGCCCGCGCCCTCCTCGTGCCCTGACCGTCAGGAGCGCGGGTTGTGGCCGGCGGCGTCCATCCGGGCCCAGTCGGCCTCCCACAGCTCGTCGCGGTGCCGGTCGCAGCGGCGGCGGACGAGCCCGTACACGATCAGGATCGGCAGCGCGCAGCCGAGCACGGTCGCGCCCGCGGCGTAGGCGGCGTCGGTCACCGTGCGGCTGTGCGGGCGGGGCCGGACGGTCGGCTCGCCCTGCCGGTCGACCCAGATGGTCCGGTGCGCGCCGACCTTGGCGTTCTTCCAGGTCGGCAGCGTCCCGACGCGGGGCTTGCCGTCCGCGCCCGGCCAGCTGGCCTGGACGGTCTCGTGGATGTAGCGGTCGCCGGAGGAGCCGATGCCGCCGGTCGAGGTGACGGTGGCGACGACCTGGTGGCGGTTCGCCTGCTCCGCGTTCTCGGCCCGCGTCCCCGCGGCGTAGGACCAGGACGCGGTCCACGCGGCGAGCGGCGGCGCGACGCCGAGCAGCAGCAGGAGGAGGCCGAGCGCTACCAGCCGCTGGACGCGGTCGACCCGGCGGCGCAGCTCGTTGTGCTCCATGCCGCAGCGACGCCGCACCCTGGCGAGCGGCGTGCCTCCGCGGCCGATGCCGGACCTGCGCATCTGCGTTCACCTCCCCGGGGAGTGCCCTCCCGGCAAGAGGCCTTTAGCCTTCTTTTCCCAGGATATTCCCGAGTCTGCTGATCGGCACATCGCCTCTGGCCGAATCATTTCCCAGATCGGGCCCGATATGCCGGGGCGATGACCGGATTCGGCCACCGTCCCGGTCGCCGGGGCCGCGCCGCGCCCCGGCGGCCAGCGCCAGCAGCGCGCCGAGCACGCACATCCCGGCCGTGATCCAGAAGATCTCCTGGTACTCGGCGCGCAGCGCGTCCCGCAGCGCCGCGTTGTAGACCTTCATCTGCCGCGCGAACTCGTCCTTCGACATCAGGAACGGCAGCGGCGGCTTCAGATCGGCCGTCAGCGCGTGGAACCGGTAGAACCCCCACGCCGACAGCGCCGAGATGCCGAGCAGCATCCCCATCATCCGCGCCACCACCACCGCCGCGGACGCCACGCCGTGCCGCGCCGCCGGGACGAACGCCAGCACCGCCGACGACACCGGCGCGATCACCAGGCCGAGGCCGAGGCCGGTCACGACGAGGTCGACGTCCATCCGCGGCAGCGGCCCGTACGAGGCGTCCGCCAGGTCGGCCGGCCAGCCCGCGATCAGCAGGTAGCCGCCCGCGGCGACCGCCATCCCCGCGGC
>NZ_SMKY01000317.1 GCF_004349235.1 Actinomadura darangshiensis | reverse complement strand
GCGGCACCGGCCGGGACGGCGGCGCGGCGCAGCAGCGGCAGGATCACGGTGCCGGCGACGTCGAGGCTCGCGTCCGGCTCCGGAGCGGGGGCGGCCGGTACGTGACGGCCGTTCACGGCGGCGGGGGCGGCGGCGGGACCGGAGCCCGCCTGGATCATCGCCTCCAGCCGGGTCGTGAACTGGGCGATCAGCATCGAGCTGACCTCGGCGAGCAGGCTGCGCCCGAACTGGGCCGCGCGCCCGCTCACCGCTAGGTCGGTGGTGACGTCCACGCGGGTGCCGCCGTCCTCGGGGCGCAGCGCGGCCGTCACCGTCGCGGACGCGGTGCCGCTGCCGCGCTCCTCGCGGCCCCGCGCCTCGATGACGCCGCGGTGGTCGACGTCGTCGCGTTCGACGAAGCGGGCGGTGCCGCGGTAGCGGGCGTTGATCGGGCCGATCTTGGTGGACAGGCCGCCGCGGTGCTCGCCGTCGACGACCTCGTCGAGGTGGGCGCCGGGCAGGCACGGCGCGATGCGCGGCAGGTCGGTCAGCAGCGTCCACGCCTCCTCGACGGGCAGCGAGACGTGGAAGGTGTTCTCGAGTCGCATGTCGTGGTCTCTCGTCAGTGCCGGTCGGCGGCGGTCCGGGCCGTCTCGTGCGGCCAGTACGGCGCCGCGCCGAGCCGCCGGCTGGTCATCGTGTCGACGATCGCACCGCCGGCCTCGGACTCGGCCTTGACGCGCCGCCATTCCGGGTCGGCCTGGAACGCCTCCCAGGCGGCTTGCCGGGCCTCCTCGTCAGGGAAGCGCAGCAGGTAGACGATCCGGCCGGGGTCGTCCAGGTCGGACCAGAAGCCCGCGACGTCCATCCCCAGCCGCTCGAACAGGCCGAGGGTGTGGTCGGCGAAGCGGGCGTGCAGCGCCTCGGCGCCGCCGGGCGCGGCCGCGTACTCGCGCAGCTCGTAGATCAACTCGTCTCCTCGGGTCAGGCGGCCGCGGCCGCGTGCTCGGTGGCGCGCCGGTGCGCCTGTGCGACGGCGCGGACCGCCAGCGTGCCCGCGACGTCGCGGCGGTACTCGCCGGGCGCGTGCAGGTCGCCGCTGGGGTCGATCGCGGCGCGCAGCGCGTCCGCGGCCGCGGCGAGCCGCGCCTCGGTCAGCGGCCGTCCGGTGAGCGGCTCCTCCGCCTCGGCCGCGCGGTGCGGTGTCGGCGCCACGCCGGTCACACAGACGCGGGCCTCCTCGACCACGCCGTCCCGGACGGTCACCTGCGCGGCGACGCCGACCAGCGCGAAGTCGCCGCTGCGGCGCCCGACCTCCTGGAAGCTCGCCCCGGTGCCGGGCGCGGCGCGCGGGAACCGGATCTCGACGAGCAGCTCGTCGGCCTCCAGCACGGTCATGAGGTTGGCCTGGAAGAAGTCGCGGGCCGCGATCTCCCGCCGTCCGGCCGGGCCCGCCGCCACGAGCACCGCGTCCAGGGCGCGGGCGACGGCGGGCAGTTCGGCCGCCGGGTCGGCGTGCGCGAGGCTGCCGCCGACCGTGCCGCGGTTGCGGATCGGCGGGTGGGCGATGTTGGGGAAGGCGGCGGCGAGCAGCGGGGCGTCCGCGGCGACGGCGGGCGAGCGCTCGGCCCGCGCCTGCCGCACCATGGCGCCGACCACCAGCTCGTCCCGGGTGCGCCGCAGCTCGGCGAGCGCGGCGATCCGGCCGAGGTCGACCAGGTGCTCCGGGCGGGCCAGCCGGAAGTTGAGCAGCGGCAGCAGGCTCTGGCCGCCGGCGAGCACCTTGGCCTCGGGGGCGTGCTCGGCGAGCAGCGCCACCGCCTCGGCGGTCGTGGCGGGGCGGTGCAGCTCGAAGTCGACGGGCTTCATCGCGCCCCTCCGGGGCCGATGCCGAACAGGCCGGCCGCCGTGCCGCCGAGGATGGCGTCCCGGTCGCCGTCCTTGAGGTCGGCGCGCTCGACCACGTCCCGCGGCGCGAGGTCGCCGATCGGGAACGGGTAGTCGGAGCCGAGCAGCACCCGCCCGGGACCCGCCTTGGCGGCCAGGAACTCCAGCGTCGGCGGGTCGAAGACGACGCTGTCGAAGTACAGCCGGGCGAACGACTCCAGCGGGTCGGCCGTCGTCTCGGGGTGCAGGACGTGGTTGCGGACGAGCCGCCCCAGCGCGTACGGCAGCGCGGCGCCGCCGTGGGCCACCACGATGCGGGCCCGGGGGAACCGGGCCGGGACGCCCGCGTACAGCAGCCTGGCCAGCGTGACCGTGCTGTCCTCAAGGCGGGCGAGCCCGTTGACGAGCCCGAAGTCCTGGTAGCGCGCCCCCGCGCCGGCGAAGCCGGGGTGCAGGAACACGACGGCTCCGGTGTCGTCGGCGGCCTCCCAGACCGGGGTGTAGGCGGGGTCGTCGAGCTCCCGCCCGCCGGCCCGGGTGGCGATCATGACGCCGGGCAGGCCCGCCGCGCGGCACGCCGCGAGCGCGGTGGCGGCGCCGCCGGGGTCCTGGAGCGCGACGGTGCCGAGCGCGACGAGGCGCTCGTCGGCCGCGGCGGTCTCGCGCAGGGCGCCGGTCAGCGTCTCGGCCCAGCCGGCGCCCTCGGCGGCCGGCAGGTCGTAGCCGAAGATGTCCAGCCACCCGCCGACGACCTGCCGGTGCACGCCCTGCTCGGTCAGCCACCGGCCGCGCCGGTCCGGGTCGAGCAGGCCGGGCGCGACCGGCCTGGTCGGCTTGCCGCCGGCGAAGCTCACCGTGTAGGTGGACTCGTGCGGGCGGACCTCGATGCCGGGGAACCGCTCGCGGCCCGCGGCGAGCCCGGCGAGCAGCTCGCGCGGTGCCAGGTGGGCGTGGACGTCGATGACGAACTGGCTGGTCACTTGTCTCCTCGATGGTCGTCTCGGGCCGCCCGGAGCGCCGCCCACACATCGCCCGGCTTGATCGGCAGGGAGTGGACGGGCGGCGCGCCCGCGGCGGTCAGCGCGTCGTTGACGGCGCCGGCGACGGCCGCCGGCGCGCCCATGTAGCCGGCCTCGCCGACGCCCTTCTGCCCGAGCGTCGTGTACGGCGAGGGCGTGCAGTGCTCGGTGTCGACGATGGTGGGCACCTCGTGCGCGCTGGGCAGCAGGTAGTCCATGAAGGACTGGGTGAGCGGCTGCCCCTCCGGGCTGTAGGCGAACTGCTCGTAGAGTGCGACACCGATGCCGTGCGCGGTGCCGCCGTAGACCATCCCGCGGACCACGTCCGGGTTGATGACCGTCCCGCAGTCGTGCGCGATGTAGTAGCGGTCGAGCTCCACCTTCCCGGTGCCCGGGTCCAGCGCCGCGAGCACGAGGTGCACCTCGAACGAGTAGCACGGGTACACCTGCACGGTGCCGTCCGGCTGCGCGAGGGCGCCCGACCGCGGCGTGTGCGCGGCGTGCACGACCTCCAGGCCCGGCTGGACGCCCGGCGGCATCAGGTGCTGCTTGCGGTGCGCGATCGCGGCGATCTCCGCCCAGGCCAGCCGCCGCGCGGGGTCGGCGCGGACGGCGACGTCGCCGCCGTCGTAGTCGACCTCGTCCGGCCCTACGCCGAGGTTGTGCGCGGCGATCGCGCGCATCTTGTCCTTCAGCTCGTCGCCGGCGCCGCGGATCGCCTGGCCGAGGACGATCGTCATGCGGCTGCCGACCGGGCTCTGCGACGGCATACCGGTCAGCGAGTCGGCCCGGACCACGGCGATCCCCGCAGGGTCGCGGCCGAGTTCCTCGCCGACGAGCGTGGCGACCATGGTGTCGTGCGACTGCCCGGACGACGACAGCGCGATGACCACGGTGACGGCGCCCTCGCCGTCCACCCGCAGCCGGCAGGCCTCGGGGAAGGTGGTCTTGTCGTTGGACGGGTTCATGATGTTCTCGAAGATGGCGTTGCCGCCGCCCGGCTCCAGGCAGGCGGCCACGCCGATCCCGGCGAGCCGTCCCCCGGCGCGCAGCTCGTCCCGGCGTGCCTCCAGCGCGGGCAGGTCCGCCAGCGCGACCGCCTTGTCCAGCACGGCCGGGTAGTCGCCGGAGTCGTACTCGGTGCCGCTCGGGATCCGGTACGGGAACTCCTCAGGCCGGATGAAGTTGCGCCTGCGCAGCTCCATCCGGTCCATGCCGAGGTCGCGGGCCACGGCGTCGACGGCCGCCTCGATCGCGTAGTTCGTCGGCGACTGCCCGAACCCGCGGACGGCGACCTGCCCGGTCTTGTTCGTCACGACGGCCGTCGCGTTGTACTCCACGCTCGGGATCCGGTACGGCCCGACGATCGCGCCGATCGGCTTGGCCAGCTGCAGCGGCGACCGTCCCGGGTAGGCGCCCTCGTCGTCGAGCACGTCGATGCGGATGCTGGTGAACTCGCCGTCGGCGGTGTAGGCCAGCTCCACCTCGAAGAGGCGGTCGGGGCCGTGGAAGTCGCCGCCGTGCATGTTCTCGGCCCGGTCCTCGATCAGCTTGACCGGGGCGTCCAGCATGCGCGACAGGTGCGCGGCGAGGACGCCGTGCTTGATGCCGCGCTTGACCCCGTAGCTGCCGCCGACGTCCACGTCGAAGTGCACCCGCACCTGGTTGGTCGGCAGGCGCAGCGACCGCGCGAGCTGCTCGGGGAACTGCGGCATCTGGATGGACGCCCACACGTCCAGCAGGTCGCGGCCGCGGTCCCAGCGGGCCACGACGCCGAACGTCTCCAGCGGGACGGTCGAGTTGCGGTTCCAGCGGGACCGCACCCGCGTCGTGCCGGCCGCGCGGGCCCGGTCGCCGTCCACGTCGCCCCAGCGGAACTCGCGGTGCGCCATGACGTTGGTGCCGTGGTCGGGGTGGACGAGCGGCGACCCGTCCTCGGCGGCCTCCTCGGGGTCGAGCACCAGGGGCAGCGGCTCGTAGTCGACGAACACGCGCTCCGCGCCGTCCTCGGCCACGGCCCGCGACTCGGCCACCACCGCGGCGACCCACTCGCCCGCGTACCGGGTCTCGCCGGCCGCGAGCGGCCGCCACTGGACCTGCGGCACGTTGAGGTACTGCTTGAGCGGCTCGGTCTCCTTGGCCAGCTCGGCGCCGGTGAGCACGGCGACCACGCCGTCCATCTCCAGCGCCTCCGCCGCGTCGATCCCGGTGATGCGGGCGTGCGCGTGCGGGCTGGTGACCAGCGCGACGTGCAGGGTGCCGGGCGGGGTGATGTCGGCGACGTAGCGGCCCCGGCCGCTGACGAAACGCCGGTCCTCGCGGACGCGGCCCGGCTTGGAGACCCACCGGAACTCGGTCTCGGTCACCTGGCACCGCTCCCTTCGGCCGCGCGCTCGACGGCCTCGCGGATCTGGACGTAGCCGGTGCACCGGCAGATGTTGCCGCCCAGCGCCTCGTCGATCTCGGCGCGGGTCGGGCGGGGGCGCTCCTCCAGGAGAGCCTGGGTGGCCAGCACCATCCCGGACGTGCAGTACCCGCACTGCGAGGCGTGCGCGTCGCAGAACGCCTCCTGCACCGGGCTGAGCCCTCCGTCCGGTCCGCCGGCGCCCTCGATGGTCGTCACCGCGTGCCCGTCGGCCTGGACCGCGAGCACGATGCACGAGCGGACGGGCTCGCCGTCCAGCAGCACCGTGCAGGCGCCGCAGACGCCGTGCTCGCAGCCGAGGTGCGTGCCGGTCAGCCCGAGCGTGTCGCGGAGCAGGTCGGCCAGGCTGGTGCGGGCGGCGGTGCCGCAGCGGCGCGGCTCGCCGTTGACGACGATCTCGATCTCATGGCGGCTGCCCATCTCATCTCCCCCCGTCGTTGGAACGTTCCCGCCAGGTCTCGCCGATGAAGTCCTCGACAAGCCGCGTGAACCCGGCGGGGTTGTCCACGTTCGACAGATGGCCCGCGTCCGGGACGACCTCCAGCGCGGCGCCGTCGATCCCCGCCGCGATCCGCTCGGACAGCGCCCGCGGCGTCTTGCGGTCGCGTTCGCCCCACAGGACGAGCGCGGGGGCCCGGACGTCCGCCAGCCGGTCGGCGATGCGGACGCCGAAGCAGGCCGCGACGCTGTCCGCGTAGTGCTCGGCGTCCATTCCGGCGATCGCCTTCCGGACCGCCTCGGCGCCCGCCGGCGGCGGGGTCCGCGTGATGGTGTCGGCGACGTAGGCGTCGGCCAGCGCCGCCATCCCCTGGTCGCGTGCGGCTCCCGCCAGCGAGGCGATCCTGGCCTCGGCGGTCTCGGGCGCCAGCTCCACGAAGCTGTCCGCGATCACGACGGCCGACACCCGGTCCGGGCGGGCCGCCGCGTACGCGACCGCCTGGATGCCCCCGAGCGACACCCCGACCAGCGCGGCGCGCCGGACGCCCGCGGCGTCCAGCACAAGCCCAAGATCGTCGGCCCAGTCGTCGGCGGTCGGCGGCCCACCCCAACCGGAGCCGCCATGCCCCCGCGCGTCGGGCGCAAGGACCCGCCGGCGGGCCGACAATGCCTCGGCCTGCGGCGACCACATGCGATGGTCGGCGCCGAGGCTGTGCAGCAGCACCACGGCCTTGTCGTCCCGCGCCCCGGCGTCCAGGTAGCTGAGGCCGGGGTGTCCACCCGTCGTGCGCACGGCGTCGTGCTTCACTCGGCTCCTTCCGGGTTCATCGCGGTGATCAGCCGTTCGCGCAGCTCGGCCAGTACCTCCGGGTCCGAGCCGGCAGGCACCCTGACCTCGTCGGCCAGGTGGCCGGGCGGCCGGAGCACGAGGATCCGCTCGCCGAGCGTCAGCGCCTCGTCGAGCGAGTGGGTGATGACGACGCCGGTCTTGCCGCCGGCGCGCACCAGCTCGACGAACTCCTTGCGCAGCGTCCGCGCGGTGATCTCGTCCAGCGCGGAGAACGACTCGTCGCACAGGATGATCTCGGGGTCGACGGCGAAGGCCCGGGCCAGCGAGACGCGCTGCCGCTGGCCGCCGGACAGCTGGTGGGGGTAGGCGTCCTCGCGGCCGGCGAGGCCGAGCCGCGACAGCCAGTCGCGGGCCCGCCCGTCCCACTCCTGCTTGGGGATCCCGGCGAACTTCATGCCGGTGCGGACGTTCTGCAGCGCGGTGCGCCAGGGCAGCAGCCGGGCGTCCTGGAACACGACCGCCATCCGGCGGCGGAACCAGTCGAACTCGGCGTGCGGGTCGTGTCCCTCGACGCGGACGCTGCCCTCGGTGGGCGGGAACAGCCCGAGGATGAGGTTGAACGTGGTGGACTTCCCGCATCCGGTGACGCCGACGACGGAGACCAGCTCGCCGCGTCCGATGCCGAAGCTGAGGTCGCGCAGCGCGTGGTGGCCGGGGAAGACCTTCTGCACGTTGGTGAACTCGATGACGGGCTCGTGCGGCGCGGTTTCGGTCATGTCGGTCAGCCCTCCGCCTTCGGGGCCGCGGCGGACGACGCGCGGCCGGGTCGGTCGATCCGGGGCCGGTAGCGCAGCACCCAGGACTCCAGCAGCTCCACGGCGCCCTGGACGATGAGCATGCTGACGGCGAGCAGCAGGGTCCACGAGACCACCGCGGCCATGTCGAACAGCTGCTGCGCCGACAGCAGCTGGGCGCCGACGCCGACGGTCGCGCCGACCAGCTCGGCGATCAGCACCATCCGGATGCCGAGCCCGAGGTTGACCTTCCAGGCCGTGAAGATCCCGGGCGTGATGGCCGGCAGCGTGATCTCGCGGAACAGCGACCACCGCCCGGGCCGGAAGGACCGGGCCATGTCGCGCAGCTCCGCCGGGATGCCCCGGTAGGAGTCGTAGGTCTGCAGCGCGAAGCCCGGCAGCGTCACCAGGACCATGACGAACCAGACCCGCAACTCGACGTCGGCGAACCAGATCACCGCGATGATCACCCAGGAGAGGGACGGGATGCCCTGCACGAAGCGGACCAGCGGGAGCAGGTACCGGGCGGCCGGCGAGCTGGCGCCCATCGCCAGGCCGAGCCCGAGGCCCACGGCGAACGAGCCGATGAGCCCGACGCCGACGCGGGCGAGCGTGGTGAACAGGCTCCGCAGCAGCTCCCCGCTGGTAAGGATGCCGCCGATCTCCTTGGCGACGCTCGGGATGCTGGGAACGTCGTACTCGGGCGTGAACCGCGACGCCAGCGCCCACACGCCGAGGAGCACCACGACGAGGATGGGCAGGCTCGGATCGCGGAACCTCTTGCGGCCGGCAGGCGCGCCGGCCTGCGGTGCCGCAGCGGGTGGCGGGGACGTGACGGTGGAGGACGAGGTGGCCATCAGAGCCCCCTGTAGACGATGGTGGACGGTGGTGTCTCGGCGAGGTAGTCGGTCTGCCGCCCGGCCTTGAAGACCGCGTCGATGGGGCCGGTCAGCCGGGACGCGGGGGCGACGCGCAGGCCCAGCCGGTCCCCGTCCTGGATCAGGCCCTGCAGCGTCGCCGCCTTGCCCCGCGGGGTGGCCGCGGCGACGATCTTCGCCGCGGCGGCCGGGTTGGCCGTGGTCCACGCGGCCGCGGCGGCGTAGATCCGGTACAGGGTGGTGACCACGTCGGGATGCGCGCGGGCCCAGCCGCGGTGCGCGGCCAGCCCGAGGTAGGGGATCGTGGCGGTGCCGAAGGCGTCCCGCCAGGCCGGCAGGCCGATGTCGAGGCTGCGGATGCCCGGCTTCTTCTTCAGCAGCGAGGAGTAGGCGGGTTCCCAGATCTCGGTGCCGTCGGTACGGCCCATGATCGCCATGGTGGACAGCCCGGCGGGGGTCTGGTTCTGTAGTTCGACGTCGTCCAGGTCGAGCCCCGCCCGCTTGGCGAACCAGGCGAACATGGCGTGGTTGGTGGTGCCCGTCGCCGCCGCCAGCCTGCGTCCGCGCAGGTCGGTCAGCCGCCGCACCTCGGGGTTCGACGTCACGACCGCGCTGAAGTAGTCGAAGATGTTGAACAGGTAGGTGACGTCGATGCCGCGCTCGGTGCGCAGCGCCTCCGACAGCAGCGCCGCGCTGCCGCCGATCTCGTAGTGGCCGGACGCGAACTCGGTGTTGTACTTGTCCGGGGTCGAGTAGGAGAACGCGATCCGCAGCCCGTGTGCGGCGTCGATGCGCCTCGCCTTGATCACCGCGGGCAGGAAGGCGCCGAGCGACGGCGCCTGGAACGTCAGCACCCGCACCGTGCGGCGGCCGTCCGAGGCGACGGTCAGCGTCTCGGGCGACCCGCACCCGGCCGCGGTGAACGCCAGTCCCGCGGCCCCGGCCAGCACGCCGCGCCGGCTGACCCCGCTCATGGCACGGCCGGCACTGTTCCGGCGGTGACCGGGGACGCGGGCCCACCCATCGCCACCGAGACCGCCACCGCGCACTCAACGGTCCGATCACGGAGCGCCCCGAAAACCCCCGGCCCGAACCGCTGCTCAGGCAAGCAGAGCCCCACCGAGGCGACAACACGTCCCGTGTGATCACGCACCGGCGCCGCGACGCCACCGACTTCGTCCCGGTAGCTCCCATGGTTGACGGCGTACCCGTTCGCCCGGACCCCCTCCAGCATCTCTTCCAGCGCCAGCGGTTCGGTCACCGACTTACCGGTGTAGGCGGGCAGCGGCCCGCCGAGCACGGACGCGATCTCCTCCCGCGACTCGTAGGCCAGCAGCGCCCGCCCGGTGGCCACACAGGTCGCCGGGCACCGCCGCCCGACGTAGGACTTGGCCACCACCGGATGGAGGCTCTCCAGCTTGTCGACGTAGACGACGTCGCCGTGGTCGTAGACGGCCAGGTGGACGGTCTCGCGGGTCTCGCGATTGAGCGCGGACAGGTGGGGGGCCGCGACGGCGCGCAGGTCGAGCTGGTGCGCCCACATGCTGCCGAGCTCGAAGCACCGGACGCCCGCCGAGTAACGGGACGTGCGGGAGTCCTGCGTGACGTACCCCCGTCCCTCCAGGGTCGTCAGCAGCCGATGGACCGTCGTCTTAGGCCCGCCGACGGCCTCCACGATCTCGGCCAGCCCACGAGGACCACCGGACCGCACGAGCAGTTCGAGGATGTCGAGCGATCGCTCAAGCTGACCGCCGGGAGAGGAGTTGGACCGCTGTTCCATAAACCGCAGCAAAGTGGACCATCATCCCAATGTCAACCCCACCC
>NZ_SMKY01000316.1 GCF_004349235.1 Actinomadura darangshiensis | reverse complement strand
CGGCCCTCCCTCGCAGCTGCCCATCAGGGGGACGACATGCGGCAGATCATGATCGTGGCGGTGGCCGCGCTGGCGGCGGCGGTCCTGGCGTGCGCCGGCGCCATCGCGTTCATCAAGCTGAACCCGGGGGAGTCGCACGACGCCGGCAACGTCGCGCAGACCCACTCGTCCGCACCGGCCGCGCCGAGCGGGACGCCCGCGCAGAAGCAGGCACCGGCGCCGAGGCCGACCGTGACCGTCACCGAACCGAGGACCGTGCAGCCGGAACCGCAGACACCGGACTACGGCGACGCGGACGGCAACTTCCTGTCGATGATCGCCGCGGACGGGATCAAGGCCCCGGACGACTGGGCGATCGAGGCCGGCAACGCGACCTGCGGCGAGGACTACGACTCCGCCTACCGGTACCTGACCGACGGCGGGATCTACGACTACCACGTCCAGACGTTCCTGGACGACTGGACGATCACGCACGGCGGCTGCTGAGTAGATCGTCTAGGTTTGCCCCATGAGCGATTCAGTGGCGGTGGGGCTGGTCGGGGCGGGGCACTGGGCCGAGATCGTGCACGCGCCGACGCTGGCGGCGGGACCGTCGACGCGGCTCGCGGGCGTGTGGGCGCGGCGGCCGGAGGCGTCCGCGGAGCTGGCCGGCAGGCACGGCGCGCCCTCGTTCGAGCGGATCGAGGAGCTGTTCGACGCCTGCGAGGCCGTGGCGTTCTCCGTCCCGCCGGACGTCCAGGCCGATTACGCCGCCCAGGCCGCGCGCGCGGGCAAGGCCGTGCTGCTGGAGAAGCCCCTCGCCATGGACCTGGACGGCGCGCGCAGCGTCGCGGGCGCCATCGCCGAGGCGGGCGTCGTCTCGCAGATGGTGCTCACGCTGCGGTACTCGCGCGCCGCCCGCGCCTTCCTCGACCGGGCCCGGGAACTGGAACCGTTCGGCGGCTACGGCTCGTTCGTCTCGTCCGTCCTGAGCGGCGGGCCGTTCGCCACCCCGTGGCGGCTGGAGAAGGGCGCGCTGCTCGACCTCGGCCCGCACATCGTCGACCTGCTGGACGCCTCGCTCGGCCGCGTCGCCGGCGTCCGCGCGCACGGCGACCCGCTCGGCTGGCTGGGGCTGACGCTGGAGCACGAGGGCGGCGCGGTCAGCCAGGCGTCGGTGTCGATGGCGGGCATGGGGGAGCTGCCGCCCGCCCGCGTCGAGGTCTACGGGCGCAAGGGACACGCGCTGCTCGACTGGTCGCAGCTCGGCGACGACGCGTTCGCGACGATGGTCTCGGAGTTCGCCGCGTCGGTGCGCGGCGGGCCCGCGCCCGCGCTGGACGCCGCGCACGGCCTGCGGATTCAAGAAATCCTTGCCTCGGCGGAGGCCCAGCTGACGGAGGCATAGGCCGACGCCTGCCATGCTGGGGGGATGGCTCGCACCATCGATGAGATCCTCGCCGACGCCCGCGGCCGGCTGGCCCGCGTCCACCCCGACCAGGCCCACGCCGAGTCGCGCGACGGCGCGGTGCTGGTCGACATCCGCCCGGCCGCCCAGCGGGCGGACGAGGGCGAGGTGCCCGGCGCGCTGATCGTCGAGCGCAACGTCCTGGAATGGCGCTTCGACCCGTCCTCGGCCGCCCGGCTGCCCGAGGCCACCGGCCACGACCTGCGCGTCATCGTGCTGTGCTCGGAGGGCTACACCTCCAGCCTCGCCGCCGCGGCGCTGCACGACCTCGGGCTTACCCGCGCCACGGACATCGTGGGCGGCTTCCAGGCGTGGCGCGCCGCCGGCCTGCCGACCGCCGGCGGAGCCGGGTCGGACGGCCGGTGACCCCCCCTGAGTTGGGGTCTTAACATCCTTGGTGTTAATTCCTGACCTGTCAACGTCCAGGTCGGGATCTTCGCTGCCCACATCGGCTTGAACATGGTCGCCCGGCGTGCGCGAGCCCGGTCTGTGTGAACGTCGTTCGTTAGATCTAACGTCCACCGACGTTCATGTATTGACTTTTCTAACGTTTCTGGTGTTACGTTCTCATCGCGGTGGCCGCCGTCACCCGCTCGCGCGGGCCGCCGCATCGGCTCCACCGCCCCTCCCCACGGGCGCATCACCGAGGAGAACTCAGTGCAGAAGCTTTCTCTCCGGACGGCCGCCGCGGCGGCCGCGGCCCTCGCCGTGCTGGCCCCGGCCGCGGCGTGCTCGTCCAAGAGCCCGGCGTCCGGCGGCGGCGACGCGAAGAACGCCAAGGTCGCGTTCCTGATGCCCGACATCGCCTCGACCCGCTACGAGCTGTACGACGCCCCGCTGTTCAAGGCCAAGATGAAGCAGCTGTGCTCCGGCTGCTCGGTGCTCTACCAGAACGCGGGCGCGGACGCCTCCAAGCAGCAGCAGGCCAGCTCGGTGCTCGCGCAGGGCGTCAAGGTGATCGTGATCGACCCGGTCGACTCGGCCGCGGCGGCCTCGATCGTCCGGATGGCGCAGTCGCGGGACGTGAAGGTCATCGCCTACGACCGCCCGATCCCGAAGGCCAAGGCCGACTACTACGTCTCGTTCGACAACGAGAAGATCGGCGCGATGATCGGCAAGTCGCTGGTCGACCACCTCAAGGAGACCAAGGCCGACGGCGGGATCCTGGAGGTCAACGGCTCGCCGACGGACGCCGCCGCGAACCTGATCAAGAAGGGCATCCACAGCTCGGTCGACCCGAGCGGGTTCAAGCTGCTCGCCGAGTACGACACGCCCGGCTGGGAGCCCGCGAAGGCGCAGCAGTGGGTCAGCGGCCAGATCAGCAAGTTCCGCGGTCAGATCGCGGGCGTCGTCGCCGCGAACGACGGCACCGGCGGCGCGTCCGTCGCCGCGTTCAAGGCCGCCGGCGTGGACGTCCCGCCGGTGACCGGCAACGACGCCGAGCTGGCCGCCGCGCAGCGGATCATCGCCGGCGACCAGTACAACACCATCTCCAAGCCGATCAAGATCGTCGCGGAGGCCGCCGCGAACGCCGCCCACGAGCTGGCCCAGGGCGAGGCGCCGAAGGGCAACGCGACGCTGTTCGGCACCCCGTCGGAGCTGTTCACCCCGACCGTCGTCACCAAGGACAACATCGGCAAGGTCCTGCTCGGCCCGGACGGTGCCCTGAAGACCGACAAGGTCTGCACCTCCGAGTACGCGTCGGCCTGCGCGAAGCTCGGCCTCAAGTAGGAAACGCCCATGTCACCATCGCCCACTCCACCGTCCGGCGCGGCGGGCTCGCTGCTGTCGCTGCGCGGCGTCAGCAAGTCGTTCGGCGCGGTCGCCGCGCTCACCGACGTCGCCCTGGACGTCGCCGCCGGCGAGGTCGTCGCCCTCGTCGGCGACAACGGCGCCGGCAAGTCCACCCTGGTGAAGGTCCTGTCCGGCGTCCACGCGCCGGACGCCGGCACCATCACCTTCGAGTCGCGGGAGGTGAGCGTCCCGACCCCGGCCGCGGCGCAGCAGCTCGGCATCGCGACGGTCTTCCAGGACCTCGCGCTCTGCGAGAACCTCAACGTGATCGAGAACCTGTTCCTCGGCCGCGAGATGCGGGCGCTGCGGCTGGACGACGTCGCGATGGAGGTCCGCTCCCGCGAGCTGCTCACCCAGCTGTCGGCGAAGATCCCGGCGGTGGACGTGCCGGTCGCCGCGCTGTCGGGCGGCCAGCGGCAGACGGTGGCGATCGCCCGGTCGCTGCTCGGCGACCCCAAGGTCATCATCCTGGACGAGCCGACCGCCGCGCTCGGCGTCGCGCAGACCGCCGAGGTGCTCAACCTGATCGAGCGGCTCAAGGAGCGCGGCCACGGCGTCCTCATGATCAGCCACAACATGGCGGACGTGACGGCCGTCGCCGACACCGTCGCCGTGCTCCGCCTCGGCCGCAACAACGGCGTGTTCGACGCCCGGACGACGTCCGCCGAGGAACTGGTCGCCGCGATCACCGGCGCCACCGACAACGTGGTGAGCCGCCGCGCCGGCAAGGGCCGTCCCGAAGCCGAGGACGCGCCGGACGACGCGCCGGAAGACGACACGCCGGACGGGGACGCCGCCGCCGAGCGGGTCGTCCTGAAGAAGGGAGCCGGCGATGAGTGACCTCATGGCGCCGCCGGAGCTGAAGTCGGGGCCGCCGGGACCATCCGGCGCAGGGGGCCTGCGCGGCGCGCTGGCGGCGATGGCCGACCGGGTCCGCGGCGGCGACCTCGGCGTGGCGCCGGTCGTCGGCGGGCTGGTCGTGATCTGGACCGTGATGCAGATCCTCAACCCGGTATTCCTGTCCAGCGCCAACCTGGTCAACCTGGCGCTGGAGTGCGTGCCCGTCGGCGTGATCGCGCTCGGCGTGGTGTTCATGCTGCTGGTCGGGCAGATCGACCTGTCGGTGGGGTCGATCAGCGGGCTCAGCGCCGCCGTCGTCGCGGTGCTGTTCGTCGACCACGGCTGGCCGTCCTGGCTGGCGATCCTCGCGGCGCTGGTGCTCGCGGTCGCGCTCGGCTGGTTCTACGCGCAGGTGTTCAACCGGCTCGGCGTCCCCAGCTTCGTGATCACGCTGGCCGGGCTGCTCGGCTGGCTCGGCCTGCAGCTGTGGATCCTCGGCCCCAAGGGGTCGATCAACCTGCCGTTCGACTCCCGGCTGGTGACGTTCGCGCAGCTCGACTTCCTCCCGCCGTGGCTCGCGTACACGCTGGTCGCCGCCGGCGCGGCCGCCCTGTACCTGACCGGGCACAACCGCGCGTCGCAGCGCCGCAAGGCCGGGCTGCCCGCGACGTCCGAGCGGACGCTGGTCGTCCGCAGCGCCGCGCTGCTGGCCGGCCTCGGCGTGGCGGTCTGGTACCTGAACCGGGACCGCGGCGTCGGCTGGATGTTCGTGCTGTTCGTCGGCCTGGTCCTGGTGACGCACTACGCCCTGTCCCGGACGAAGTACGGCAAGTCGATGTACGCGGTCGGCGGCAACGTCGAGGCGGCCCGGCGCGCCGGCATCAACGTCAAGACGATCTACACCTCGGCGTTCGTCATGTGCACCGCGCTCGCCGCGTTCGGCGGGATCCTCGCGGCGGCCCGGCTGGCGGCGGCCAACCAGAGCAGCGGCGGCGGCGACGTCAACCTGAACGCGATCGCGGCGGCCGTCATCGGCGGGACGAGCCTGTTCGGCGGGCGCGGCAACGCGTTCGCGGCGATGCTCGGCATCCTGGTCATCCAGTCGATCTCCAGCGGGCTGACGCTGCTGAACCTCGACTCGTCCTACCGCTTCATGGTCACCGGCGCCGTGCTGCTGCTGGCCGTGGCGCTGGACTCGGTCGCCCGCCGGTCCCGCGCCACGCACGGCCGCGCGTGACAGAGCGCGTGACCACGGCGATGGGACCACCACACAACGGACGGGGGAGCCGATGACGGTCGTCTGCGTCGACGCGGGCACCACGATGATCAAGGCGGTGGGATACGCGGGGGACGGCACGGAACTGGCCGTCGTCCGGCGGCCCACCGAGGTGACGCGGCCAGCGCCGGGCCACGCCGAGCAGGACATGGGGTCGGTCTGGCGGGCCGTCGCGGACGCGGTCCGCGACGTGCTCGCCCAGGTCGGCACCGATGTCGACTTCCTGGCCCTGACCGCGCAGGGCGACGGAAGCTGGCTGGTGGACGGCGACGGCGCCCCCACCGGCCCGGCGATCCTGTGGAACGACGGGCGCGCCGCCGCGTCCGTCGAGCGCTGGGCGGCGGCCGGGGTGCTGGAGGAGGCGTTCCGCGTCAACGGGTCGCTGCACTTCGCGGGCCTGCCGCACGCGATCCTGACCTGGCTGCGCGAGCGCGACCCGGACCGGATCGCCCGCTCGGCGGCGTCCCTGACCTGCGGCGGCTGGATCTTCTCCCGCCTCACCGGGGAGATCGCCGTGGACGGCTCGGACGCGTCCGCCCCCTTCCTGGACATCGCCGCCCTCCGCTACTCAGGCGACCTCTTCCGCCTCTACGACATGGAGTGGGCGCGGCGCCTGCTCCCCGACCTGCGCGGCGACGACCGGCGCGTCGCCCCGCTGACCGAGGGCGCCGCGTCCGAGCTGGGCCTGCCGGCCGGGCTGCCCGTCGTCCTCGCGCCGTACGACATCGCCTCCACCGCCATCGGCGTCGGCGCGGTCGACACCGGCCAGGCCTGCACGATCCTCGGCACGACGCTGTGCACGGAGATGGTCGTGGACGGCCCGCGCCTCGGCGGCGAACCGTCCGGCCTCACGGTCGCGATGGGACTGCCCGGCCGCTACCTGCGGGCGTTCCCGACGCTCGCCGGCGGCCAGGTCATCGACTGGGCCTGCCGCGTGCTCGGCCTCACCGCCCCCGCCGAGCTCGCCGAACTCGCGGCCCAGGCCCCGCCGGGCGCGGACGGGCTGATGTTCCTGCCGTACCTGTCGCCCGCCGGTGAGCGCGCCCCCTTCCTCGACCCGCAGGCGCGCGGAGCGTTCCACGGCCTGACCGTCGACCACGAGCGCGAGCATCTCGCGCGGGCCGTCCTCGAAGGGCTGAGCCTGGTGGTGCGCGACTGCCTGACCGCGGCCGAGACCCGTCCCACCGAGCTGCGGGTGAGCGGCGGCGGCTCGGCGAGCCCGATCTGGATGAGGATGCTCGCCGACGTCACGGGCGTCCCGGTGGTGCGGTCCGCCGACACCGAAGCGGGGGCGCGCGGCGCGTTCATCATCGGGCTCCTGTCCACCGGACGGGCCACCGGCGCCCGCGAGGCGGCCGACGCCCACGTCCATCCCGGCGACACCTACGCACCCGACCCTGGACGGGCGGCCCGGTACGCCGAGACCTACGAGGACTTCCTGGCCGTCCGCACCGCCACGGCGCCCGCATGGCGCACCCTCGCCGCCGCCCGAGCCCGCACCGCCCCGGACGGCGGCGCCCGGTGACCGTCCGGAACGAGGACGTCTGGGTCGGAATCGATCTTGGGACGCAGAGCGTGCGCGCGCTGGTCGTCACCGCCTCGGGCGACGTGGCCGGCGCGGGCACCCGGGCGTTGACCGGACGACGGGACGGGCCCCGGCACGAGCAGGACCCCGAGGACTGGTGGACGGCGGTGAGCGCCGCGTGCCGGGAGGCGCTGCGGGACGTCCCGCCAGAGGCGGTTCAGGCCGTCGCCGTCGACGGGACGTCCGGCACCATCCTGCTCACCGATGACGACGGGCGGCCGCTGACCGCGGCCCTCATGTACGACGACACGCGGGCAGCCGAGTACGTCGAGCAGGTGAACGACGCCGGCGGCGAGGTGTGGCGGAAGCTCGGCTACCAGCGCATGCAGCCCGCCTGGGCGCTGCCGAAGCTGCTGTGGCTTCTGGAAGACCACGGGGGCGACGGCGCCCGGCTCGCGCATCAGGCCGACTTCGTCAACCGCCGCCTGACCGGGCATGCGGTGGCGGCGGATCTCAGCAACGCGTTGAAGACCGGAGCCGATCTCGTCGCCGAGGCCTGGCCGGGCGAGGCCTTCGACGCGCTGGGCGTCCCGGCCGACGTGCTCCCGCCTCTGGAACGGTCCGGGACGCCGCTGGGGACGGTCTGCGCGCGCGCCGCCGACGCGACCGGCATCCCGGCGGGAACGCCGGTCATCGCTGGGGCGACCGACGGGTGCGCCGCCCAGCTCGGCACCGGGCGGCTGGCCGTCGGCTCCTGGAACTCCGTCCTCGGGACGACGCTGGTCCTCAAGGGCGTCACCGACGACCTCGTCCACGACCCGTTCGGCGTCGTCTACTCGCACAAGGCGCCCGACGGGCGGTGGCTGCCGGGCGGCGCGTCCAGCACGGGGGCTGGCGCGATCTCCCGGGACTTCCCCGGCCGGGACCTCGCCGACCTGGACCGCCGTGCGGCCGGTCACGAGCCCGCCGCGGCGCTGGCGTACCCGCTGGTCCCGGCGGGGGAGCGGTTCCCGTTCCTCGCGCCGGACGCCCGCGGGTTCCGGCTGGACGGGACCGGCGACGAGGCCGACGACTTCGCCGCCGTCCTGCAGGGCGTCGGCTACCTGGAACGGCTCTGCTTCGACCACCTCGACCTGCTCGGCGCCCCCACCGGAGGCGACCTGACCCTGACGGGCGGCGCCGCGCGCAGCGAGTACTGGTGCCGGCTGCGCGCCGACATCCTCGGGCGCCCCGTCGTGCTGCCCCGGCAGGCCGAGCCCGCGCTCGGCGCCGCCGTCCTCGCCGCGTCGCCGGGCCGCGACGTCGCGGAGGTCGCCGGCCGGATGGTCGCCGTCCGGACGGTGATCGACCCGCGTCCGGGCAGGACCGGCGTGTTCGACGGCCCCTACCTGCGCCTGGTCGGTGAGCTGGAACGGCGCGGCTGGCTGCCCGCCGAGACCGCCGCGCACGCACGCGAGAGGACATCCCGATGACCCGCCTCATCCTCGTCCGGCACGGGGAGACCGAATGGCACGCCGACAACCGGTACGCCGGGGTCAGCGACGTCGCGCTGACCCCCCGCGGCCTGGACCAGGCCCGATTGCTCGCCGTGTGGGCGGCGACGGCCGGCCTGGACGCGGTGTGGTGCTCGGACCTGTCGCGCTCCCGGCTGACCGCGGCGCCTTCCGCGGAGGCCGCCGGCACGGAACCCCACGTCGACGAACGGCTCCGGGAGCTGGACTTCGGGCACGGCGAGGGCCTCACCCGCGCGGAGATGGAGCGGAAGTTCCCCGACGAGCTGCGCGCGTTCCTGGCGGACCCCGTCGCCCACCACCTGCCCGGCGGCGAGGACCCGGCCGCGGTCGCGCGCCGCTACACCGGCTGCCTCGACGACATCGCCCGGCGGCACCCCGGCGGCCGCGTCCTCGTCGTCGCGCACTCCACCGCCATCCGGCTCGCGCTGTGCCGGCTGCTGGGGATGCCGCTCAAGGACTACCGGCGGCGGTTCCCGTCGCTGGGCAACTGCGCACTGACCGAGATACGGCTCCGGGACGGCGAGGCCGCCCTGCTGGAGTTCAACACCCGACTGGAGCGATGAATGAGTACCCGCGTGCTCGCGGCCGGTGACCTTTTCGTCCGCAACGAGCTGTTCGTCGACGCGCTGCGCGCGGAGACACTGCGCGCCGGGACGTCCGGCGACCTGGCCTTCTCGGAGCTCACGCTGCCGTGGCCGGTGGAGCCGTTCGGACGCGTCGCCGAAGTGGACGAGGCGTCCGGGACCGAGGAGCAGCTCATCGAGGCGCTGCGCGGCGCCGAGGTCTGCGTCACCCAGATGGCGCCGCTGACCAGGCGGATCCTGGAGGCGTCCCCGGATCTGCGGCTGTTCGGCATCAGCCGCGGCGGACCCGTCAACGCCAACCTGGAGGCGGCCACCGAGCACGGCGTGGCCGTCTGCTTCGCGCCCGGCCGCAACGCCGGCGCTACCGCCGAGCACACCCTCGGGCTGATCCTCGCCGCGGTGCGGCGCATCCCGCAGACGCACGTCGACCTCATGGCGGGGCAGTGGCGCGGCGACTACTACCGCTACGACGACGTCGGCATCGAGATCCGCGGCAGCACCGCGGGGCTCATCGGCTGCGGCGCGGTCGGCCGCCGCGTCGCCCGGGCGCTGGCCGCGCTCGGCGCCCGCGTCCTCGTCCACGACCCCTACCTGGACGACCTCGGCGACCTGGCGGGCATCGCCGAACCGGTGACGCTGGACGAGCTGCTGGCACGCGCGCAGATCGTCTCCCTGCACGCCCGCGCGACCCCGGAGACCATCGGGATGATCGGCGCCAGGCAGATCGCCGCGCTGGCGCCCGGATCGATCATCGTCAACTGCGCCCGCGGGTCGCTGCTCGACTACGAGGCGGTGTGCGACGCGGCCGAGTCCGGGCACCTGTTCGCCGCCGCGTTCGACGTCTTCCCCGAGGAGCCCATCCCGGCCGGATCGCGGCTGCTGACCACGCCGAACATCATCGTCACACCGCACCTGGCCGGGGCCAGCAAGCAGACCGCCGCCAACGCGGCGAGCATCATCGCCGGGGACGTCGGCCGCCACCTGCGCGGCGAGCCCCTCGCCCACTGCGCCAACCCCGAGGTGCCGGCGGCCGCCCGGCCTGCCCGCCCCTGAGA
>NZ_SMKY01000315.1 GCF_004349235.1 Actinomadura darangshiensis | reverse complement strand
CGGTACGGGCCAGCTCGACGGCGCGACGCCGGAACTCCGGCGGGTGAGGTGGTGGCACGAGACACTTCCTTCCCAAGTTGATCAAGGTCAACTCAGATCGGGTGTCCGTGCTACGGGGGGAAGCTCAGGGATCGCTTCTTCAGCGGCAGTGAAGACGGCCGGGTTGCCGGTGCGTGCCTGCTGTGCTCGTTCGGCGAAGTCGGGGCGGGCGTATGCGGTGGCCCGCATGTGCCAGAGGCGGAGGACCTCTTGGAGTTGGCGGTAGCGCCAGAGTTCGTGTGCGGCGTCGAGGGCGCTGCGGTAGTCCCGGATGAACCGCTCTCGCTCGTCATGGGGCAGTCGGCGGAGGATGTCCTCCGGGTCGAGCGGGTCATGATCGTGGTTCAGTGGTTCAGCCGTCATGACACCCCTCCTCGGCGCTCAGTGTCCTTGCCAGCCCTCGTCATGAGTCTACGGGTGTGCCGTCCGTTAGAGGGCGCAAGCCGGGCGTTCGAAGCGGTGGCGCCACCGGTGGACGGTCGTCTGCCAGCCCGTCACGGACTGGAAAGTACAGCACGGAAGTACCGCAACGGAGGCTTACGGCTGCTGGCACCAGCGACCACGCGCACATGGGCCTACCTGCGGAAACGCAGACGATCATGGGTAGGCCAGTTTCTTGTAAACAGAAGGTTGGGGGTTCAAGTCCCCTCGCCGGCTCCCACCCCAAAGGCCCCTTCCACTGCCGGAAGAGGCCTTTTTGCTAGCAGGTTTGCTTGCAGCAGCGGCTACGCGACCCCGTCCACCGTCCCCGTGGAGATCGTCGCCGCTTCGGAGAGTTGCCCGCTGACGACGTGCGCATAGACCCTCAGCGTGATCCCGGGTCGGCGTGCCCGAGCCGCGCGGCCACGACGTGCACTGGGACGGCCGCCAGGAGCAGAGTCGTCGCGTGGACGTGCCGGAGGCCGTGAAGCGGCTCGACGTCCTCACCGTCGTTGTGCCCTTTGATCAGCACGGCCATAAGGAACGAGACGGTGTCCGGGTGCACGGGCTCACCCCATCCGGTAGTGAATACGTACTCGCCTTCCGTGCCCTTCCAGGACTCGTCGACGTCCCGCCACCGGAGGTTGTGCAACTCCCCGCGCCGCGCGCCCGTCCAAGCGGCGGGCGTGGGCGCCGGTTACCGGACGGCGAGTGCCGGACTGCGCATAGGCGACGCACCCGCTGGCCCCTCGGCGCCGCTTGGGCGTGATCACGCAGAGGGGCGCAGCCCGTCCGGCAGACGGCTCCGCCGCCCTTGGGGTGCCTACGGCATCAGACGGCGTTCCATGCCGAGCTGACGCTTGAAACGTCCAGATGATCGCCTCGACGCGCTGCAGCAGCCAGGCGGGGACGCCCTCCGGATTTTCTCCGTCGCGGCGGGCAGGCCGAATCATTGGAACGAACCTTCCTGGGTATTGACAAACGATCATGGCAGGCCGATGATCAACTCAACCAAGATCCCCCCGAAGGGAGCTCGAAATGCGAATGACGGGCAATCGAGTCCTGTCCATTGCGGCCGCGGCGATTACCGTGGTCGTGGCGCCTGTTGTGGTCGCCATTCCGAGCGCAGCGGCGAACGAAAAGGGCGCCGGGATCATGGCCGGGTGCACGGACTGGACGCCGCACATGAGGGGAGTCATCTCCGGCACGGCTCCGGTGCACAGCAGCTATTCGGGGTCATCCAGGGTGATAGCCACGTGGAAGTACGGGCAGATCTTCCGTGTCGACAAGCGTTGCGTGAACAGTTCCGGAAACCTGTGGTGGCACTCGGATTGCTGTACTGGCGTTAAAGGCTACATCTGGAACGACTATACAAAGGTCACCGGAACCTGATGAACTAACAGGGCTCGCCTAGCGATCTGTGGCTGTAAGCCGTAGCCACATTTCGCCAGGTGAGCCCTGTTGTGGAGCGCCAGTTCACCGAGGCCCGCGCCAACGGCGATAGACCGTGCTCGGCTATCACCATGGGCTGGGGCCCGTCCGCCGGTGGTCCAGTACGAAATCGTGCGACCGCCTTATGGCGTTCCAGCGTCACCGCGATGCTCACATTGATGTAACTCAGCGTTCTGCCCCGCGTAGAATTGGACCTGATACGGCGTCGCCAACGCCTGTGCTTCGACCATGCCGAGCCCTCGCGATCGTTCGGCAGGAGACTAGCCACCACGCTCGTAAACATGTTTCTCTATCCGGATAATCGAGCAAAGTGAGCGAGTTGATCCCGGTCTAGGGACACGGCCTGGTCGTGGTCCGAGATGTTGCCGCTTGGAGTGGAAAGGTGCAGGGCTCCCCCCGAGCCCGCCTGGCTAGGATAGCGACGGCCAGAACCCATCAAAAGCGCTTCGCGCTCCTTTGGAATCGGGGAAGCCCGCCTCTTAACGGAACCTGTCCGTCGCTCAGTCCGGGTCTTTGTCGGGGCCGGGGAGAAGGCGGGAGAACAACAGCGGCCACGCCGCGCGCCCAGTCGCTCACGGGGACGGGGCATCACGCAGACCCCGGTCAGTTACCCGCAGGCTGAGGCGGCGCGGAACCTGCCAACGATCGAGGGTTCCGAGCGGTACGAGCTTGCCCGTTCCGGTGGGGAGGCATATTCGGGCTCGTCATTGGCCAGGGCCACGGCGTCTCAGGGGTGTTCGGTTACGTCAGCGAGGGACGTCACTAGGGCGTCGAGGGCTTACTCGTCGTCGCGATCGGCCGGGCCATGCTCAACGCGCTCCCATCCGTCCGGCGTAGACGTCGCCTCAAGGCCCTCGCGATGAACGAGGCCGAACTGCGCGCGGACGCGTTGTCCAGGTCGACACCTGGCCACCGCAGGTGGTGCTGCCCGCAGGCCGAGCCATCTGGCCGGTCCAACCTGAGGATTGAAAGGGCTCGCGGGAGTCGGACGACATTCAGTCGTCGGGGTGCCGTGCCTTGAGCACGAATGACGCGGTGAGGGCGACATTGCGATCGACGTCGCTTGAGAGCGTGGTCAAAATCGTCTGAGCGTGCGGACCGGGTATCTCTGCGAGGGAAGCCGCGAGGCGCTGGCGAGCCGTGGGCGTTGCTCCGACGAGTTCGTTAGCGATCGTGTTCGCAACCTCGCCTCCGCAACCGTGATGGCGAGCGAGCGTCCCAAGCACGTCAGCGGCTTCGACATCGTCGCGCCCCTCGACGACCAGGGCAACGAGTGCGGGGATGGCGTCGGCCTGGCCTCGTGTGCCGCGCGCGAGTACGGCTCGTCGGCTTACCAGCGGATCCGGATGGCGGAAGGCCCCGGCGAGGGCGGCGGAAGCCCGTGGTGAGTTGATCTTTTCGAGCGCCGCCACCGCGCGATGTCTCCGATCGGCGATCGGAGAGTTCAGAGCCTCCACCAGAACCGGGAGCGCACGGTCGCCGGTCCGTGCCAAAGCCCAGTAGAGCGCGCCGGCGACATTGGGGTCGGCCTCTTCAAGCGCCGCTTCGGCAAGAGGGACGGCCTCGTGATCCTGCTCGCCTGCGAGTGACAGGGCGAGGCGTTGACGTGCCGAGGCGTCGTTGGCGTCGAGTCCGCGCATCAGTCCGATGACGCGCAGCACGTCGGCCCATGCGGCGGGGTCGCTTGCTTGCACTTGGTCAAGTCGGCGAAGCAGTTCCTCCTCGCGGGCGAGGCGGTCGTTGGTACGCGTGATGAGCTGTTCAACCATCGATGCCGGGCTGAACGAGAGGTCAGCGAGTACGTCCGCGATTTCGTGCAGGCTCAGTCCGAGCGAGCGGAGACCTTCCACATGGAATAGGCGACGGACATCCTGCTCCGAGTACTCCCGGTACCGGCCCGGTGTGCGCTCGGTCGGCGACACCAGCCCGAGCCGGTCGTAGTGGCGCAGCATCCGGGTGCTGATGCCAGACCGTTCAGAGACTTCGCCGATCCGCATTCGCTCACGCCTCGGTGGCCGGTGCACCAAGAAGCGCGGTGATCCGGTGTGCTTCTTCGATCGCAGCGTCGAATCCTGCGTCGGGATTTCGTATCAGGTGCTCGGTGGCGATGGCATGGGTGCGCACACCGTCGTCACGATCGGCCTTCGCTCGCTCGACAACGGACGCCGCCGCCGGCCCGAGAGTGACGAAGGCGCGGCTGAGGCTCAGCTGCATATCGCGATCTCCCCGGTTGAACTGGGTCGACAACGTCTCAGCGAGATCGGCTTCACGACCCTCCGGGACGAGTCCGGCCGCCGTACGCCATGCAGCGCGGGCGACCTCGTCGTCCTCATCCTGCAGGAGGCCGGTTGTGATCGCGGGCCACACGCGCCGATCACCGATCTTCGACAGCGTATGCAGAGCCTGGCTTCGGGCCTGCGCCGTTTCGGACTTGAGTTCGACCAGCAGCCGATCGACGACGGAAGCCGCATCGTGCTGCGTGAGCGCCCAGGTCAGCATGTCACGCACGTAGAAGTCCGGCTCGACACCGCACTGCTCCACCAGGACCTCGACGTACTCGGGCGCGGGATGCATGCCGGCGGTCAGCGCCACCTGCAGCCGCACCGATGACGTCGCAGCCTCCAACGCTGTCTTCAGCCGCGACGCGATCTGGTTGTCATGTTTCTGGACCACTTCTGGACCACCTCCATCCTCGATTCAAAACCTTGTCACAGTGACAAGGTCAAGGATCCGCCGTGACTTGGCCGTTGTCAGTTCGCTGAGCACGATGCGGATCCTCGGACCGTTGCTCATGCCGCGCTCCTTGATCCGTTTCACCGCACGTGTGAGCCGCAGCGTCCCGGGTGAGTGTCAAGTCAAGTGGGACAGCGGCCAGTGACCGCTACGTGGCATGTCCGTCCTGGTCGGGCCCGGTGTGGCCGGTGGTGTATTTGTCGGGTCGCGCTTCCTTGCGCAACTGCTCCGACTCGGCCGGCTCCGGCGTTTGGGCTGCACGAGTTCGGCGGGGCGCAGGTCGAATAGCGAAGCATGGTCTATCACCAGGGCTCGCTGAGTGACAACGGCGGTTCCGGCCTGCTTATTCGGCAGTAATGGCGAGCACCTGGCTGGCAGTCTCTTGGTACCCGCTTTTCAGATCTCGACTTCGTCGATTTCTATGGTTGTGACCGTGTTCGGGTCGTGGGTCAGTGTGAGTATTCCGTCTCGCAGGGAGATATCAGTGTCCTTTGCGTATCGGCGTGCGTTCGGGGCGTTGGTTGCATCGGTGACCCATACGCGGGCTATGCGTTCGCCCTCGGCCAGTTGCCTGAGGTTGTAGGTGACACTTTGCTGCGCGCTGTCGTTTACGGTGACCAAGGCCAGTCGTCGGGCGGTTGCGTCATGGGCTGCGACGGTGTTGGTGTGGCCTGACTGGAGGATTCGCATCGTTGGCCTGATGTGGCGGGTGTAGTGGGCGAGAACGTAGTACTTGGTGTTGACGCCGTCGACTTCTCCCTTGAGCGTGCCCTTGGCTCCACCGTTTGGGTTGGGGGTTTGGTCGTCGTATTCACCGTCGAGGAGCCCCCAGTCAAGCGCTTCCACCGGCTGCCAGCAGACCCATCCGCGGGGACGGAGATGCTGGACGTCACGGCTGATGCTCAGCGCCATCGACAGTCCGTCAGGCTCGCCCTCTGAGTACTCCGACTGCCATATGGGTGTTCCTTCGCCAACGGCCTCGCGGAGCTTGGCGCGGCTGCGGCAATCCTCGTCGCGCTCGTACGCGTGCACGTTGACGCGGCCGATCAGCCGTCTGGTGCCTTCGCTGAAGTTCCGCCAGGTGTCGGCTGCGCTCGAGTAATGGCATTCGTCGGACGCGGCGATCAGCACATCGTCGAGACCCTGCTCGTCCAGTGCGCCGCGCAGGCATTCGAGGACCGCCTCTTGTGCTCCGCGGGTGAAATGGCAGCCCTCCTGGTTCTGCTGCGCGTGCCAGGCATTGAGTGACGGCTCGTTGAACGGGTCGACCGAGGTGAAGCGAATTTTCCACTGGTCGCGGGCATGTTTGGCTACCACGGCGATAAATTGGGCGAACGCCTTCTGATGCTGGAACGCCAGGTTGTCCTGATCGCCTTGCTCGGCGCCGGAGGGATTCCCGTTGACCGTCATCCACCACGGCGGCGACACCGAGAACATCTCGAAGGTGTCAGCGCCGGCATCACGAGCCTTCGACAACATGGTCCGCTGGTTGGCGTCGGCACTCCAGTCCCACTCGTCGCCGTCGCAGAATGTTTCGATCTGCTTGCGGCGGACGATGGCGGGCGACTCGATCATTGCCGATCCGTCCGTCCAGGTGCAGGCGCCCAGGTTGTAGCGCACGATGTTCAGCCCCAGTCCGGGAAGCTCTATCTCCCCACCTGTGGCCCCGACTCTGACGCCGTCCAAGCCGAACAGGGCGGCGGCCAGGTCGTCGCGGCCGCCCAACTCGGTATTCGCCCACCATGACAGGCACGTCCCCCAGCCGTCCCAGATGTACGCGTTTTGAGCATCGATGACCCGTTCATCGGACATGTCCCACGCCCCCGCTCGTCCGTTCGGCCGGAATGTGTTCGGACCAGCGGGCGCTATGCCACGCTTTTCAGATCTTTGCTCGATCCATTCTCAAATGGGGTGTGTGGAAGTTCTGCTACCTACTGGGCACCTGGCTTGCGTCGCCTGACGACCAGTTGCGCCCGACCTGGCCGGGTCAGCCGGCTACGAGGTCCTGGCTCGCCGAGGGCTTGTCTCCGGAGCGGCGTGACCGGGCCATGTCGCTTCGCCTGGTCGGCAACCAGGCGGGCGGATCACCTTGCCCGGTGCCGCCGGTCTCCTGGACGCAGGGCTGGGTGCTGCCGGCGTCCTCTACGCCGACCGATCCCACTCTCAGCTGGGCCGCCCGCAATCCCCCCATCGATCCCGTCTCATCCTGATGCCGGACGCGCGGTGGGTGTCTGGGGTGTGACATTGGCGTGACCGGGGGTGGTGGCTTCTGTGCTGGGCGGTCCACTTCAGAAGCTGTGTGATCACGGTTAGTTTCCAGGTCGTGACTTAGCGCAGCGGAGGGCGGGGTGTCGCTGCTCTTGTTCGGTCAGCTCGGAACGTCCAGCGAAGGGACCACCTCATATGACGGCCATCGCCAGCGTGTACCAGAACGACGTCGCCAACTACTGGAACGCCGAGCGCAACCCCGTCAACCTGCGGCTGGGGGACGTGTCGGGGACGTACCACCACCACTACGGCATCGGCGAGGTCGACTGGTCCGTCCTGGACGTGGCGGAGGACAAGCGGGAGGAGGCGATCATCGCGGAGCTGCACCGGCTGGAGAACGCGCAGGCGCAGTTCTTGCTCGGCAACCTCGGTGACGTCCGGCCCGGGCACCGGTTGCTGGACGCCGGGTCCGGGCGGGGCGGGTCCAGCATCATGGCCAACGCCGCGTTCGGCTGCCGGGTCGACGGCGTCTCCATCTCCCAGACCCAGGTGGACTTCGCCAACGCCCAGGCCACGAAGCGCGGCGTCTCCGACAGGGTCCGGTATCACTTCAAGAACATGCTCGACACCGGCTTCGAGGCGGGCGCGTTCCAGGCGATCTGGAACAACGAGTCGACGATGTACGTGGTCTTGGACGATCTGTTCGCGGCGCACTCGCGCCTCCTCGCACGCGGTGGCAGGTACGTCACCATCACCGGCTGCTACAACGACGTGTACGGGCTTCCGTCGAAGGCGGTCTCCGCCATCAACGCCCATTACGTGTGCGACATCCATCCGCGCAGCGCCTACTTCCGCGCGATGGCGGCGAACCGGCTCGTGCCCGCCAGTGTCATCGACCTGACGGCCGACACGATCCCGTACTGGGAGCTGCGCCAGAAGTCGTCGGTCGCCACCGGCATCGAGGACACGTTCCTGGAGGCGTACCGCGACGGCGGCTTCCAGTACCTGCTCATCGCCGCCGACCGGATCTGAGGCCGCCCATGGAAGATCGATCCGCGCCGAGCGTGCCCGCGGCGCGTCGCCCATGCAGCGGCGCCACGACGGTTCTGCCCGCGGACGAGCGGCCGGGGCCGACCGGGTTGGGAACCGGCGCGGCGTTCCTGCCGGCGCTGATCGCGGCCGCGCGTCCCAGCCGCGAGATCCCCCACGGTGACCTCCTCGGCGGGACGCACCCGGTCCCGGGCCCCGGCTACGTCGAACGTCCCTGGGGGGACGGATCGCACGCACCGCTCTACTGCCCGGTTCATGAGCGCGCCGACGACGGCCTGGCCGGTGAGGTCGACGCCCGGCTCGTCTCCTGGGCGCGGGACTGCGGGTTCGAGGACGAGGAGCTCGACGCGCTGAAGAAGGCCGCGTTCGGACGGCTGGTCACCCTCGCCCATCCCGACACCGACGATCCCGATGCCCTGCTCGTCGCCGCGCAGTTGAACGCCGCCTGGTGGGCCGCGGACGACTACTACGCCGACGACACCGCATTGGGCGCGGTGCCGAAGCTGCTACCGCCGCGCCTCACCCTGGTCATGTCGGCGATGGACCCGGTCCCGTCCGTGGGGGACCTCACCCCTCCGCTGGACGAGGCCCTCCAGAACGACCTGGTTCTCAGGATGCTCGGCTCGGCCGTCGACCACCTCAGCCGTCATGCCAGTGACGCGCAGGTCCAGCGGGTCTGCTACTCGACCTTCGCCATGTTCGTGAGCTGGACGGCCTACGCGGCATGGCGGGAGACCGGGGAGCATCCGCCGGCCTGGGAGTATCTCGCGGCGCGCCAGCACGACAGCTTCTACACGTCCATGACGCTCATCGACGTCGTCGGCGGCTACGAGGTTCCGGCCCACCTGTACTACGAGCCGCGCGTCCGCCGTGCCGCCTTCCAGGCGGGGACCGCGAGCGTCATCGTCAACGATCTGCACTCGGTGGCCAAGGACGCCGCGGACGAGAACCCCGTCTGCAACCTTGTCCTGCTGATCGCCGCCGATCGGGACTGCTCGGTCGAGGAGGCGACCGAGATCACCGTGGCGCTCCACAACGACCTCGTCCGCGACTTCGAGGCCGGGCATCGGGAGCTCGCGTCCATTCCCTCCCCGGAACTCCAGCGTTTCCTGCGGGGACTGCGAGCCTGGATGGGGGGCGGCTTCGAATGGCACGCCACCAACCCCCGCTACGCCTGATCGTGAACGCTCGCCGATTGGGCGGACTCAGCCCGAACGGCCAGAAAGGCGTTTGCGGGCAATCTCCTTGATGTCTTCGGGGAGCGCTTCGGCGGCCGCCAGTCGTGGCAGTAGGGCGGGCTCTCGCGTGAGCGCGCGGAAGGCCAGGGCCACGGTCACGTCATGGTCTGGACGGTGCACGATCTCGACCGGGTCGCCGGCGTGTATCCGTCCTTCCGTGATGACGCGGAAATAGGCGCCCGGCTTGGCCGCTTGTGTGAACCTCTTGATCCAGCCGGTTCGGTCCAGCCAGCCCTGGAACGTTCCGCAGGGAATCCGGAAGCTGGAGGTCTCCAGGATGACGTGCCTGCCCACGCGCCAGCGCTCGCCGATCAGGGCCTCGTTCACCTCAATGCCGGTCGTAGTGAGGTTCTCGCCGAAGACGCCGTTGCGCAATGGCCTGCCAAGTTCGGCTTCCCAGACGTCGAGGTCTTCGCGGGCGTAGGCGTAGACGGCCTGGTCGGGGCCGCCGTGGTGTCTACCGTAGGTGCGGTCGCCTGCGAGGCCGACCGCGCCGCTGCCTTGAGGGCCGCCGGGAGCGGTGACCATCACCGGACGGTCCGTGGGGTGCTTGTCGATACCTGTCAGAGCGGGGGCCATCCAAGGGTTGTGGCGCGCCTTGCCCACGTTGACCGACAGCAGCTTCATACCGCGACGGTATTACGCCCGGACGACCCGTCCAGCAGAGTGCTGCGCGGCGGCGTTACACGCACTGCGGCGCGGGCGCGCTTTGCCAACCCCTGAACTGCGCAGCTGCCGCTCATATCCGTGGTGGCGTTCGCCATCCTTCGTGCCGTCCGCCTCGACGGCCCGGACGCGAGGTGCTCATCGTCTGGATGGAACTCAAACCCTTATCGCGTCAACGATGGTGGCTGTGGAGAGGTCGCCGAACGCCCATTGCGCCATTAGGCGGAGGGTGCGGGCGGCGAACGTTTGCGGCGCGTCGGGTCTGTGCCAGGGGCGCAGAGTGATGGCGTCGTCGGTGAGGGGAGGGGCGGGGA
>NZ_SMKY01000314.1 GCF_004349235.1 Actinomadura darangshiensis | reverse complement strand
AGGTTGCCGAGGGCGCGGGTCGCGGTGATCTCGATGACCACGCGGCTGGGGTTGGGACGGGGCGGCTTGTAGCGGGTCGTGTAGAGCTGCTCGGCGTGCGCCACCGAGGCCGGATCGGTCCTGAGGACGGCGCGGCCCTCGATCGTCGACCAGCGGCGGCCGTCGACCTGGGTGACCGCCACCGGGAGGCCGGAGCCGCCCGCCGCGCGGACGTGGCGGGCCTTGGCCGAGGCGGCCGAGGTGATCACGCGGACGGTGCCGGTGCCCGGGGTGCCGGCGTCCAGGGTCGCGCCGACCGGGACGGCGTGCGGGGTGCCGTCCGGGCGGAGCGTGACGAGCGTGCACACGTGCCGCTCGCGCCAGAACGCCTGGAGGCGCTCGTCGGCCAGGTCGAGCCGGTGTTTTCCGTCCACGAAAACGATCGTAGGCGGGCGCCGGCGGCGGGCGGGGAGCGGGCCGGCGTGCCGAAGGCGATATGCAGGGAAGGTGACTTCGGCGCCAGGTAATGCGGACTGGCGAAGTATGTCGGGCTTATGATTAGTTAGCGGAAGAAACTACCTGACGGGGGAGGGGTCGGCGTGCCGTCCAAGCATTATCCGTGGGTCGCGCTCAGCAACACGACGCTGGGCATGCTGCTGGCCACGGTGAACTCCTCGATCGTGATCATCTCGCTGCCGGCGATCTTTCGCGGCATCCACCTGAACCCGCTCGAACCGGGCAACGTCAGCTACCTGCTGTGGATCCTGATGGGCTACATGCTCGTCTCGGCGGTCCTGGTGGTGACGCTCGGCCGGCTCGGCGACATGTTCGGGCGCGTCCGGATGTACAACGCCGGCTTCGCGGTGTTCACGGTCGGGACGCTCGTGCTGGCGCTGGACCCGCTGCACGGGAGCGCCGGCGCGATCTGGCTGATCGGCTGGCGGGTGTTCCAGGGGATCGGCGGCGCCATGCTGATGGCGAACTCGGCCGCCATCCTCACCGACGCGTTCCCGGCGCACCGGCGCGGGATGGCCATGGGGGTCAACCAGGTCGCGGGCATCGCCGGGACGTTCATCGGCCTGGTCGCCGGCGGCCTGCTGAGCGAGATCAACTGGCGGCTGGTGTTCTTCGCGTCCGCGCCCATCGGGGTCATCGGGACGATCTGGGCGTACCGCAGCCTGGTCGAGACCGCCAAGCGGGCCGCCGGCGCGAAGATCGACTGGCTCGGTAACGTCACGTTCGCGGTCGGGCTGACCGCGCTGCTCGCCGCGATCACCTACGGCATCCAGCCCTACGGCGGGCACGACATGGGCTGGACGAACCCGTGGGTGCTCGGCGGGATGATCGGCGGCGTCGCGGTCCTGGTGCTGTTCTGCTGGATCGAGACCAAGGTCGAGCAGCCCATGTTCCACCTGAACCTGTTCCGCATCCGGGCGTTCACGGCCGGCAACGCGGCCGGGCTGCTCGCCGCGATCTCCCGCGGCGGGATGCAGTTCATGCTGATCATCTGGCTGCAGGGCATCTGGCTGCCGCTGCACGGCTACGACTACGAGGACACGCCGCTGTGGGCCGGCATCTACCTGCTGCCGCTCACCGCGGGGTTCCTGGTGGCCGGGCCGATCTCCGGGCACCTGTCCGACCGGCACGGCGCCCGCGCGTTCGCCTCCGGCGGGCTGGTGCTGTCGGCGCTGGCCTTCGCGGGCCTGCTGGTGATCCCGACGGACTTCGGCTACGGGACGTTCGCGCTGCTGATCTTCCTGAACGGGGTCGGCTCCGGGCTGTTCGCCGCCCCGAACACCACCGCGATCATGAACGCGGTCCCCGCGGACCAGCGCGGCGTCGCGTCCGGCATGCGCGCCACGTTCATGAACGCCGGCATGGTGCTGTCGATCGGCGTGTTCTTCTCGCTGATGATCGCCGGCCTGTCCAACACGCTGCCGAAGACGCTGACGCAGGGGCTGACCGAGCACGGCGTCCCGGCCGGGCCGGCCACGCAGGTGGGCGAGCTGCCGCCGGTCGGCACGCTGTTCGCCGCGTTCCTCGGCTACAACCCGATCCAGAACCTGCTCGCGCCGTTCCACGTCCTCGGCGGGCTGGCGCCGGACGACGTCGCGACGCTGACCGGGCGGTCGTACTTCCCGCACCTGATCTCCGAGCCGTTCCACCACGGCCTCGTCATCGTGTTCAGCATGGCGATCGCGATGTCCCTGGTGGCGGCGCTCGTGTCGCTGCTGCGCGGCCGCCGGTACGTGCACGACGACGAGGTCCGGGACGAGCCCGAACTGCAGAAGGCGGGCCGCGACGCCGCCTGATCCGCCCCCGAAACCGGCCCCCGGCCCCCCTGCTCGGCCGGGGGCTTTTTCGCGCTATCTATTGACACTGTTCCGCAAACGTTTTCATAATCCTCGGCATGACCGCAGACCGCATCGGCGCGGACGGCGCGGACGGGGAGCCCGCCGGACCCCGCGCCGCCGACGCCTCCCGGGCCTCGATCCGGGCCGTGGCGAACCTCGCCGGGGTGTCGCCGTCCACGGTCTCGCGGGCGCTGAACTCCCCGGAGCTCGTCAACGCCGAGACCCGGCGGCGCGTGCTCGAATGCGCCGACCGGCTGGGCTACCAGCCGAACCGGGCGGCGCAGTCGCTGGTCCTCGGGCGGACCCGCAACGTGGGGCTGATCGTCCCCGACATCGCCAACCCGTTCTACGCGCCGTTCATCAAGGGCGTGGAGGCCTACTTCCGCGACACCGAGTTCGCGGTGTTCCTGGCCGACACCGACGAGGACACGGCGACGGAGGTCAGGCTGGCCGAGGCCATGATCGAGCGGGTGGACGGGCTGATCCTGTGCGCCCCCCGCATGTCCGGGACGCGGCTGCGCGCCGTCGCGGCCAAGACGGCCGTGGTCCTCGCGAACCGGACCAGCCGGAACGCGCCGTCGGTCCTGCTGGACTTCGAGCCCGGCATGGACCAGGCGGTGGCGCACGTCCACGCGCTCGGCCACCGCAGGTGCGCCTACCTGGCCGGCCCGGCCAACTCGTGGTCGAACAAGCAGCGGCGCAGGCTGCTCGGCGCCGCCTGCGCTGAACGCGGCATCGAACTGGCCGACCTCGGCCCGTACGAGCCGCGCTTCACCGGCGGCTACCGGGCCGCGGACGAGGTGCTCGCCGCGGGCGTGTCCGCGGCGTTCGCCTACAACGACCTGGTCGCGCTCGGGGTGCTGTCCCGGCTCACCGCGCGCGGCGTGCAGGTGCCCGGCGAGCTCAGCATCGTCGGGTTCGACGACGTCCCCATGGCGTCGATGACCAATCCACCGCTCACCACGGTGGCCATGCCCGTGAACGCGCTGTCGCGGGCGGCGGCCGCCACCATGCACAGCACGCTCGACCCGGGGGCGCCGAAGGCGCCGCCGCTACCGCCGGTCTCCGAACTGGCGACCCGACTCCTCATCCGAGGCACCACCGGGCCGGTGTGAGCCGGCCCCACAGCAGGACCGCGCGTCCTGCCTGGAGGACCCACCCCATGAGAACTCCTCGATCAGCCCTCGTCACCGTCGCGACCGCCGCCGGCCTGCTGCTGGCCGCCTGCGGGGCGCCCGACTCGGGCGGCAAGTCCGCGTCCGAGCCGGCGGCGGGCGACGTCAAGCTGCCGTCCAAGCCCGTCACCCTGAACATCATCGACGTCGCCGGGAACCTCCAGCTCACCCAGCAGATCTTCGAGAACTACCAGAAGGCGCACCCGAAGCTCGTCAGCAAGATCACCTACACTAAGGCGACCGCGCCGGAGCTGGCCGGCAAGGTCAAGGCGCAGCAGGACGCCGGGCAGCTCGGCATCGACCTCGTGCTGACCGGCACCGACGGCCTGTCCGCCGGCCTGGAGCAGAACCTGTGGGTCGACCTCGTCGGCAAGTACGCCGACAAGCTGCCCGACCTGAAGACGCAGTACCTGGAGCCCGCGGCCAAGATGCAGGAACTCGCACAGGGCAAGGGCGTCACCGTGACGTACTACCCGTCCGGCCCGCTCCTGGAGTACAACCCGAAGAAGGTCCCGAACCCGCCGAAGACGGCCGACGAGCTGCTGGCCTGGGCGAAGGCGCACCCGAAGAAGCTGGAGTACGCCCGCCCGTCCAACTCCGGGCCCGGCCGGACCTGGCTCATGGGCCTGCCCTACATCCTCAAGGACTCCGACCCCAAGGACCCGGCCAACGGCTGGACCAAGACCTGGAAGTACCTCAAGGACCTCGACCAGTACGTCGAGTACTACCCGACCGGCACCACGCAGACGATGAAGGAGCTGAGCGAGGGCACCCGCGACATCATCCTCAGCACCACCGGCTGGGACATCAACCCGCGCGTCCTCGGCCAGGTGCCGAAGGACGTCAAGATCCAGTCGCTCGACGGCTTCACCTGGGTCACCGACGCGCACTACATGGTCGTCCCCAAGGGCGTCTCGGGCGGGAAGCTCGCCGTCCTGCTCGACATGATGAAGTTCGCGCTCCAGCCGCAGCAGCAGGCGATCACCTACGACAAGGGCTACTTCTACCCGGGCCCCGCCGTGAAGGGCGTGACCCTCGACATGGCTCCGGCCGAGAGCCAGCAGGCGATCAAGGAGTACGGCCGCCCCGAGTACGACAAGCTCATCGCCGACAACCCCAAGGCCCCGCCGCTGGACGCCAAGGCCCTCGTCGCCGCGTTCGACCGCTGGGACAGGGAGATCGGCGGTCAAAAGGTCAAGAAGTCATGAAGGTGCACAAGGTGAACGAATTGCGAGGCCGCTCCGCAGGCTCCGCGTCCTCGGTAGGGGGCATGAAGGCGCGGTGCGCGGCGATGCGAGGCCGCTCCGCAGGCTCCGCGTCCTCGGTAGGGGGCATGAAGGCGCGGTGCGCGGCGATGCGAGGCCGCTCCGCAGGCTCCGCGTCCTCGGTAGGGGCGTCATGACGGTGGGGAGCGTCGTGGAGAAGGATTCGCGGGCGGCGTTCGGGCATTTGCGGCTGGACGGGGTGACGCGGCGGTTCGGGAAGGCGACCGCGCTGAGCGGGTTCGATCTGCGGATCGAGGGCGGCGAGTTCATCGCGCTGCTCGGGCCGTCCGGCTGCGGGAAGTCGACCGCGCTGAACTGCCTGGCCGGGCTGCTGCCGCTGTCGGAGGGCGCGATCTGGCTGGACGAGGAGCGCATCGACACGCTGCCGCCGGAGAAGCGCGGGTTCGGGATGGTGTTCCAGAACTACGCGCTGTTCCCGCACCTGTCGGTCCGCAAGAACGTCGCGTTCGGGCTGTCGGTCCGGCGGGTCGGGAAGGCCGAGACGGCCCGCCGGGTGGACGAGGCGCTGCGCACGGTCGAGCTGACCGAGCACGCCGACAAGCTGCCCGGCCAGCTGTCCGGCGGCCAGCAGCAGCGGGTGGCGATCGCCCGCGCGATCGTGCTGCGCCCCAAGCTGGTCCTGATGGACGAGCCGCTGTCCAACCTGGACGCCAAGCTCCGCGTGCAGATGCGCACCGAGATCCGGCGCATCCACCAGGACCTCGGCCTGACCACCGTGTACGTGACGCACGACCAGGAGGAGGCGCTCGCGCTCGCCGACCGGGTCGTGGTGCTGCGGTCCGGCAAGGTGGAGCAGATCGGGACGCCCGAGGAGGTCTACACCTACCCGGTCAGCACCTACATCGCCGGGTTCATGGGGTACCGGAACCTGCTGGAGCTGCCCGTCCTGTCGTCCGGCGACGGGAAGGTGGGCCTCGGCGAGAAGGACGGGCTGAACCTGACCGGGGTGAGCCGGCAGCCGATCACCGGGGCGCGGGCGGTCGCGGCCGTCCGGCCGGAGGACTTCCACATCGCCGGGTCGCCCGACTCGGCGGCGGGGGAGAACATCGTGACCGTCCGCGTCGAGGTGTCGGAGTTCCACGGGCGCGAGGTCGCCGCCGAAGGGGTGACGGACGACGGCCGCGTCGTCCACTTCCGGTCCCCGGAGCGGATCGCGCCGGGGGAGCGGGTCGCGCTGACCGTCGCGCCCGAGCGGGTCCTCGTGTTCGGCGAGAGCGTGCAGGACGCCGCCGCGGCGCTCGACGAGGCCGCCGCCGAGTCGATCGGCGAGACGACGGGAGCCAAGGATGGCGGTTGAGGCTCCCGCCCGCCCGGAGGCACCGGCCCCCCGGCGCAGCGGCCTGCGGCACCGGCTCGCCGAACGCGGCGTCGACCGGGTGCTGCTCCTGCTGGTGCCCGCCGTCCTCGTCATCGGGCTGCTGTTCCTCTACCCGATGCTGTACGGGGTGGGGCTGTCGCTGCAGCCCAAGAACGGCGGCGGGCCGTTCGGCAACTACGCCGACTTCTTCAAGGACTCCTACCAGCGCGGCACGGTGTGGAAGACGCTCAGGCTCGCGCTTCCTGCGGCGCTGATCAACGTGGGCGCGTCGGTGCCGATCGCGTACCGGCTGCGCGGCAGGTTCCGCGGGCGCCGGGTGCTGACGGCGCTGCTCGTCCTGCCGGTGACGCTCGGCACGGTCCTGGTCGCCGATGGCCTGCTGCGCTACCTCGGCCCCAAGGGCTGGTTCAACCGGGTCCTGCTCGACCTGCACATCGTGGACGAGCCCGTCCGGCTGATCTACAACTACTGGGGCGTGCTGCTGTCGCTGCTCATCACCGGGTTCCCGTTCGCGTTCCTGCTGGTGCTGTCCTACATGTCGGGCATCGACCCGACGCTGGAGCGGGCCGCGGCGACGCTCGGCGCCGGCCCGTGGCAGCGGATGCGGCGGGTCGTCCTGCCGCTGCTCGCCCCGGGCCTCGCGACCACGTTCGTGCTCGCGTTCGTGCTGGCGTTCTCGGTGTTCCCGTCGGCGAACCTCGTCGGCGAACCGGCCGGCGAGACGCGGGTGATGGCGATCGCGGCGTACCAGGCGGCGTTCGAGAAGTACGACTACTCGATGGCCTCGACCATCGCCGTGCTGATGGGCGTGTTCGAGCTGCTCGTCATCTCGGTCACGCTGCTGCTGCGCGGCCGCCTGTACACCGGGCCCGCGTCGGGAGGTAAGGGATCATGACCGCCATCTCACGCCCGCGTGGCCTGCCGAAGCGGGCCCTGCCGAAGGGGCGGCTGAGCGCCTGGCTCGTCTGGGCCTGCGTCGGGTTCTTCCTGATCAACCTGGGCGCGCTGATCTTCTCGGTGATCGTCAACTCGTTCGGGACGAAGTGGTTCTCGGGGTGGCTGCCGCAGGGCTTCACCAGCTCGTGGTACTCCGACGCGTGGGACGAGTTCGCGCTCGGCGACGTGCTCACCGTCACGCTGGAGATCACGCTGATCGTGGTGGCGCTGGCACTGGTGATCGGCGTCCCCGCCGGGTACGCGCTGGCGCGCCGCGACTTCCCCGGCAAGCGGATCGTGATGTTCCTGCTGCTGCTCCCGGTGCTGCTGCCGCCGATCACCTACGGGATCCCGCTCGCGACCGTCCTGTACAAGGTGCATCTGGCGGGGACGATGACGGGCGTCGTCGCGGCGAACCTCGTCCCGGCGCTGCCGTTCGTCGTCCTCGTCATGACGCCGTTCGTGGAGCAGATCGACGCGAACGTGGAGTCGGCGGCGCGGATGTGCGGCGCCCGGACCGGCCAGGTGTTCATGCGGGTGCTGGTGCCGCTGCTGCTGCCCGGCATCCTGGCCGCCGGGATCCTGGTGCTGGTCCGCACCGTCGCCATGTTCGAGCTGACGTTCCTGGTGGCGGACGCCGACAGCCAGACGCTGATCGTCTCGCTGTACAGCGCCGCGTTCACACCGGGGATCCGCGCCGCCCAGGCCATCGACGCGATGGCCGTGATCTACATGGCGCTGTCGGCGGTGCTGCTGGTCATCGCCCTGATGTTCGTCAATCCGACGCAGATCGTCGCCCAGGTGAGGGAGGCCCCGGCCGAATGAGCACGACCACATGAGCAGTGTCCAGTTCGATTACACGGGAGAAAGGGTGCTGGTCACCGGCGCCGCGGGGCTGATCGGCCGTGCGCTGGTCCAGCGGTTCACCGAGGCCGGCGCCGAGGTGCTCGCCGTGGACGTGGACGCCGACGGGCTCAAGGTCTTCGGCGACGATCCGCGGGTGGCGACGCTGGCCGGGGACCTGGCCCACGAGGAGGTCGCCGACGCCGTCTTCGCGACGCTCCGCAGGAACGGCGGCCTGGACGTCCTCGTCAACAACGCCGCGATGACGGAGGTGCGCACCCCGCTGATCGACATCAGCGCAGGCCTGTGGGACGCGGTCATCGCCGCCAACCTGCGCTCGGCGTACCTGCTGTCGGTCCGCGCCGCCCGCCACTGGCGGGACGCCGGGCGGGGCGGCGCGATCGTCAGCCTGTCGTCGCCCGGCGGCTCGCGGGCCCACGAGGACCAGAGCGCCTACGACGTGACCAAGGCGGGCATCGAGGCGCTCAGCCGGGCGATCGCCGTGGAGCTCGGCGGGCTCGGCATCCGCGCGAACTGCATCGCCCCGGCGAGCGTCGTCGGGGAGATCCGCCCCGCCACCGACATCCCGGCCGGCCGCACGACCGCGCCGGAGGAGGTCGCGGACGCGGCGCTGTACCTGGCGTCCCCGGCGGCGGCGCAGCTCAACGGGCACGTCCTGCACGTGGACGGCGGCCTGCACGCGCGCCTGCGGACCGACCCCGCCCAGGAACAGCAGCGCAGCGAGGACTAGGGAGAACTGGGCACCGGGCACGGCCGCGCCGATGCCGGCGGTTTCGCCGAGACCGCCGGTGTCGGCTCGCGGGTGGGCAGGGCGGGGCCGGTCCGGCGCGTGTTGTGCCGTTTCATGACGGCCTGAAGGTCCGGTCCGCCGCCCCTGCCGCTCGCGTCGGCGAGCGTGGGGCAGGCCCAGGCGCCCTGGCGTCCCCATGAGTAGCTGACGTCGAACGCGGGCCGCGGGACGAGCCGCTCCCACCGGTCGAGGAGGGACTGGAGCTGCGCCTCGTCCGGCATCCGCCAGTTCTTCTCGCCGTCGTTGCAGGACTGCCCGAACGTCTGGAACACCGGGACGATCATGCGGCGGGCGAAGCCGGCGCGGGCGGCCTGCCCGACCATGGTGTCGATCGCGCGGAGGTCGCAGTCCGTGCGGCCGGTCCGGCACGGGTACGGGTCGAGGCCGATGAGGTCGAGATGGGTGGCGGACGGCTTGAGCGGCCGCATCGGCCAGTCGGTCAGCGAGGCGAACGCCTTCTGGCCGGGCGCGTACCGGTGGACGATGTCGGCGCGCTGGCGGATCTTGCCGGCGATCCCCGGGCAGTCGCCGGTGTTCGGCTCGTCGGACAGGTACCACCCGTAGACGCGGTCGTTCCCGGCGAACCGCTTCACCGTGGCGGCGAACGTGGCGGCGCTCTCCTGCTGGAAGCCGCCGCAGGTGGTGTTGCCGACCCACAGCAGGGCCCGGCCGCCCTTGGGCAGCGAGGCGATGGCGTCCTCGTCGGGGTCGACGTCGAACAGGTCGTAGCCGAGCGCGGCCGCCTTGGCGCGGTCCTCCGCCGGCATGTTCAGGGCGAGATGTAACGTGCCGCTCGGCGCGCTGTGGGCCACGGGCCGGGTGGACGTCCCACCGGGGGACGGGGCGATCAGATACCCGGTGACGGCTCCGCCGAGGGCTGCCACGGCGGCCACCGCGGCCAGATGCGTCTTCATCGGCTCTCCCGTGCGTCGCTGGTGTGCTCAGCGTCGCACGGACACAGCGTGATCATCGGATCACAGCACGGACCGGCCGCCCGCAATGCGGTGGACGGCCGGTCCGGAAGTGCGGGACGGTCAGACCCGCCAGGACGCGACCAGGGCGTCCAGCGTGGCCTGGTCGTAGACGATCCCCTGCGAGGTCAGCTCCTGGGCGACCATTTCGCCGTCGCCGTGGTGCTTGGCCAGCAGCCGGTACACCGCGTACGGGAACCAGTGGTTGTCGCTGATCCGCTGGATCTCGGCCTCGTCGCAGCTGTAGCCCTCCGCCGTGACCTCGGCGAGCGTCCCGGCCACGTCCCCGTGCCGGCGTTCGAGGACGTCGATGACGATCGAGCGCAGGTTCTCCGGGTTGGCGGCGGGCGCGGGCTCCTCGGCGGTGGTGCCGTAGGAGCTGCGCCCGTTGAGGCTTCCGCGCGCGGCGGCGCTGACGACGGCCAGCTCGGGCTCCGGTTCCGGCTCGGGGGCCGGGGCCGGGGC
>NZ_SMKY01000313.1 GCF_004349235.1 Actinomadura darangshiensis | reverse complement strand
ACCATGGCGTAGCCGCCGGTGCCGAGGCCCATCGCCAAGGCCGTAGTGTTGAGCAGGACGGTGTCGCCCGGTTCGGGCCGTCCCACCAGGGCGGGGTAGGCCAGGGCCCGGCGCGTGCCGTCGCCCCCGATCGAGACGTTCAGCTCGACCGCCCCGGGCCATTCGCGGCGGATGTCCTCAACTGTGCCTTTGCGCCATCGGATCACACCGGGAAACGGTAGCGTCCTGCTGGACGGTGCGCGGGGAGGATCGGCACGCCGGCCGGGGAACGGGGCTCACGGAGGGAACGAGGTGGTGGCGAAGTGTCGCGGCGCAAGACCGAGCGGCTGCTGAACCTGGTGGTCTGCCTGCTCGCCACCCGTCGCTATCTGACGGCCGAGCAGATCCGCCGGGCGGTGCCCGGCTACCCGGAGTCCGACGAGGCGTTCAAGCGGATGTTCGAGCGCGACAAGGAGGAGCTGCGCGAGCTCGGCGTGCCGCTGGAGGTGGGCAGCGACCAGCAGGGCGGCGGCGGTGAGGAGATCGGGTACCGGATCCCGCCGCAGGCCTACGAGCTGCCCGACATCCATCTGACGCCGGACGAGGCGGCGGTGCTGGGCCTGGCGGCGCGGGTGTGGCAGCGGGCGAGCATGGCGGAGGCGGCGTCGGGCGCGCTGCTGAAGCTGCGGGCGGCCGGGGTGGAGACCGACGTCCCGGCGGCGGTGGGGATCGAGCCGCGGGTGAACACCCACGAGCCGTCGTTCGCGGCGCTGTGGGAGGCGGTGCGGGACGGCCGCCCGGTCGCGTTCGACTACCAGGGGATCGGGCGGACGTCGGTGGCGCGGCGGCATCTGGAGCCGTGGGGCGTGGTGAGCCGGCGGGGCCGCTGGTACGTGGTGGGGTTCGACCGGGACCGCGACGAGCAGCGGGTGTTCCGGCTGAGCCGGATCGTGGGGGAGGTGGCGCCGGACGGTCCGCCGGGGTCGGTGGCGGTCCCCGACGGGGTGGACGTGCGGCGCATCGCGTTCGACTGGGGCGACCCGGTGAGCGAGCCGCGGCCGGCGTCGGTGCGGCTGCGGCGGGGCGCGGCGCAGGGGCCGCGGCGGTGGGCGCGGGACGTCCGCCCGGCCGAGGCTGGCGCGTGGGACGGGGAGTGGGACGAGGCCGTCCTGACGTTCCGCGACGTGGACCGGTTCGCGCCGTACCTGGCGCGGTTCGCCGACGACGTGGTGGTGCTCGACCCGCCGGACCTGCGCGAGGCGGTGATCCAGCACCTGAAGGCGGTGCTGGCCGCGGCGGGCCCGCATCCGGTGGAGCAGGGGAAGGCGGACGGGCGATGACGGCGAAGGCGGCGGCGACGTCCACGGACCGGCTCGGGCGGCTGCTGGCGCTCGTCCCGTACGTGGTGAACCGCGACTCGGTGGCGCTGAGCGAGGCGGCCGCCGCGTTCGGGGTGACCGAGAAGCAGCTGATCGACGATCTGAACCTGCTGTGGTGCGTGGAGTTGCGGGCGCCCGACCCGTACTGCCCGATCGACCTGTCCTACGAGGGCGGGGAGATCACGGTGGCGGAGGCGGAGTCGATCGCGCGGCCGCTGCGGCTGAAGGTGGACGAGGCGTCGGCGCTGCTGGTGGCGCTGCGGATGCTGGCGGGGATCCCGGACCTGGACGACCGGGACGCGCTGAGCCGGGTGATCGCGAAGCTGGAGAGCGCGGCGGGGGAGGCCGCGGCGGTGTCCAGCAAGGTGGCGGTGGAGGTGGACGCCCGCGGCGGGACGGGCGACCCGGCCCGCACCTCGGTCGGGGTGCTGCGGGACGCGATCGCGGCGGGCCGCCGCGTGCACCTGACGTACTACGTGCCGGCGCGGGACGAGAACACCGAGCGCGACGTCGACCCGATGCGGCTGCTGGTGGTGGAGGGCAACACCTACCTGGAGGGGTGGTGCCGGCGGGCGGAGGGGGTGCGGCTGTTCAAGCTGGACCGGATCGCCGACCTGGCGGTGCTGGACGTGCCCGCGCAGGTGCCGGACGAGGCGGAGCCGATCGATGTGGACGCGGGCCTGTTCCGGCCCTCGCCGCAGGACGAGGCGGTTACGCTGGAGCTGTCGCCGCGCGGCCGGTGGGTCGCCGACTACTACCCGTGCGAGAGCGTGCAGGAGCTGGGGGAGGGGCGGCTGCGGGTGGTGCTGCGGACGCCGGACGCCCGCTGGGTGCGGGGCCTGGCGCTGCGGCTCGGCGATCAGGGCCGCGTCGTCGCCCCGGAACCGGTCGCATCCGGGGTCCGCGACGACGCGGCGCGGGCGCTGGCCCGGTACGGCGTCCTCTGAGGGGATCCGGTAGCGTGGCGGCCGTGGCGTGGATGTCGGTGGCGGTTGCGCTCGGGTCCCTCGGCCTGGCGGTGCTCGCCTGGTGCGCCTTCAAGGTGTGGCTGGGGGTGCGGCGTTTCGGTCGTGAACTGGAACGCACCAGGCGGCGGCTGGAACCGAAACAGTCGGCGCTGCGCGATGAACTGTCGCGTCTCGACGAAGCTCAATCGTCACAACGGCCCGGGGAGGGCGTACGATCGTCGTGACCGTACGACCGTCCTGACAGGGCCCTGCTGAAGAGGATTGACATGGCTGGACTTGGCACGACCGAGATTCTGATCATTCTCGCGGTCGTCCTGCTGCTGTTCGGATCGACGAAGCTTCCGCAGCTGGCGCGGTCGCTGGGCAAGTCGGCGCGGATCCTGAAGGCCGAGACCAAGGGGCTGCACGACGAGGACGACGGCGCGTCCGGCGATGCCGCCCCCGAGGCGAAGGCGGCCCAGGGTGAGAGCGCGGCGGAGAAGGCGGCGCGGCTGCGCGAGGAGGCGGCGCGGCTGGAGCGCGAGGCGGCCGGTGAGGGCGCGCAGCGTCCCCGCGGCGCGCTGGGCTCGGGCGAGCCGATCCAGGGCGTGCCGGTGTCGGACCCCGGTAAGGTCCGCAAGGGCTGACGCAGGCCCCCGCCCCCGTTCCCACCCGCCGAGAACCGAGCCTGAATGCCGACGATGAAGCTGAGCAGGCGCGACGCCGCCCCCGAGGGTCGCATGCCCCTCATGGACCATCTCCGTGAGCTGCGCAACCGGTTGATCAAGGCGATCCTCGGCCTGGTGGCCGGCGCGCTCGTCGGGTGGATCTTCTTTCCGCCGATCTGGGACTTCCTGAAGCAGCCCTATACGCGGATCCCGCCCGAGCACTGCCTGAACAACAAGTGCGACCTGGTCGTGCACGGCATCTTCGACGGGTTCTTCATCCACCTGAAGGTCGCCCTGATCGTCGGGGCGATCCTGTCGTCGCCGATCTGGCTGTACCAGATCTGGGCGTTCGTGGCGCCCGGCCTGTACCGGCGGGAGCGCCGCTGGACGTATGTGTTCCTGGCCGCGGCGGTGCCGCTGTTCGTGCTCGGCGGCGCGCTGGCGTACCTGACGATGGACAAGGGCCTGAAGATCTTCATCGGGCTCGCGCCGGGCGACACGACCGTGCTGGTCGGCGTGCAGGACTACCTCGGCTACGCGCAGGCGATGCTGTTCATCTTCGGGCTGACGTTCGAGCTGCCGCTGTTCGTCGTCATGCTGAACCTCGTCGGGATCCTCACCCACGAGCGGATCCGCAAGTCGCGGCGGCTGCTGATCTTCGGGGTGTTCGTGTTCGCGGCGGTCGCCACCCCCAGCCAGGACCCGTTCACGATGCTGGCGCTGGCGCTGCCCACGATCGTGCTGTTCGAGATCGCCGAGCTGCTCGCGTTCTTCCACGACCGGCGCAAGGACCGCGCACCCGACCCGTACGAGGGCCTGTCGGACGACGAGGCGTCCCCGCTGGACCTGGAGCGGATCGACGCCGAGCTGGAGAAGGGCGACCGGGCCCTCTGACGGCACCGGCCCGCCGGCCGCGCGACGCGCCGTATCACCGGGGACCGGGCCCGTCTGATTGGGTATCGGGCCGGTCTGATTGGGTATCGGGCCGGTCGAAACCGTAGGCTCGACGGTATGACCACCCCCGACACGACGTCGGCCGGCCAGACTCCGGCTCAGCGGTACGCCGCCTACCGCAGGCGCACCTCCGGGAACGGCCCGGCCCTGCTGGACTTCCGCACCCTGTACGACTTCGAGCTGGACGCGTTCCAGCTGGAGGCGTGCCAGGCGCTGGAGGACGGCTCCGGCGTCCTGGTCGCCGCGCCCACCGGATCCGGGAAGACGGTGGTGGGGGAGTTCGCCGTCCACCTGGCCCTGGCGGGCGGTACGAAGTGCTTCTACACCACGCCGATCAAGGCGCTGTCGAACCAGAAGTACGCCGACCTCGTCCGCCGGTACGGGCCGGAGAAGGTGGGGCTGCTCACCGGCGACAACAGCGTGAACGGGGAGGCCCCGATCGTCGTCATGACGACCGAGGTGCTGCGCAACATGCTGTACGCGGGGTCGCAGACCCTCGCCGGGCTGGCGTTCGTCGTGATGGACGAGGTGCACTACCTCGCCGACCGGTTCCGCGGCGCCGTCTGGGAAGAGGTGATCATCCACGTTCCGGACTCGGTGCGGATCGTGGCGCTGTCGGCGACGGTGTCCAACGCCGAGGAGTTCGGCGAATGGCTCCACGAAGTCCGCGGTGACACGGCGGTGATCGTGGACGAGCACCGCCCCGTCCCGCTGTTCCAGCACATGCTGGTCGGGACGCGGCTGTACGACCTGTTCGTCGACACCGGCAAGGGCAGGGACCGGCAGGCGCACCTCAACCCGCAGCTGACGCGGATGGCGGTGGAGGAGGTCCGGCGCAACAAGGTCAACCAGGGGCGCCGCACCGGGCGCCGCCGCGCGCCGCGCCCGCAGCGGTTCCGGCCGCCGGCCCGCCCGGACGTGATCGAGCGGCTGGAGCGCGCCGGGCTGCTCCCGGCGATCACGTTCATCTTCTCCCGCGCCGGCTGCGACGCGGCCGTCCTGCAGTGCCTGCACGCGGGGATCCGGCTGACGTCGAAGGAGGAGTCGGAGGAGATCCGCGCGCACGCCGAGCTGCGCACCGCCGACATCGCGCCGGAGGACCTGCGGATCCTCGGCTACGGCGACTTCGTGGAGGCGCTGCAGCGCGGTGTCGCCGCGCATCACGCCGGGATGCTGCCGACGTTCAAGGAGATCGTCGAGGAGCTGTTCACCCGCGGGATGATCAAGGCGGTGTTCGCGACGGAGACGCTCGCGCTCGGCATCAACATGCCCGCCCGTACCGTGGTGATCGAGAAGCTCGACAAGTGGAACGGGGAGGCGCACGTCGACCTGACGCCGGGCGAGTACACGCAGCTGACGGGGCGGGCCGGGCGGCGCGGCATCGACGTCGAGGGGCACGCCGTCGTCGTGTGGGGACCGAAGGTGGAGCCGGCGTCGGTCGCGGGCCTCGCCGGCACCCGCACCTACCCGCTGAACTCCAGCTTCCGGCCCTCGTACAACATGGCCGTCAACCTCGTCGGCGCCGTCGGCAACGAGCGCGCCCGCACCCTGCTGGAGGAGTCGTTCGCGCAGTTCCAGGCCGACCGCGCCGTCGTCGGCCTGGCCCGGCAGGTCCGCAAGAACGAGGAGGCCCTCGAAGGGTACGCCAAGGCCGCGCAGTGCCATCTGGGCGACTTCATGGAGTACGCGGCGATGCGGCGGCGGCTGTCGGACCGGGAGTCCGAGCTGTCGCGGGAGCGGGCCGGGGCGCGCCGCGCCGAGGCGGCCAGGTCGCTGGAGCACCTGCGGCCCGGTGACGTGATCCTCGTCCCGTCGGGGCGGCGGTCCGGGCTCGCCGTCGTCCTCGACCCCGGTGTCGGGCGCCGCTCGGACGGCCCGGCGCCGCTGGTGCTGACGGTGAACCGGTCGGTGCAGCGGCTGTCGATCCAGGACTTCCCGCGCGCCGTCGAGCCCGTCGACCGGATCCGGATCCCGAAGTCGTTCAGCCCCCGCAACCCGCAGGACCGCCGCGACCTGGCCTCGACGCTGCGCACCAAGGTGCCCGACGACGTCCGCGAGGGCAGGCGGCGCCGCGGCGACTCCGCCGCCACCGACGACGCCGAGATCGCCCGGCTGCGCGCCGACCTGCGCGGCCACCCGGTGCACGGCTGCGACAAGCGCGAGGACCACGCCCGCTGGGCCGAGCGGTACCACCGGCTGGACCGCGAGACCGAGCAGCTGCGCCGCCGCGTCGAGGGCCGCTCCCAGGTGATCGCCCGCACGTTCGACCGGGTCTGCGCCGTCCTGCGGCAGCTCGGCTACCTCGACGGCGACTCCGTCACCGACGAGGGCCGCCGCCTCGGCCGCATCTACAACGAGCTGGACCTGCTCACGGCCGAGAGCCTCCGCGAGGGCCTGTGGGACAAGCTCGGCCACGCCGAGCTGGCCGCGTGCGTGTCCGCGCTGGTGTACGAGTCGCGGCAGCCCGACGACGCGACCCCGCCCCGCACGCCCGCCGGCCCGGCGCAGGACGCCCTCGCCGCGATGGTGCGGCTGTGGGGGGAGCTGGACGCCGTCGAGCGCGACAACCGCGTGTCGTTCCTGCGCGAACCCGACCTCGGGTTCGCGTGGACGGCGTACCGGTGGGCGAAGGGCGACGACCTCGACGAGGTGCTGCTGGAGAGCGACCTGACCGCCGGGGACTTCGTCCGCGCCGTCAAGCAGCTCCTGGACCTGCTCGGGCAGGTCACCGACGCGGCCCCGCGCAACAGCCACCTCCGCAAGACCGCCCGCCGCGCCATGGACGCGATGCGCCGCGGCGTCGTCGCGTACTCGTCGGTCGCCTGATGCCCGGCCGGGACCGCTAGGCGGCGCGGCGGCGGGCCCGGCGGGCCGACAGGGTGCGGTCGACGCGGAACGTCGCGAGGCGGACCAGGAGGGGCTGCGGCGGGCGCCGCAGCCAGCCGGGCGTGACCCGGTGGGTGACGGCGGCGGTGCGCAGGATCGCGCCGGCCGCGCGGCGCCGCGCCGGAGTCCACGGCAGCCCGAACTCCTCCCGCAGGTCCTCGGGCAGGAGCGCGGCGGTGACGAGCCGGAAGACGGCGAGGGCCGGGAACAGGACGCGCAGGCGGCGCGGCCACAGGACTGCCGCGGCGACCTCCCGGGCGGTGTCGGTGACCTCCAGTGCGGCGAGCGTGTCGGCCATGTAGGCGCGGAACGCGGCCAGGTCGGGCGGCTGCGACTCCAGCGGGCAGCCGAGGACGTCGGCGACGATCCGGGCCTGCCGGTAGTACTCCCCGGGCAGGGACGGGTCGCCGGGCCGCATCAGGGTCTCGTGGATGTGCAGGGCCGAGTCGATGAGCGTCGCGTTGACCCACAGCTGCAGGCCGGGGTCGTTGCCGGAGTAGCCGTCGCCGCGGACGGTGGTGTGGATGCCGCGGACCTTCGCCGAGATCCGCGCCACCTGCTCCGGCGTCCCGAACGTGGTGATCAGCAGGAAGTCGAGGGTGCCGAACAGCCGGGCCAGCGGGCGGGCGGCGAAGTCGCTGTGCTCGGCGACGCCGCGCGCCACGGCCGGGTGGGCGAGCTGCATGAGCAGCGCGCGGCCGGCGGCGAGGCCGACGAGCGGCTCGGCGGCCAGCGTGCGCAGCACGTCCCGGTCGCCGAGCCGCCCGGCGATCTCAGACGTGGCGGTTTCGGGCGCGGCGGTTTCGGGCGCGGCGGTTTCGGGCGCGGCGGGTACGGGGTTCGCGGGCACGGGGTCGGCGGGCGGGTGTTCGGCCGGCACGGGGCCTCCCGGCGGGTCGGGGATGCCGGCCATCCTCCCGCACCTATTGACGGGCAGTCAATAAAGGGCGGCCGTCCCGGAGCCCGGATCCGCTGGATGAACTGCGCGGACCCCGAGGCCGCCAATGATGTGAAACCGTCACAAGGGCGGAGCATTCGATGACACAATCAGGCCTTTCATCGGAACACGAGAAAGGCCCCCGACCGTGGCCATCCGCGACAAGATGAGCGCCAACGCGGCCCACGTGCTGCAGCCGGGCGAGAACATCCAGGCGGTGTTCGGCGCCCAGACCACCAGCCAGTACTTCGCGCTCCTGTCGTACTGGATCATCATTTTCGCCAACGCCTACCGGGTCGTCGTCGTCACCGACCGGCGCATCCTGATCTGCCGGTCCGGGCGGATGCGCATGACCCCCGTCAACGAGGTCCTGCGCGAACTGCCCCGCGGCACCCGGATCGGGCCGCCCAGCGGCCTGTGGTGGCGCTGCGAGACGCTCGGCGAGCGCCTGTACGTCCACAAGCGGTTCCACAAGGACGTCAACGCCGCCGACGGTGTCACCGCCGCTTGATCCTTCCCCCGGACGAGACGCCCTCCCCGCCGCGGGGAGGGCGTCTCGCCGTCTCCGGCCCCCTGCCCCGGCGGAAGGGTGGAGACCGCCCCCTACCGAGGGTGGAGGCGGATCGACTTCCAGGAGGATCCGGACGCCGCGCCAGGCGCGCTAGTGTGACCGTGATCACCAACAGCGACGAGAGAGCGGCCTGAAGAGGAATGATCGAGGCGGAGAACCTCACCAAACGCTACGGCGACAAGACCGCCGTCGACGACCTGTCGTTCACGGTCGAGCCCGGGCGTGTCACCGGGTTCCTGGGCCCGAACGGCGCCGGGAAGTCGACCACCATGCGGCTGCTGCTCGGCCTCGACCGGCCGGACCGCGGCGACGCCCGCATCCAGGGCCGCCACTACCGCGACCTGAACGCTCCCATGCGCGTCGTCGGCGCGCTCCTGGAGGCGCGCGCGGTCCACACCGGCCGCAGCGCCTACAACCATCTGCTGTGCCTCGCCCAGACGCAGGGCATCGGCAAGAAGCGCGTCGAGGAGGTCATCGACCTCGTCGGCCTCACCGGCCCCGCCCGCAAGCGCGCCGGCGGCTTCTCCCTCGGCATGGGGCAGCGGCTCGGCATCGCCGCCGCGCTGCTCGGCGACCCTTCCGTGCTGATCCTGGACGAGCCCGTCAACGGCCTCGACCCCGAGGGCATCATGTGGATCCGCACCCTCATGCAGCGGCTCGCCGCCGAGGGGCGCACCGTGTTCGTCTCCAGCCATCTGATGAACGAGATGGCCGTCACCGCCGAGCACCTCATCGTCATCGGCCGCGGCCGGCTCATCGCCGACTGCTCCACCGAGGAGTTCATCGAGCGCAGCACCGAGAAGACGGTGACGGTCCGCAGCCCCGACGCCGCGCGGCTCACCGACGCCGTCACCGCCGAGGGCGGCAAGGTCGTCCCGGGCGACGACGGGCAGCTCACCGTGACGCACATGGAGGCGCCCCGCGTCGGCGAGCTCGCCGCCGCCGGGGGCATCGTCCTGCACGAGCTCACCCCGAGCCGCGGCTCCCTGGAGTCGGCGTTCATGGAGCTGACCCGCGACAGCGTCGAGTACGGCGCGGCCGGTTTCGGGCGGCTCCTGCTCGCCGAATGGACGAAGATCCGCACGGTGCGGTCCACGCTGTGGTCGCTGATCCTGCTGATCCTCCTCGACCTCGGGTTCACCGCGCTGCTCACCGGCCTCACCATCGGGCAGTGGGACAACGCGAACGCGAGCGACCGCGCCAGCATCGCCGCGGACCCGGTCAGCTTCATCCTCGGCAGCGGGTTCTTCCTCAGCCAGCTGACCGTCTGCGTGCTCGGCGTGCTCGTGATCGGCTCCGAGTACTCCACCGGCATGATCCGCGCCAGCCTCCTCGCCGTGCCGCGGCGGCTGCCGATGCTGTGGGCCAAGGCCCTGGTGTTCGGGCTGGTCATCCTCGTCCTCGGCGTCGCGGTGTCGTTCGGGTCGTTCTTCATCGGCGCGGCGATCGTCGGGGACAAGGCGCCGGTCTCCCTCGGCGACGCGGGCGTGCTCCGCGCCGTCATCGGCGGCGGCCTCTACCTGGCGATGCTCGGCCTGTTCGCGCTCGCCATCGGCGCCATCGTCCGGCACACCGCCGGCGGCATCACCGGCGTCATCGGGTTCGTGCTCGTGCTGGCGCCGCTCACCGCGCTGCTGCCCGGCAGCATCGGCGACCACGTCCACGCCTACCTGCCGTCCGAGGCCGGCACCCTGATCGCCAAGGCGCACCAGGGCCCCGACGACCTGCTGACCCCCTGGCAGGGGTACGGCGTCTTCGCCCTCTGGACGGTCGTGCTCCTCGCGATCGCCGCCTTCCTGCTCAAACGCCGCGACGCCTAGCCGCAGCGGCGCCCGACCGAAGGGGCGCGCCCGCCGACATCGGCGGGCG
>NZ_SMKY01000312.1 GCF_004349235.1 Actinomadura darangshiensis | reverse complement strand
GAGACAGGGGCAGGGGGCGGGCAGGCGTCGGTTCGGCCGCCCCCGTTTGGTGAGGCGCTTGCCGGGGCCGTGCCATCGGGCAGGTGTCTGACCGGGGGTACGGGGCGGTGACCGGCTCCCCGGCCGTCCCGTGGCGGACGGTTTCCTGACCGTCCGGTGGGGTGGGTCTGCATCGTATTGCATCTAAATAGATACATCAAGATAGATGTATCGAGAAGGATGTAAGTTGGGTGGGTGAACGGAGTTGAGCTGTTCCTGCTGGGGCGGACGCTGATGAAGATCGGCGAAGAGGCGATGCCCGCGCCGCGTGACGGCGGGGCGGGCGGGACGCGGGCGGTCCTGATCGTGCTCAGCGACATCGTCGTCCACCCGGACAGCGCGGTCGGGGAGATCACCGAGCGCACCGGGCTGCCGCAGAGCCAGGTGTCCACCGCGGTCGCCCGGCTGCGCGAGACGGGATCGGTGGTGACCGCGCCCGACCCGCGCGACCGGCGCCGGTCGCTGGTGCGCGCCGCGGAGGAGCCGTCCGAGCGCGTCGCCGAAGTGCGCGCGACCGGCATCGACGCGGCGCTGGAAAGGGCTCTCGGCGGTACCGAGCATGCCGGCGAGGTGACGACGGCGCTGGAGACCCTGGCGCGGCGCCTCCCGCCCCGGCGGCCGCGCTCCGGATGACTCCGGATAAGCGAATATCGTCAGACCATGAGCGATCTGGCCTATGACCCCTGGTCCGCGGAGTTCGTCGCGGACCCGTATCCGGCGTTCGAGCGGCTCCGCGCCGAGCGCCCGGTGTTCTTCCACGAGCCCACCGGCCAGTGGGTGATCAGCCGGTACGAGGACGTCGACGCGCTGCTCCGGGACCGCCGGCTCGGCCGGTCCTACCTCCACATCGCGGGCCACGAGGAGTTCGGGCAGGCGCCGGAGGCCGAGTTCCTGAAGCCGTTCTGGGACCTCATCCGGGCCGGGATGCTGGACGTGGAGCCGCCGACGCACACCCGGCTGCGCCGCCTGGTGTCCAAGGCGTTCACGGCGCGGATGGTGGAGGGCCTGCGCCCGACGATCAGGCGCCTGGCCGGCGAGCTGGCCGAGGCCCTCGCCGCCAAGGGCGGCGGCGACCTGCTGGCCGAGGTCGCCGAGCCGCTCCCGGTGAACGTGATCGCCGAGATGCTCGGCGTCCCCGCCGAGGACCGGCATCTGCTGCGCCCCTGGTCGGCCGGCATCTGCGGCATGTACGAGCTGAACCCGCCGGAGGAGGCGCAGCACACCGCCGTCCGCGCCGCCGTGGAATTCTCCGACTACCTGCGCGGCCTGGCCCGCACCCGCCGGGACGAGCCGCGCGACGACCTCATCACCGCGCTCACCCAGGTGGTGGACGAGGGCGACCGGCTCACCGAGGACGAGCTGATCGGCACCTGCGTCCTGCTGCTGAACGCCGGTCACGAGGCGACGGTCAACGCGACCGGCAACGGCTGGTGGTCCCTGTTCCGCCACCCCGGTGAACTGGAGCGGCTTCGTGACCGGCCCGAACTCGTCCCGACGGCGGTCGAGGAGCTGCTGCGCTACGACACCCCGGCGCCCATGTTCGAACGCTGGGTCCTGGAGGACATCACGGTCGCCGGCGTCGGCATCCCGCGCGGTGCCGAGGTCGCGCTGCAGTTCGCGTCCGCCAACCGCGACCCGGAGGTGTTCGCCGACCCGAACCGGCTCGACCTCTCCCGCGACCCGAACCCGCACATCACGTTCGGCCTCGGCATCCACTACTGCCTGGGCGCGCCGCTCGCCCGCATCGAACTCGCCGAGTCCTTCGGCGCGCTCCTCCGCACGGCACCCGACCTTCGCCTGGCCGCGGAGCCGAAGTGGAAGCCCGGCTACGTCCTGCGCGGCCTGGAGGCCCTCCACGTCGAACGCTGAGCGAAAACGAGGCCGTCAAGGGCTGAGGACGGCGGGGATCGGGATGCCGACGGTCTGGGCGAGCCACCCGAAACCGCCCAGGCCGGACGAGTCGGTCAGCTCGGCGTCCTCGCCCGCGTGGCAGAGGGCGGCGAGGTAGGCGCGGGGGTCGCGGTGGGCCAGGTCCAGCGGCGGGCGCGTGCCGGACAGGCCGAGGGCGCGCAAGGCGTCCCGCTGCGTGGTCAGGAGGGTGGACGTCGCGCCGGCGCGCTCGCCCGCGACGGTGCAGGCGTCGAGCGCGACATGGGCGGTGACGTCGCACGATCCGTCCGGGACGGGCGGGACGGTCGCGCCGTCCCGGTAGCCGGCCAGCGTCCCGTACACCGGACGGGCCTCCCGCGAGTGCGAGTAGTCGACGGCGACCGCCAGACCGGTGGACATGCGTCCGATCACGGCGGCCCAGGCGGCGCAGCGCGGATGCCCGATCTCGGCGCGGTCGCCGGGTTCGCGCAGGGGCCACCAGCGTTCCAGCCAGTCATGGTCTTCGAGGGACGGCGCGGGGCCGGGGCGTTCGGTGCCGGTGGACGGGTCGACGAGCACGGTCCGGATGCCGCCCGGTGTGCGTTCCACAACGTCCAGCGGCACGTTGTCGAGCCACTCGTTGGCCACGGCGAGTCCGGTGATGCGGTCGGGCAGGTCGGGGCGCCAGCCGATGCGGGACGAGACCTCGGCGGGGCGCGGCGCGATCTCCACCGCCGTCGGGACGAGCCGGTCGAGCAGGCCGGCCGGCACGCAGCCCAGGATGTTGCTCAGCAGGCGCCCCGACCCGGCGCCGACGTCGACGACGTCCAGCCGGTCGGGGTGGCCGAGCAGCGCGTCGACCTCGGCCAGCAGGCGGGCGAGGGCCGCGGCGAAGCGCGGCGAGGCGTGCACCGAGGTCCGGAAGTGCTCGGCCGGGCGCTCCCCGCGCCGGTAGAAGCCTTCTTCCCCGTAGAGCGCGCGGTCCATCGCCGTGCGCCAGGTCAGCCATCCGGAAACCAACGACTCCACGACAGCGACGTTACCGTGGGCAACGGGGTCCGGCGGGCCGCACGGCGCGCGGCCCGGTGAGCCCCTCCCTGCGGTGGACGCGGGTCCGACCTGCGGCTGATCCCGGACTGATCTGCGGGTACGTACGCTGTCGCCATGGTGGCGAGCACATGGGAGTGGCTGCGGCGTAAGAAGCCGCTGGTGGACGCGTTCTTCGCGCTGCCCGTCCTCTTGATGTCCCTGCCGTCGCTGCTGAACGACGCGTACGGGATCGAGAAGTGGCAGTTGGGGCTGCTGACGGTCGTGCTGACCGGGCCGCTCGTGCTGCGCCGGACCTACCCCCGGACGGTGTTCGCCGCGGTCGTCGCGATCTCGGGCGTCCAGTGCCTGCTGGGGGTGATCCCGGTGCCGGCGAACGTCGCCGTCCTCGCTGGGCTCTACACGGTCACAGCGGGCCGCACGGTCCGCTGGGGGGTGGGGGCCTTGCTGATAGCGGTGGCGGGTGCGGGGATGGCGACGTACCGGTATCCATCCGGCGGCGACGACCGGAGGCTCGCTTTCATCACGCTGATGGTGCTGGTTTCGGGTGTGTACGTCCTCGGCCTGCACATGCGTACGCGCCGCGCGTATCTGCGTTCGGTGGAGGAGCGGGCCGAGCGGCTGGAGCGGGAACGCGACAACGAGGTCAAGGTGGCCATGGCCGCGGAGCGCGCGCGCATCGCCCGTGAGCTGCACGACGTCGTGGCCCACAACGTCAGCGTGATCGTGGTGCAGGCGGACGGCGCGTCCTACGCCATCGACACCGACGTGGGACGGGCCAGGCAGGCGCTCGAAGCGATCTCCTCCACGGGACGGACGGCGCTGGCGGAGATGCGGCGGCTCCTGGGCGTCCTGCGAGAGAACGACGATGCGGGTGCGTTCGCGCCGCAGCCGGGCGTGGCGCAGCTGGACGACCTGGTCGAACAGGTCCGCGCGTCCGGGCTGGCGGTGGCGTACGAGGTGGACGGGACGCCTGCGGCGATGTCGGAGGGGCGCCAGCTCACCGTGTACCGGATCGTCCAGGAGGCGCTGACCAATACGCTCAAGCATGGTGGCCCGCGGGTTACCGTTTCGGTCCGGTTGCGCTATGCGGAGGACGCGCTGGAGATCCGGGTGGACGACGACGGCCGCGGCGCCGCGGCCGCCGACGACGGTCGCGGCCACGGCCTCGCCGGGATGCGGGAGCGCGTCGCCGTGTACGGCGGCACCGTCCGCGCGGCCCCCCGCCCCGGTGGCGGTTTCGAGGTGATCGCGCGGATCCCCGTGCACGAGGAGGTTGCGGCATGACGACGTGCGGCGAGCGGAGCGGCGGCAGGCCGCTTCCCGAGGGTCGCTCCCCTCGGGAGGACGCGGCATGACGGTGGAGGGCGACGGGGTGGCGGGGCCGATCCGGGTGGTCCTGGTCGATGATCAGGAGCTGGTGCGGGCCGGGTTCAAGATGGTGCTGGACGCGCAGCCCGACATCGAGGTCGTGGGCGAGGCGGGCGACGGGGTGCAGGCGGTCGAGCTGGTGCGGCACGCGCGGGCCGACGTGGTGCTGATGGACGTCCGGATGCCGCGGATGGACGGGATCGAGGCGACCCGCCGGGTGGTGGCGGAGTCCGGCCCGAAGGTCGTCATCCTGACCACGTTCGACCTCGACGAGTACGCGTTCGCGGCGATCAAGGCGGGCGCGGGCGGGTTCCTGCTGAAGGACGCGGGGCCGGCGCAGCTCATCGAGGCGATCAAGGCGGTGCACTCGGGGGACGCGGTGGTGGCGCCGAGTACGACGAAGCGGCTGCTGGACCGGTTCGCGGTGCATCTGCCGGACGCGGAGGACAAGGCGGGCGGGGCGCTGGAGACCCTGACCGAGCGGGAGGGCGAGGTGCTGCGGCTCGTTTCGCGGGGCATGTCGAACGCGGAGATCGCGGGTCGGCTGTACGTCTCGGAGGCGACGGTGAAGACGCACATGGGCCGGATTCTGATGAAGCTCGGCCTGCGCGACCGGGTGCAGGCGGTCGTGTTCGCCTATGAGACGGGCCTGGTCAAAAGCGGTCAAAGAGGTCACGGCCTGTAACGGCTTGGTCACTCCGTGATGACTTTTTGTCTTCATCATGGTGTTCACTATTGGCCTACCTGAGAGTAGCTGGGTAACTACCGTACGCGACGCCGTCTTCGCGGGCGACGTCGGCAAATGTCAGCTCGGGCCTGCTAAGCCCATGTACGGGAGGACTCTCGTGTTCAAGAAGCTTGCCGCCACCGGCATCCTCGGCTTCGCCGTCGCCGGCTCCGCCCTGGCCGCGACGCCCGCCTACGCCGCCACCTACGGCGGTGGCTGGGACCACCACGGCCACCACGGCCACGGCCACCCCAAGTACAACGCCCAGAGCTCCGGCAACTTCGGGCTCCTGAACGGGAACAACGTGATCGTGCCGATCTCCGCCGCGGTCGACGTCTGCGGCAACGCCGTCGCCGTCATCGGTGTCGCGGGGGCCGGCTGCAAGGGCGGCGCATCCAGCCACAACTGATCCGCATGTACGGGCTCCGCGCCCGTCGATGAAGCGCCGGGGGCCCTGGGTCCCCGGCGCTTCGGCGTTCAGGCACTCGCGCCTGGCCGGGGGAGCCTTCAGATGAGCCGCCGACCGGGATCCCGCGACGGCGCATGGCCGGGGAGCCCGTACGCGTCGGTGGAAGGAGTGACGGGTTCGTACGACTCAGGTCGTACGAGGGGGCGGCGGATAGCCGTGAGAGGGACGCGGAGCGTGGCCGCGGGGGCGATGGCGGGGACGGCGCGGATTCCTAGCGTTGAGCCTGATCGTCCACGACCTTGAAGGAGTCACCGTGACCAGCACGTTCACCGGCCCGCCCGGGGGATTTCCAGCAGCGGCGGTACCGCCGGCCGTCACCGCCCAGGGTGTGTCGAAGGTGTACGGGTCCGGTGACGCGGCCGTCCACGCGCTGCGCGGCGTCAGCGTCGGGTTCGCCCGCGGCGCGTTCACCGCGATCATGGGCCCGTCCGGCTCCGGGAAGTCGACGCTGATGCACTGCCTGGCGGGGCTGGACACCGTCACGAGCGGCCGGATCGTGCTCGGCGACGCGGAGATCACCGGGATGGGCGACCGGCAGTTGACGATGCTGCGCCGCGACCGTGTCGGGTTCGTGTTCCAGGCGTTCAACCTGCTGCCGACGCTCACCGCGGAGCAGAACATCCTGCTGCCGATGGAGCTGTCCGGCCGCAAGCCCGACCGGGCGTGGTTCGGCCAGGTCGTGGACGTCCTCGGGCTGCGCGACCGGCTGAAGCACCGGCCGAGCGAGCTGTCGGGCGGCCAGCAGCAGCGGGTGGCGTGCGCCCGCGCGATCGTCGCCCGCCCCGAGGTGATCTTCGCGGACGAGCCGACCGGCAACCTCGACTCCCGGGCGGGCGCCGAGGTGCTGGGGTTCCTGCGCTCCTCGGTCCGCGAGATGGGGCAGACGATCGTGATGGTCACCCATGACCCGGTGGCCGCCTCGTACGCCGACCGGGTGGTGTTCCTGCGGGACGGCGAGACGGTGTCCGAGATCGTCCAGCCGACTCCGGACGCCGTCCTCGACCGGCTCAAGAGCCTGGGGGCCTGATGCTGCGCACGACTCTGGCGGGCCTGCGCGCCCACAAGCTGCGGCTGCTTCTGACGGCGGTCGCCATCACCCTTGGCGTCGGCTTCATCTCGGGGACGTTCGTCCTGACGGACACGATGGACAAGGGCGTCGCCAAGACGTTCGCGAAATCGGCCGACAAGGTGGATTTCGCGGTTCTGCCTAAGAGCGATGACCCGGACGAGGGCGCCCCCGCGAAACTGCTCCAGAAGGTCAGGGCGCTGCCTGGCGTGACGGACGTCCACGGCGTGGTGAAGGGCGATGCCGCCCTCGTCGGCAAGGACGGCAAGGGGGTCGGTGATTCCCCGACCGTCGGCATGTCCGTGGCGTCCGGACGGCTGCTGCGCTACGACGTCGACAAGGGGCGGCCTCCGTCCGGTGGAGGCGAGACCGTCCTCGACACCAAGGTCGCCAAGCGGGAGGGGTACACCGTCGGCGACACGGTGTCCGTCCTGGGCGAGAAGCACCGCGTGCACAAGTTCAAGGTCGTCGGCCTGGTCGACTTCGGCATCGACCAGGAGGCGAGCTTCCGCGGCGCGGTGGGCTTCGACTCGGCGACCGCGATGCTGATGACCGGCCAGAAGACCTACCGCGAGCTCGACATAGCGGGCGGGAACGAGGCCGCGGTCAAGGCCGCGGCCGGCGCCGGGTACGACGTGTACACAGGGGAGGAGCTCGGCGCGCGGCTGGCGAAGGCGGCGGGCGCCGACACCAAGATCATCCAGACCGGGCTGCTGATCTTCGGGCTGGTCGCGATGCTGGTGTCCGCCCTGGTCATCTACAACACGTTCTCCATCCTGATCGCGCAGCGGATGCGGGAGATGGCGCTGCTGCGCTGCGTCGGCGCGACCCGCCGGCAGGTGTTCGGCGGCGTCCTGGCCGAATCCGCCGTCGTCGGCCTGGTCGGCTCGCTGCTCGGCCTCGTCGCCGGGGTCGGCCTCGGCGAGGGCGCGCTGGTCGCGGTCAGCAGGTTCAACGCCGGCGTGGCGGTCGCCGGGCCGTCCCTCGCGGTGCGGACGATCGTGCTCGGGCTGGCGGTCGGCATCGTCGTGACCGTCCTGTCCGCGCTGCTCCCGGCGAGGGCGGCGACGCGCGTCGCGCCGGTCGCCGCGCTGCGTGCGGACCTGGAGCCCGGCAGCGGACGCTTCCGGCTCGGCTGGTTGCGCACGGCGATCGCCGTCCTGCTCGGCGCGGCGGGCCTGGGCCTCGGGGTGCTCGGCTCACTCGTCATGGGCAAGGGCCAGAACGCGATGTTCACGGTCGCGTTCGCCGGCGGTGTGTTCTTCCTCGCCGTGATCGCGGCGATGCCGGCGCTCGTCCGCCCGCTCGGACGGCTCGCGGGCGCGGTCCCGGCGCGGCTCGGCGGCGTCCCGGCACGGCTCGCGGTCGCGAACGCGCAGCGCGCGCCCCGCCGCACCGCGACAACAACGATCGCGCTGACCGTCGGCGTCGGGCTGGTGAGCCTGTTCGCGGTCGTCGCGGCGAGCGGCAAGGCGACGGCGTCGTCCGAGCTGGAGGAGCAGTTCCCCGTCCAGTTCCAGGTCCGGGCGCAGGACTACGACGGATCCGTCCCGCAGGCGCTCACCGAGGCGCTGCGCAAGCGGCCGGAGGTCACCGACGTGGTCGAGTCGCACCGCAAGGACACCAAGGTCGGAGACGACGACCAAGGCGAGATCTACACGATCACCAGGTCGGCGCTCGGCAAGATCCTCAAGCCGGAGATCAAGCAGGGCACGCTGGCCGCGGCCCTCAAGCCGGGGACCGCGATGGTGGACGACGACACCGTCGCGAGGTCCGGCCCCGGCCTCGGGGAGACGGTCCAGGTCGAAACGGCGCACGGGACCGTCCCGGTCAAGATCACCGCGGTGTACAAGGCCGGTGCGAGCCTCGACGGGATCATCATCCCGGAGTCGGACTTCACCCGGTACTTCGGTGCCCAGGACCCGGTCGACATCTACGTCAAGACCCGCGACGGCCTTCCCTCGTCGCAGGCCCGCAAGGCCGTGGACGAGGCGGCGCGGCCCTACCCGGCCGCGAAGGTGGTGTCCTCCGCCGAGTTCGAGGAGACGCTGACCAAGGCGATCGACATGATGCTGATGATCTTCGGCGGGCTGCTCGGGCTGGCGATCATCATCGCGCTGTTCGGCATCGCGAACACGCTCACCCTGTCGGTCGTGGAACGCACCCGCGAGTCGGCGCTGCTGCGCGCCCTCGGCCTCACCAAGCGCCAGCTCCGCCGGATGCTGTCGGTCGAGGCCCTGGTCATGGCCGTGATCGGCGCGTTCACCGGGGTCGTCCTCGGGATCGGGTTCGGCTGGGCCGCGACGAACGCGATGGCGTCCGACTCGGTCTTCGCACTGCCCTACCTGCAGGTGATCGGCTTCGTCGTCCTCGCGGGCGCGGCCGGGATGGTCGCCGCCGTCATGCCCGCGCGCCGCGCCGCGCGGACGTCCATCGTCGAGTCCCTCGCGCATGACTGAATAGGGGCCGGGTGACGATCGTCACCCACCGGACCGCGCGGCCGGGTCCCGCGGGTACATTGGTGCGCGCACGTCCGGTACCCACCTTGAGGACTGGAACGAACCGATGGACCCACAGGTCACGCCCTCTTCCGGCATGCCCGCGGAGACCCCGGAGGACCGGCCCGCGCGCCTCGCGGTCGGCGTCGTCGGCGCCGGCCGCGTCGGCACGGCGCTCGGCGCCGCGCTGGCGCGCGCGGGCCACCGCGTGGTCGCCGCGACCGCCGTCTCCGAGCGGTCGCGGACCCGCGTGGAGGAACGCCTCCCCGGCGCGGACGTCGCCACGCCGCACGACGTGGTCGCCGCCGCCGACCTGGTGCTGCTGACCGTCCCGGACGACGAGCTCCCCGAACTCGCCACCGGCCTGGTCTCGGCGGGCGTCGCGGTGACCGGCAAGCTCGTCCTGCACACCAGCGGCCGGTACGGGACCGCCGTCCTCGACCCGCTCACCCGCGCGGGCGCGCTGCCGCTGGCCCTGCACCCGGTGATGACCTTCACCGGACGTCCGGACGACGTGAACCGGCTCACCGGCATCACGTTCGGCGTCACCTCGCCCGAGCCGCTGCGGCCGGTCGCCGAGGCGCTCGTCCTGGAGATGGGCGGCGAGCCCGTCTGGATCACCGAAGAGGCCCGCCCGCTCTACCACGCCGCGCTCGCCGGCGGCGCGAACCACCTGGTCACCCTCGTCATCGAGTCGATGGACCTGCTGTCGCGCGCGGGCGTCGCCGAACCCGGCCGGATGCTCGGCCCGCTCCTCGGCGCCGCCCTCGACAACGGCCTCCGCCTCGGCATCGACGGCCTCACCGGCCCGGTCGCCCGCGGCGACGCCGGCACGGTCGCCGGCCACGTCGCCGAACTGTCCAAGGTGTCCCCGGAGAGCCGCCGCGCCTACGTCGCCCTGGCCCGGCTGACCGCCGACCGCGCCCTCGGCGCCGGCCTCCTCAAGCCCGAGGACGCCGAACGCCTCCTCGAAGCCTTGGCCGACTGACAGTGAGGATGTAGGTGAGCACCTCCCGGCGGGGTCTGACCCACCGACTGACTGACCAAGGGTCCTCAACCGGATCTGTCGATCTGGCCGGGAGGTGCTCGTGTGCGCTCACCGGACACG
>NZ_SMKY01000311.1 GCF_004349235.1 Actinomadura darangshiensis | reverse complement strand
CCCCGGCCCCGGAGAACGCCCCCGCCTGATCAGCGGGCGCTGGGCTCATCGTGGCGGGCGGCGACAGCACGTACCTTCCTCTCAGGAGAGTTGCGGGCCAGGACCAGGACGGCGGTGAGGCCGGTGAGAGCGGCCAGGGCGAAGGCGGTGCGGATGCCCGGGAGCGTGTAGTCCGTGAGGGACCACGTCGTCGTGGCCAGGGCGGGGCCCAGGGAGAAACCGAGCTGGCGGGCGAGGCTCTGGGCGGCGCCGGCCGTGCCCTGTAGCGCGTCGGAGGCGCTGGACATGAGCATCGTGAAGCTCGGGCCGGCGAGGAGGCCGGTGCCGGCGCCGATGACGGCGAGGCGCCAGCTCAAGTCGGCCGGCTGCCAGGCGGCGGAGGCCGGGACGAGGAGGAGCGCGCCCGCGGTCGCGACCGCCGCGCCCAGGGCGGCCGTGCGGGACGTCCCCCACCGGTCGCCCAGGAAGCCGCCGAGCGGGCCGGCGGCGACCAGCGCCACCGGCAGCGCCAGGATCGCGGTCGCGGTGGCCACCGGTGACAGGTGCAGTGTCCGCTGCAGGTAGAAAGGCGCCAGGAACTCCACGACGGAGATCAGCACGGCGTTCAGGAGGATCGCCTGCACGGGCGCCGCGGCGGCCCGGACGCGCATGAGGGCGCGGACGGGGCCGCTCGACCGCGTCCGCCACCAGAGGAGCAGGGGCGGGGCGGCCGCCGGGGCGAGGACGAGCCAGGCGGGCCCGTGGCTCGCCGAGAGCGACAGGGCGAGCAGGAGGGCGGCGGCCGCCCCGCCGAGCAGGACGGTCTCCGCCGCGAACGCGCGGCCGGGCGGCCGAAGGGCGTCGGGCGCGAGGCTCGTCAGCGCGATGAGCGCCACGACGGCCCCGGCCGGGACGTTGATGTAGAAGATCCACGGCCAGCCCCACGCCTGGACGATCAGACCGCCGAGCGGCGGCCCGCTCACCGCGCCCAGCGGGCCGAGGGTCATGACCAGGGCGCCGGCGCGTCCGGCCAGGTCGGGGCGAACGGCCCGGACGGTGATGGACGGGATCACCGCGAACAGGATCGCGGCGAAGGCCCCCTGCACGACCCGCGCGGCGACCAGGTACGGGAGCGCCGGGGCCGCCCCCGCGGCGGCGCTGGCGAGGGTGAAGCCGCCCATGGCGAGCAGGAGCGCGGCGCGCGGGCCGGTGCGGTCGAGCCAGCGGCCGGCGGGCAGGGTCAGTGCGATCAGCGGCAGCAGGTAGCCGAGGACCACCCATTCGGTGGCGGAGGTGGGGACGCCGAAGTCCCGCTCGATGACCGGCAGGGCCACGTTGACGATGCTGGTGTCGAGCGTCGCCATGAAGACGACGAGCCCGCAGCCGATGACCGGCCACCACTGGTTCCGCTGGGCCAACAGGACCCCTCCATAACTTCACAGGATGTGTACTTCGATTGAAAGTACACAGCATGTGCAGTTCTAGGCAAGGGCGGGGTTTGGGAGCATGGAGGCGTGGCGAGGTCGATCGAGGAGCCGAGGAACGCGCGGAGCCGGCGTTCCCGGCTGGCGCTGCTGCGCGCCGCGCGCGAGCTCGTCGAGGAGCAGGGGATGGCGGCGACGACGATGGCGGCGGTGGCGGAACGGGCCGGGGTGTCGCGGCGGGCCGTCTACCTGCACTTCAAGTCGCGGGCCGACCTGATCAGCGAGCTGTTCGGCTACGTCAACGAGGTCGAGGACCTGGAGGGCCGGTTCGCGCCCATCGGCGAGGCGCCGGACGCGGTGACGGCGCTGGAGGTGTTCGCGCACCGGCACGCCGAGTTCATGGCGCGGGTGCTCGCCGTGTCCCGGGCGGTGGAGCGGGAGGCGGGCAGCGACCCGGACGCCGCCGGGCACTGGGAGACCGCCATGTACTGGCGGTACGAGACGAACCGCGCGCTGATCAGGCGGCTGGACGAGGAGGGCGTCCTCGCCCCGGGCTGGACGGTCGACACCGCCACCGACATGCTCCTCGCGCTCATCTCGAACGGCGTCAGCGGGACGCTCCTCGACGACCGCGGCTGGACCCCCGGGCAAATCGGCGACCACATGGCCCGCCTGCTGCGGTCGGCCTTCGTAACGGGAGGGTAAGACGACCGCAGTACCCCCGTTCGGGGGTGGCGTGGGTCACCTGGATGGCCAACGATCCTTCTGACCGGGTGTCCGTGCGGCTACGAGGAGAGACCATGCCCGCAGTCGAGTTCCGCGCGGCGCGCGACTTCCTGCTCGCGCATCGCGACGACTACGCGACCGCGTACGAGAAGTTCCGCTGGCCGGTGCTGACCGGCTTCAACTGGGCGCTGGACTGGTTCGACAAGATCGCCGACGGGAACGACTACCCCGCGCTGTGGATCGTCGAGGAGGACGGCTCCGAGGCGAGGTACTCGTTCTCGCAGCTGGCGCGGCGGTCGAACCAGGTCGCGAACCTGCTGCGCCGGTCGGGCGTGCGGCGCGGCGACCGCGTCATCCTGATGCTCGGCAACCAGGTCGAGCTGTGGGAGACCGTCCTCGCGACGATGAAGCTCGGCGCGATCATGATCCCGTGCACGCCGCTGCTCGGCACCGCCGATCTGCAGGACCGGCTGACGCGCGGCAAGGCCAGGCACGTGGTGGTCAGCTCGGCCGACACCGGGAAGTTCGACGGCGTCGACGGCGACTACACCAGGATCGCCGTGGGCGACCCCGTGGAGGGCTGGGTCGGGTACGCCGACGCCTACGAGGAGGGCGAGTCGTTCACCCCGTACGGGCTGACGATGTCGCGCGACACCCTGCTCCTCTACTTCACGTCCGGGACGACGGCGCAGCCGAAGCTGGTCGAGCACACGCACGCGTCCTACCCTGCCGGGCATCTGTCCACGATGTACTGGATCGGGCTGCGGCCCGGGGACGTCCACCTGAACATCTCGTCGCCGGGATGGGCGAAGCACGCGTGGAGCAACATCTTCGCGCCGTGGGACGCCGAGGCGTGCGTGTTCATCTTCAACTACACGCGGTTCGACCCCGACCGGCTCATCGACACCCTCGAACGGTGCGGCGTGACGAGCTTCTGCGCCCCGCCGACCGTGTGGCGGATGCTGATCCAGGCCGATCTGGCGCGGCTGGCCACGCCGCCGCGCGAGGTCGTCGCGGCCGGTGAGCCGCTGAACCCCGAGGTGATCGAGCGGGTCCGGGACGCCTGGGACCGGACGATCCGCGACGGCTTCGGGCAGACCGAGACGACCGTCCAGATCGCCAACACGCCCGGCCAGCCGGTCAAGCCCGGCTCGATGGGACGTCCCGTGCCCGGCTACCAGGTGACGCTGGTCGACCCGCTGACCGGCGAGCCGGCGGACGAGGGCGAGATCTGCCTCGACCTCGAGGACCGCCCGCTCGGGCTGATGACCGGCTACCACGGCGACGAGGCCCGCACCGACGAGGCGATGGCCGGCGGCTACTACCACACCGGCGACATCGGCTCCCGCGACGAGGACGGGTACATCACCTACGTCGGACGCGCCGACGACGTGTTCAAGGCGTCCGACTACAAGATCTCGCCGTTCGAGCTGGAGAGCGTGCTGATCGAGCACGAGGCGGTCGCGGAGGCCGCCGTCGTGCCGTCGCCCGACCCGGTCAGGGCCGCCGTCCCGAAGGCGTACGTGACGCTCGCGAACGGCTGGGAGCCGACCGCCGAGACGGCGAGGGCGATCTTCGCGCACAGCCGGGCGCAGCTGTCCCCGTACAAGCGGGTGCGGCTGCTGGAGTTCGCCGAGCTGCCGAAGACGATCTCCGGCAAGATCCGCCGCGTCGAGCTGCGGATGAGCGAGATCGACAAGCACCCCGGCCCTGTTTCCGGTGGGGGGGCGACCCCCCACACCCCCCGGAACGGCACGGACGACAGGCCGGACGGCGAGTTCCGCGAGGAGGACCTGCGATGACGCTCTCCTACGCGTCGGCTCTCGCCAGCACACCGCTGCTCGGCGACACGATCGGCACGAACCTCGACAGGACGGCCACGGCGTTCTCGGAACGGGACGCCCTCGTCGACCGGGCGTCCGGCCGCCGCTGGACCTACGAGCAGTTCTCCGACGACGTGGACGCCGTCGCGCTCGGTCTGCGCGACCTCGGCGTCATCAAGGGCGACCGCGTCGGGATCTGGGCGCCGAACTGCGCCGAGTGGATGCTCGTCCAGTACGCGACGGCCAAGCTCGGCGCGATCCTCGTCAACATCAACCCCGCGTACCGGGTGCACGAGCTGGAGTTCGTCCTCAACCAGGCGGGCATCCGGACGCTGGTGTCGGCATCGGCGTTCAAGACGTCCGACTACGCGGCGATGATCGAGGAGGTCCGGCCGAAGTGCGCCGCGCTGCGGGACGTCCTGCTCATCGGCACGCCCGGCTGGGACGCGCTCGTCGAGTCGGGCCGCACCGGTGACACCGCCGTCCTCGCCGAGATCAGGCGGACGCTGACCGCCGACGACCCGATCAACATCCAGTACACGTCCGGGACGACGGGCTTCCCCAAGGGCGCGACGCTGTCGCACCACAACATCCTGAACAACGGCTACTTCGTCGGCGAGCTGTGCGGCTACGACGAAGAGGACCGCATCTGCGTGCCCGTGCCCTTCTACCACTGCTTCGGCATGGTGATGGGCAACCTCGCGTCGACGAGCCATGGCGCGTGCGTCGTCATCCCGGCGCCGGGGTTCGACCCGAAGGCGACCCTCGAAGCGGTCGCGGCGGAGCGCTGCACGTCGCTGTACGGGGTGCCGACGATGTTCATCGCCGTCCTGAACGAGCCGTCGCTGACCGGCCTCGACCTGTCCAGCCTGCGCACCGGGATCATGGCCGGGTCGCCGTGCCCGGCGGAGGTGATGAAGCAGGTCATCGACCGGCTCGGGATGGGCGAGGTCGCGATCTGCTACGGCATGACGGAGACGTCCCCGGTGTCGACGCAGACCCGCGCGGGCGACTCGCTGGACCGGCGCGTGTCCACGGTCGGGACCGTCCTGCCGCACCTGGAGGTCAAGGTCGTCGACCCGGAGACGGGCGTGACCGTCCCGCGCGGCGTGCCCGGCGAGTTCTGCACCCGCGGCTACTCGGTGATGCTCGGGTACTGGCAGGAGCCGGACAAGACGGCCGAGGCGATCGACGCGGCCCGCTGGATGCACACCGGCGACCTCGCGGTCATGGACGGCGACGGCTACGTCAACATCACCGGCCGGATCAAGGACATGGTGATCCGCGGCGGCGAGAACGTCTACCCGCGGGAGATCGAGGAGTTCCTCTACACCCACCCCGACATCGTGGACGCGCAGGTCATCGGCGTCCCCGACGAGAAGTACGGGGAGGAGCTGATGGCGTGGGTGCGGCTGCGCGAGGGCGTGCCGGGCCTGACCGCCGGGGCGCTGCGCTCGTTCTGCGAGGGCAGGCTGGCCCACTACAAGATCCCGCGCTACGTGCACGTCGTGGACGAGTTCCCGATGACGGTCACCGGCAAAGATCCGCAAGGTGCAGATGCGCGCCGAGGCGGTCGACATCCTCGGCCTGGAGGACCCCGACGCCGGGCACGCGTGACTTTCTGTGCGTGCGGCCTTTCGTGACCATGGTCACGCAGGGCATGCTCGGGATATGGGCGATGATGTGGGGGCCGTCCGGTCGGCGGTGCTGACGCTGCAGCGCACGACCGGTCTCCCCGTGGTGTTCGGGGGCGCCCTGAGCGGCCAGGACCGGCTGCACATCACCGAGCTCGTCGGCAACGCGACCGACTCGCTGAGCGGCCTGGTCGTGCGCCACGGCAACGGGCTCGGCGGCAAGGCCATGGCCATGGGGCGCCCGGCCTGGGTCAGCAACTATCCGTGTTCGGCGGCGATCAGCCACGACTACGACAAGCCCGTCGGCCGGGAGGGGCTGCTGTCGATCGTCGCGGTCCCGATCGTCGTGCGGCGGCGGTGCCGCGGCGTCCTCTACGGCGCGCTGCGCGAGCCTCTGTCGCTCGCCGACCGGGTCATGGGGGCGGCCGTCGAGGCGGCCCGGGAGGTCGAGCAGGACCTCGCCGTCCAGGACCGCGCGGACGAGGCGCTCGCCCGGATGCGGCCCGGCACGTCGGCGTCGCGGTGGGAGGAGGTCCGGGCCGTCCACGCCGAGCTGCGGGCGCTGGCGGAGGAGGTCCGCGACCTGCCGACCCGCGACCGGCTGCGCGAGGCGTCGCTGCGGCTCGCGGCGGCCGGGCTGGACGAGCCGGACGGCCCGCGCCCGGTGCTGTCGCCGCGCGAGCTGGACGTCCTGTCCTACGTCGCGATCGGGTGCACGAACGCGGAGGCCGCCGAACGCCTCGGGCTGCTGCCGGAGACGGTGAAGAGCTACCTGCGGTCGGCGATGCGCAAGCTCGGCAGTCACACCCGGCTGGAGGCGGTGACCGCCGCCCGCCGCGCCGGGCTGCTCCCCTGACGTTCGCGCTTCGCCGCCCGCCGGCCCGCGAGCGAGGCGAGCGAGGCGGCGAGGGCCGTCCCGCCGAAGGCGAGCATGACGACGGTGAGCGCGTGCGCGTGGCTTCCGGGGACGCCGAGGTAGAGCGTCCCGAAGACGGCGACGCCGGCGACGCCGCCCAGCTGGAAGTTCATGTTGATCAGGCCGCTGAGGTCGGTCGCGTACTCGGCCGGGACGTCCGCCGTGATCCGTGCGAGCTGCGGCGCGAACCCGAGGCCGAGCCCGAGCCCGCCGAACCCGAGCAGGACGATCAGCGCCGTCCCGTCCGCGTGCGACAGCCCGACGGCGACGTAGACGGACGCGAGCAGCAGGTAGCCGGCGACCGGAGCTCCCTCCACGACCCTGGCGGGCAGTCGCGGCACGAGCGGCCCGGCGATCCCGAAGGCGGCGACCCATGAGACGAGCACCATCCCGGAGAACAGTGCGCTGCGTCCGAGCCCGTCCTGCACATAGAGGGCGAGGACGAACAGCATCGCGTAGTACGTGCCCGTTGCCGCACCCAATGCCCCGAGCGACCACGCCACGACGGGACGGGTGAGGACGCCCAGGTCGAGCAGCGGCGACGCGACCCGCCGCTGCCGCCGGACGAAGAGCACGAAGACCGGCACGCAGGCCACGAGAGACACCCACGTCCAGACCGGCCAGCCCGCCTCGCGCCCGAACAGCAGCGGGACGATCCCCAGCAGCGTCGCCCCCGACAGCAGCCCGACCCCGGGGAGGTCGAGCCGCGCCCTGCCGCCGGCGCTGTCAGCGGGCAGGAGCCGCACGCCCGCCAGGAGCAGCACGATGCCGACCGGCACGTTGACCAGGAAGATCGGCCGCCAGCCGAGCCCGAACAGGTCGGCCGAGACGAGCACGCCGCCGAGCACCTGCCCGGCGACGGCGCCGCCCGACAGCGCGACGGCGAGCATGCCCTGCGCGCGTGCACGCGCCTTGCCGGTGAAGTGGATCTGGATGCCGGACAGCACCTGCGGCACCATCAGCGCCCCGGCCGCGCCCTGCGCGAGCCGCGCCGCGACCAGCGTGCCCGTGGCCGGGGCCAGCCCGCACGCGAGCGACGCCACCGTGAACGCGGCGAGCCCGGCCAGGAACATCCGCCGGTGGCCGCGCGCCGCTCCGAGCCGCGCGCCGGTGACGAGCAGGACGGCGTACGCGAGCGTGTACCCGGACACGATCAGCTCCAGGGCGCCGCCCGACGGGTGCAGGCCGTCCTGGATGGAGGGCCCGGCGACGTTCACCACCGCGATGTCGACGTTGACCATGAACTGGCCGGTCAGCAGTACCGCGAGCATGAGGGCGGGCCGCCGTGGTTCTGGGATGGAGAACATGGCGGGTCAACCCCGGCCGCCGCCACCGGGTTGCGGTGGGGGGCGGCCGAAGGGCCGGAGGGAAACCGCGGGGCCGCGCGGTCTTCCGGTGGATCGGGCCCGGCGACGGGGTCAGTGGCGGGCGGCAGGACGTCGTCCAGTGCAGATCGGCCCCCGTGGCGCACTGCCTGGACAACGGTCACCACTCGCCGGCTGCGCCGGGCCGTGATCGCACGGTCGTCCCGCCTCGCGTTCGGGCGGGGACGTCCGGCCCCGATATGCACAGGAACCGTAACACCTCGGCGAACACGAATGTTCATGGTAAATGGATTTCCTTCCGGACATCGATCACGTTGGTAGCTTGTGCGTGTGGACGACTCCGACGGCTTCACCTCGCTGCCGCGCGGCCGTCATCACCTCAGCCGCGCGCAGGTCTCCGCGTCCCAGCGGGACCGGATGCTCCAGGGCATGACGCAGGCGGTCGGGGAGAAGGGGTACGCCCGCACGACCGTCGCGGACGTGCTGAAACGGGCGCGCGTGTCGCGGGAGACGTTCTACGAGCACTTCGCCGACAAGCAGGCGTGCTTCCTCGCCGCCTACCAGGCCGCGGCGGACCGCATCATCGGCGAGGTCAACGACGCGCTCGCCGCGTCCGGTGAGCCGGTGATGCAGCGGCTCGAACACGCGCTCGGCGCCTACCTGCGGGAACTCGCGGCCGACGCGGCGGCGGCCCGGACGTTCCTGCTGGAGGTCTACGCGGCGGGCCCCGCCGCGGCGGCGCTGCGGGTCACCGTGCAGCGCGGCTTCGTCGACATCGTGGACGGCCTGCTGGGCGAGGACGAGCGGTTCCGCGCGCTGCCCGATCCCGAGTTCGCGTGCCGGATGCTCGTCGGCGGCATCGCGTCGCTGGTGACCGGGATGGTCGCCATGGGCCAGCACTCGGCCCTGCCGGGCTTGCGCAAGCCCATCCTCGCCCATGTCAGGTCGCTGCTGACCTAGCGGCCCGCGGCTCTCACGCGGCGGCCCGCCCGCCGACGCCGACGGCCGCGGTGTCCGTCCCGGCCGGTCCGCTGCGCCGCACGCCCAGGTAGAGCGCGGCGCTGACCAGGACCAGGCCGGCGTCGAGGTAGATCGCCGTCGTCCAGCCGCCGGTGGCGTCGCGGAGGGCGCCGCTGACGACCGGGCTGGCGACGGCGCCGATCTCGGCGACGAGGTTCCACATGCCGAACGCCGAGCCGTGGTTCTCCGGGCGGACGAGGTCGGCGGTCAGCGCCTGCGACATCGGCTGGACGGCGTTGAGGAACAGCCCGGTGCCGAACATCAGCGCGCCCATGACCCACAGCGACGGCTCGCCGACCAGTTGCAGGTAGGCGCCGAAGAGCAGGACGAGGACGCCCTGCCCGACGGTCGCCACGATCAGCAGGTTGCGGCGGCCGAAGCCGCGGCGCTTGGCGATGTCGGAGAGCCGGCCGCCCACGGGGAAGCCGATGATGCCGGCGCCCGCGTTGAACGCCGCGGTGAGCCCGGCCTCGGTCAGCGAGCTGTCGGCGGCGGACGAGACGATCGCCACCGACCAGTACCCGAACAGCCAGATGCTCCACAGGATGGAGATCGCCGCGATGTAGACGAGCATGGTGTCGCGGTCGCGCAGCGAGATCGACAGGTGCATGCCGCCGCGCCGCCGCATCACCGCGACGATGGCCAGCGCCAGCACGATCTGCGCCGCCGCGGCGGCCCACTCGGGGATGCCGAGCCGGTCGCTCGCCCAGAACAGCGTCATGATCAGGGCGCAGAACACGGCGGCCATGGCGGCGAGCCGCGCGAACGGGGCCCGCAGCCGCAGCGGGCGTCCGGCGAGCCGGCGCATGAACCGCCACATGAAGGCCGACAGCACGAGGGTGCAGGCGCCGAACACCAGGAACGGCAGCTTCCAGGCGTGCTCGCGGCCGAGGACGTCCTCGCCGAGGTCCAGCAGGGGCGGTGCCGCGATGTTGGCGGCGGTCAGCCCGAAGGCCAGGCCGGTGATCGCCACGCCGAGGCCGAGGCTGCGCTTGTGCTCGGGGGTGTGGGCGACGACCAGCGACCGGTCGTTGGAGTAGAAGGCGCCCTCGCCGAGCCCGGTGATGACGCGGAGCGCGACGAACGTCAGCAGCCCGGCGAAGACGCCGCTGGCGATGGTCGCGACGCCCGCCCACACGAACGACACGGTGAGGACGGCGGCGTGCCCGAACCGGTCGCCGAGGTGGCCGCTCGGCAGCTGGGTCAGCATGTAGCCCGCGAAGAACAGGCTGCCGATCAGGCCGCCGAGGGCGTGCGGGTTCTCCGCGGCGCGCAGGAAGTCGACGTCGTTGTCGATCATCCAGGTGACGACCGGGCCGGTGATCGCGCGGTCGGCGTAGGCGAACATCCAGCCGGCGAACAGGACCAGCCAGAGGGTCCGGTAGTGGGGGAC
>NZ_SMKY01000310.1 GCF_004349235.1 Actinomadura darangshiensis | reverse complement strand
CCACCCACGTGCCACCGATCCCGACGACCCCCTCCACACGGCCCGCGCCGCCGAAACGACCTCCCTGTGGCGTCTCACCATCCGCTGAGAGCGGCGTCAGATGTGGCTGCGGTGGGCGGTTTCGGGGCCGATGACGCGCAGGAGTTCCAGGGACTCGATGGCGCCGGTGCCGGGCGGCGGGGTGAAGACGAAGAGGCGCTGGTCCTCGGCGGGCGTCAGCAGGGCCTCCATGTCGAACTCGATGGGCCCGACCTCGGGGTGCACGACCCTCAGCCGGCCGGCGCGGTGGACGGCGACCTCGTGCCGGTCCCATAGCCGGGTGAACTCCGCGCTGGCCGCGTGCAGCCGTCCGACCAGGGCGGACGCCGCCTCGTCGTTGCCGCGGCGGGCGACGGCCGCACGCAGGTGGGCGACGTGCTGCCGGGCGTGCTGCTCGTGCTCGTCCTCCGGATACGCCTCCCGGACGAACGGGTCGGTGAACCACCGCCACACGATGTTCCGGTCTGGCCCCTCGACGGTGCAGACGCAGCCGAAAAGCGCCTCCGCCAGCGCGTTCTGGGCGAGCAGGTCGCCGAGGTCACCGATGATCTGCGCCGGGGTCTCCTGCAGCCGGTCCAGCAGGTACAGCAGGCTCGGCCGGACGTGCTCGCCCGCGTACGGCCCGGCCGGCGGGCGGTGCCCGGCGAGGACGTAGAGATGGTCGCGCTCGTCCAGCGTCAGCCGCAGCGCACGGGCCAGGGCGCCGAGCAGTTGCGTGGACGGCTGCGGGCTGCGGGCCTGTTCAAGCCGCATGTAGTAGTCCGCGGACATCCCGGCGAGCTGCGACACCTCCTCGCGGCGCAGCCCCGGCGTCCGGCGCCGCGGGCCCGCCGTCAGGCCGACCTCCTGCGGCCGGAGCCGCTCGCGGGAGCGGCGGAGGAAGTCGGCGAGCTCCGTGCGGTCCATCTCCATACCCCCATGATTCCGCTCCGTCCGGAATGTCCGTAGGGCGGAGGCTGGGATCGGTTGTCCTAGCCAAAGCGGTCCGCTCCTCATCGCCGCCGGGCGCTGGCAGCGTCGACAACGTCCGCAGCAACCGAGAGGACGGCCGGCCATGCCGAAGCTCACCGTTGGAAACGCCCGCATCTCCTACCGCGTCGAGGGCGCGGGCCCCGCGCTCGTCCTGGTGCACGGCGTCGGGCCCGGCTCGATCATGTGGGACGCGCTGCTCGACCGCTTCACCGATCACCGCACCGTCGTCCTGCCCGACCTCGCCGGCAGCGACCCGGCCGAGGACGACGGCTCCCCGATCACCGTCGAGGGCCTCGCCGCGCAGGTCAACGCGGTGATCGAGGACTCCGGTACCGGCCCGGCCGACGTGGTCGGGTTCTCGCTCGGCGCACCCACCGTCGCCGCCGCGGCGGCGCTGCGCCCGGACCTCGTCCGGCGCCTGGTGCCCGTCGCGGGCCTGACCCACGCGGGCGATGAGTACGTCCAGCAGTACATGACCACATGGCGGAGGCTGGACGACCCCGAGAGTTTCGGACGTTTCGCCACGCTCACCGCCTACAGCCGCCCGTTCCTCAACCGGATCGGGCACGAGGCGGTCGAGCAGGCCGTCGCGTTCATGCGCCCGACGGACGGCGTCCTGCGCCAGATCGACCTCGTCCGGCGGCTCGACATCCGGTCGCTGCTGCCCCGGATCGAGGCGCCCGCCCTGGTGATCGGGGCGACCCACGACCAGACGATCCCCGTCGAGAACCACCGGGAGCTGTCCGAGGCCATCGGCGGCAGCGAATACGCCGAACTCGACACCGGCCATGTGGCGATGGCAGAGCGGCCCGACGAGTTCACCAAACTCGTCCAGGATTTCCTGCACCGGCCCTAGGCGAAGCCTGTCATCCCGGGTACCAGGCTGGGCGAGCCCTGGTTAACGTGTGGACGCGTCGAGCACCATGGGGAACATGCGTCCCATCGACCAGCAGACCATTCTCATCACGGGCGCGACCGACGGGCTCGGTCGCGCCCTGGCCGCCGAACTCGCCGCCGAAGGCGCCACGGTCCTCGTCCACGGACGGGACGACCGGCGCGGCAAGGCGACCCTCCAGGAGATCGGCGGCCGTGCCTCCTGGTACCGCGCCGACCTGTCGTCCCTCGCCGAGGCCCGCGCGCTGGCCGAGGCCGTCCGCGCCGACCATCCGCGCCTGGACGTGCTCGTCAACAACGCGGGCATCGGCACCACCGGCCCACGGCAGGAGAGCGCCGACGGCCACGAGCTGACGTTCCAGGTGAACTACCTGTCCGGCTACCTGCTCACCCGGCTGCTGCTCCCGACGCTCGTCTCGTCGGCGCCGGCGCGGATCGTCAATGTGAGCAGCCTCGGCCAGCAGGCGATCGACTTCGACGACGTCATGATCACCCGCGGCTACAGCGGGACGCGGGCGTACTGCCAGAGCAAGCTCGCCCAAGTCCTCTTCACGATCGACCTCGCCGATGAACTGGCCGGGACGGGCGTCACCGCGAACGCCCTGCACCCGGCCACCTACATGCCCACCAAGATGGTCCCCTCGCCGATCAGCACCCTGGAGGAGGGCGTCCGCGCGACGCACCGCCTGGTCACCGACCCGGCACTGGACGACGTTTCCGGCCGCTTCTTCAACGGCCTCCAGGAAGCCCATGCCGACGCCCAGGCGTACGACGCCGAGGCCCGCGCGCGCTTGCACGACCTCTCCGAACAACTCACCTCACCCTGAATCGGCGGAAGCCCGCCTGGACGCCGGATGCGAGGGCGTGATCTCAGACCTTCGCGACCTCCCAGACCGAACGGGCCTGCACTCGCGCGATGCGCCAGCCATCCGCCGTCCGGGCGGCCCGCAGCTCGTACCGTTCGCCCAGCAGGCGCGGTCCGCCCTCGTTCGCGAAGACGACCAGCAGGTTCGCGCCGACCGTGGCACGGTCTCCGTCGACGTCGACGAGCGGATCGGTGATGAAGTGCTGGGTCGGGACCTTGTGGTTCTTGCGCGCCTGCTCGACGATCGCGTCGACACCCTTCGCGACGCCGCCCAGCGTGTGCGCCTCCGCGCCCTCGACGAACAGGGCCCGCCCCTCGTCAGGGCTCTTGTCGTCCAGCCACCGCCCCAGGCGGCTGATCAGCTCGGACAGTTCGGCACGGTCGTTCATGACCACTCCGTTCATTGGTTAATCCAATGTTGGTATACCCAACATTACTCGATCGTTGGCCGACCCAACAGCCCCGTAGACTGATCCGCATGATGACGGCCGACGCCCAAACCCCCGCGCGCCTCCGGCACGCCGCGAGCTGGCTGATCAACCAGGTCTCCGCGCACAGCCACCGCCTGGTCGCCGAGGGGTTCGCCGCCGCCGGCGCCCGCGGCTACCATTTCCGGCTGCTCGCCGCCCTGGACGAGTACGGCCCGTCCAGCCAGGCCGACCTCGGCCGCCGGACGGGCATCGACCGCAGCGACGTCGTCGCCGCCGTCAACGAACTCGCCGCCAAGAACCTGGTCGAGCGCTCCCCCGACCCGTCCGACCGGCGCCGCAACGTCATCACGCTCACCCCGGACGGCTCCCGCCACCTGCGAGAACTGGACAAGGTCCTCGCCGGCATCCAGGACGACCTCCTCGGCCCGCTCACCGAAGACGAACGCACCCAGCTCACCGCCCTGCTGACCCGCCTCGCCGACCACCACCGCCGCGCCGGCTGACCACTGGCGCGGCCCGACGCTCAACGCCCTGGTGATGAGTTCTCGCGTCCGCACCCGTCACACCTATGACGGACACGACAAGAGGGAAGGGTGACGTGATGGGTGCGGACACGCGGCTGGAGGACCTGGGCGTGAGCGGGCTGGGCGAGGTCGATGAGCCGGCGTTCTCGGGGCTGGCGGAGCGGCACCGGCGGGAGCTGCACGTGCACTGCTACCGGATGCTCGGGTCGTTCGAAGACGCCGAGGACACCGTGCAGGAGACGTTCCTGCGCGCCTGGCGTCGGCGGGAGACCTTCGAGGGGCGGTCGACGTTCCGGGCCTGGCTGTACCGGATCGCCACCAACGCCTGCCTCGACCTGCTCGCCAAGTGCCGTCCGGAGCCCGCGACCGGCGGCGAGGTGCTGTGGCTGCAGCCCTACCCGGACCGGCTGCTCGACGAACTGCCCGCGGGCGACGCGGACGAGCCGGAGACCGTCGCCGTCGCGCGGGAGACGATCGAGCTGGCGTACCTGGTCGCGGTCCAGCACCTCGTGCCGCGCACGCGGGCCGTCCTGATCCTGCGGGACGTGCTCGGCTGGCCGGCGAAGGACGTCGCCGAGCTCCTCGGAGACTCCGTCAACTCGGTGAACAGCGCGCTGCAGCGGGCCCGCGCCGGCATGCGGGAGCACCTGCCCGCCGAGCGGCAAGACTGGACCGGCGGCGAGGAGGACGCCGGGACGCGCGAACTGGTGCGCCGCTACACCGACGCCAGCGTGGCCACGGACGTCGACGGGCTCGCCGCACTGCTGCGCGACGACGTCCGGTGCTCGATGCCGCCCACGCCGGGCCTGTACGCCGGCCGCGACACGGTGGTGAACGGCTGGGTCGAGGACGGCTTCGAGGGCATGGAGGGCCTGCGCGGCGTCCCCACCTTCGTGAATCGGCAGCCCGCCGTCGCCTTCTACCAATGGCGGGACTGCGAGGGCGCGTACCTGCCGCTGACGATCGACGTCCTGCGCGTCACCGGCGGGGCGATCACCGAGATCATCACGTTCCACGACGACCGGTTCCCGCGGCTCGGGCTGCCAGAGCGCCTGCCGGCGGACGGCATGCCGTAGTTGTCGGTAATGGCCAATGCCCTTCCCTAAAGGGAGGAAACGCCTAAGCTAGATCATCTACCGACCGTCAGGGGATCGACGTGACCGACCGCGACCTGGATCTGCAGACCGATATCCCGCATTCGGCCCGGATTTATGACTATCTTCTCGGTGGCAAGGACAACTTCCCTGCTGATCGGGCCGCGTCGGCGGACATCGTCGGGGACTGGCCCAACCTCCCGACGTCCATGCGGGCCAACCGGAAGTTCATGGCGCGGATGGCCCGGCATGTCGCCGCCGAGCACGGCATCAGGCAGTTCCTCGACATCGGTACCGGGCTTCCCACCTCCCCGAACCTGCACGAGGTGGTGCAGGGCGTCGCGCCCGAGTCGCGGATCGTGTACGTCGACAACGATCCGATCGTGCTCGTCCACGCGCGGGCCCTGCTCACCAGCACCGCCGAGGGCAGGACGGGCTATCTGGACGCCGATTTCATGGACCCTGACGCGATTCTGGATTCCGGGCAGTTGCGCGACTACCTGGACCTGGAGCGGCCCGTCGCGCTGAGCCTGATCGCGATCCTGCATTTCATCATCGACGACAACGATGTGAGGCGGATCCTCGATCGCCTCCTGGAACCGCTGGCTCCGGGCAGCATCCTGGCGCTGTCCACGACCACGTTCGACAACAACCCCGACGTGGTCGCCGCGGGCGTGGCCGCCTACAACGCCCACGGCATCCCGACGGTGGCGCGCACCAAGCCCGAGGTGGAGTCCTTCTTCTCCGGGCTGGAGATCCTCGACCCGGGTGTCGTGGCCGTCCATCGCTGGCACCCCGACCAGGAGTCGTCCGCTCTCGACGACGCCGAGGTCACCATTCACGGGGGAATCGCCCTCAAGAAGTGAGCGACGCCTGACCGCAAGGTCGGCGGGGGAAGCCCTCACTTTGGAGGGTGGTCGCTCAGCCAGGTTTCGGCGCGGCGGCGGGATGCGCGGGACAGCCATGCGTCCTGGACGACCTCGGTCAGTTCCCGCAGCGTGAGTTCACCGATCCGGCCGCCTCGCAGCAGCACTGAGCTGTGGCCGTTGAAATGCGGCGTGGTGAAGAACGGCGACGCCTCGTCCTGCACCAGGGCCTGCTTGTCGGACTCGGACGGCACCCAGAACACGATCACGTCCGGGAGGCGCTCGCCCGTCACCGGGTCGACCGCGTCCGGGCGGGGGTTGCGGAAGAACACGAACGACTTGCCGCCGACCTGGTAGACGGGGTTGCCGCCGGACGCGTGCTCGACCGTGACATGCGGCATGCCCAGGGCGAGTTCGTGCACGTCCTCGACCCGGGCGGGGCGGTCCTGTCCGCGCATACCCGCAGCGTAGGCGAAGGGGCGCTAACCAGCGAGCGTCTGGGTTCCGAGGACGGAGAGCAGTGCGAGACGTTCGGCGTCCTCGGTGCCGGGCTCGGCCGTGTAGACCATGATGCGCAGGTCGCAGCCCGTCACCGTCAAGATGTCGCAGTCCAGCATGAGCGGGCCCACGCGGGGGTGGTCGATGGTCTTGCGGGCCACCTCGTGGTGGCCGACCGCTCCGGAGTCCCACAGCTCGGCGAACCGGCCGCTGGCGTCGCGCAGGTCGGCGACCAGGCGGAGCAGCCGCCGGTCGGCCGGGTAGCGGCCGGCGGTCCAGCGCAGGTCGGCGACCAGCGCGGCCTCGAACGCGCGCCGGGCCTCCGCGGTCTGCCGGACCCGGCCGCCGGATCCGGTGAAGTTGCGCCACACGCCGTTGCGTTCGTGTCCGCGCCATCCGGACGGGTCCCCCATCAGCGCCGCGTACGGCTGGTTGGCCGTGAGCAGCGTCCAGGACGCGTCGTACACCGCGACCGGCGTCCCGGCCAGCCGGTCCAGCATGCGCTGAACGCTCGGCGTGATGTACGCCGGTATCGTGTCCGCGCCCGGAGGCGCCAGCCCGGCCAGCCCGAACAGGTGCGCCCGCTCGTCCGGCGACAGCCGCAGCGCCCTCACCAGGGCCTCGACGACCTGCGCGGACGGGTTCGCGGCGCGGCCCTGCTCCAGGCGGGTGACGTAGTCGACGGAGATCCCGGCGAGCATGGCCAGTTCCTCGCGGCGCAGTCCGGCCGCGCGCCGGTGCCCGCCGGCGGGCAGCCCGGCCGCCGCGGGGGAGACCCGGTCGCGCCAGCGGCGCACCGCGGCGCCGAACTCGCCCGTCACCATGCCTCCAGTCTGCCCACCGCCCGCGCCGGCCGCCTGGTACCGGTGGTCCCAGGAACATGGGACCGCTGTTCGCCCGCTCCGCCCGGACGCAGGGTGGGGACATGACGACAACACTGATCACCGGAGCGAACAAGGGACTCGGGTTCGAGACCGCCCGCCGGCTCGTCGAGGCCGGCCACACCGTCTATGTCGGGAGCCGGGACGCCGAGCGCGGGCGGGCGGCCGCCGCACGGCTCGGTGCTGAGACGGTCGTCCTCGACGTCACCGACGACGCGTCCGTCGCCGCCGCGGTGAAGACCATCGAGGCCGCCGGCGGCCTCGACGTACTGGTCAACAACGCCGGTATCGAGGAGCGGGCAGAGCACAACGGCATCGTCGGCGCCGCGGACGTGACCGCCGACGTGATGCGGACGGTCTTCGAGACGAACGTCTTCGGCATCGTGCGCGTCACCCATGCGTTCCTGCCGCTGCTGAGGCGCTCCACGGCCCCCGTCGTGGTGAACCTCAGCAGCGGCCTGGGCTCGCTGACCGTCGTCAGCACCGAGGGGACGCCTGCCTACGACTACCCGGGCGTCGCGTATCCGGCGTCGAAGGCCGCGGTCAACATGGTCACCGTGCAGTTCGCCAAGGCGTTCCCGGACATGCGGATCAACGCGGTGGAGCCCGGTTTCACCAAGACCGACCTGAACGGCAACACCGGCACCCAGACCGTCGAGGAGGGCGCGGAGATCATCGTCCGGATGGCGCTGATCGGCCCCGACGGCCCGACCGGAGGCTATCTGTACGCGAACGGCCCCATCCCCTGGTGACACTGCCCGCGCGGCCCCGGGGGCGGACGGTGCTCTACTGCGCCTCCGCCACCGGGGCGCCGAGGGCCTCGCGCTCGATCCGGTCGAACTGGGCGCCCATCGCCTCGGCCAGCGCGTTGGCGGCCGTCAGCGGGCGCACCATGACGGTGAGGTCGTCGATCAGTCCGTCCTCGTCGAGGTGGAGGAAGTCGCATCCCTGCACCTGGCGGCCGTTGATCTCCGCCCGGAAGATGAGGGCGTGGTCGCGGCCGTCCGCGCTGACGATCTCGCGGACGTAGCGGACGTCCTCGAACACGCGCGCGGCACCGCGCACGATCGCCGCGGTGATCGCCTTCCCCTGGTAGGGCTTGAACACCACCGGGCTGGTGAACACCGCGTCGTCGGCCAGCAGGCCCTCGATCGCCGAGGTGTCCCCGGCCTCGACCGCGCGCCGGAACGGATGCATCCCCGCACCTCCTTCATATGCAAATTGTTGATTAAGTGTCAATGACACTAAGAGTAGCGGGAGGCGGCCGTCCAGGACCGTGGCGTCCGACACACAACCGCGTGGCCCGGACGACCGTGAAAGGTCGCTACGCTCGTGGCCATGTCGCTGCGGAACGCCGTCCTGGCCACGCTTCTGGAGGGAGAGGCGTCCGGTTACGACCTGTCCAAGAGCTTCGACGCCGGGGTCGCCAACTTCTGGATGGCCACGCCCCAGCAGCTCTACCGCGAACTGGAGAAGATGGCCGCGCAGGGCCTGATCCAGGCGCGCGTCGTCGAGCAGGAACGCCGCCCCAACAAGCGCCTGTTCTCCCTCACCGAAGCCGGACACCGCGCCCTCTACGAGTTCACCGCCGCCCCGCCTCGCCCCGGCGCCATGCGTGAAGAGCTGATGGTGCAGGTCCAGGCGGTGGACGCAGGCGACGTCGAGGCCGTCATGAACGCCCTCCGGGAGCGCAAGTCCTGGGCCGAATCCAAAATCGCGCGCTTCGAGCGGATTCGGGCCCACTTCCTGGGCGGACGCACCGAAGAGGAGCACCTCGCCACCGCCGACCGCATCGGCCCCTACCTCACCCTCATGCGCGGCCTCGCGTTCGAGCGCGAGAACCTCCGCTGGTGTGAGGACACCCTGGCCATCCTCGACCGCCGATCCCGCGTCCACGCCGAATAGGGCCTCACGCCACCATGACAGGGACGGCCAAGGCGATCAGGACGGTCAGCGTCCACAGCGCGGGAGCCGAACCGAGGACCTGCTCGCGGCGGGCGGTGGCACGGACCGCCTCGACCTCGCTGCGCGCGACCCACCACGGGTTCTCGCGATGCTCCAGCCAGGCGTAGACGGCACCCAGCGCCGCGCCGTAGGCGAGATGCCCGACGAGGCTGGCGAAGGCCGCCGCGATGGCACCGGCGCTCCACCTCGGCGGCTGGCCCAGCAGGACGGGCAGCAGCGTCAGCGCGCCGAGCACCCACCAGAAGAAACCGTACGAAAGCCCCCAGCCGACGCCGGACACGAGGTCGTAGCCGCGCCCGCGGAACAGCAGCGCGTAGGACACCCCGATGAGCTGCGCGATCACCAGATGGACGACCCACCCGGCCACGGCGCCGCGCGCCCCGACGAGCCGGGCCACGGCCGGCAGCGCGTCCACGGTCCCCCACAGCAGCCCGAACAGGACGCCGCCGGCGAGCCCCGCCAGCGCGCCATAGCCGACCGCCCTCAGCCCGCGCGTCCCGACCTCGTGGTGGAGCAGCCGGACGTCGTCCACGAACAGGCCGCGCGCGAGCGAGCCGAGCCAGCCGAAGACGGCCGCGATGCCCGCGCCCGCCAGCAGGTACGGCGGCAGCCGGGTCGTCGCCTCCGCCACCTCCGGCTGTGACCAGCCGAGCGCACCGTCCTCGACCAGCGGCGCCACGGTCAGGCCGGCCACGACCCACCACAGGAAACCGTAGGCCGTGCCGCGGACGAGCGCCGGGCCCGTCCCCTCGGCGCGTCCGCTGAACAGCACCGGGTAGGCGGCCCCCATGCAGACGACGGCCGGCCAGCCCAGGCGCGTCCCGGCACCGAACGTCACGACGATCCCGGCCGCGATCAGCCCGCGGAGCAGCGCCTCCGGGCGCAGATGCTCCCGGACGGCGAACCGGCCGTCCGGATGGAGCAGGACGAATCCGACCGCGGTGACCGCGCCGTAGTACAGGTGGCCGAGCAGGCTCGGCACGGCCGCCTGCGCGCTCGCCAGGCTCCATGTCAGCGGCGCGCCGGTCAGCAGCGGCAGCAGGGTCAGCGTCCCCAGGAACCACCAGAAGACCCCGTAGGCCAGCCCCCAGAACACCAGCTCGCTCGACCGGATCCGCTGCCGCACCGCCAGCAGCCCGAACCCGGCGCCGACCAGCACCGAGATCGCCATGTGCAGCGCGAACCCGACCCCGGACGACCCCGACCCGGCGAGCACGGCCACGGCC